>NZ_CP012914.1:2332500-2632500 GCF_001315015.1 Azospirillum brasilense | reverse complement strand
GCCTCCAGCGCGCGGCGCAGGTCGTCGGCGCTCCACTTGCCGGCCCCGACCAGCTCCAGCGTGCCCACCATGTTGCGCACCTGATGATGCAGGAAGGAGCGGGCGGCGGCGTGCACCCGGACCTCCTCGCCGACCCGCTCGACGGCCAGCCGCTCCAGCGTCTTGACCGGAGAGTTGGCCTGGCAGAGCGCGGCGCGGAAGCTGGTGAAGTCGTGCCGGCCGACCAGGACCTGAGCGGCGGCGTGCATCGCCTCGGCGTCCAGCGGCCGCATGACGTGCCAGGCGCGGCCCGTCTCCAGGGCGAGCGGGGCGCGGCGGTTGACGATGCGGAAGACGTAGCTGCGCCCCAGGCAGGTCATGCGCGCGTGGAAGTCCTCCGGCACGGCCTCGGCCAGCAGGACGGCCACGGGGGCGGGCCTCAGATGGAAGTTCAGCGCGTCGCGCAGCTTCAGCCCGGTGAAGGGCTTTTCCAGATCGAAATGGCAGACCTGCCCCAGCGCGTGCACCCCGGCGTCCGTCCGTCCGGAGGTGTGAACGCGCACGGTTTCGCCCGACAGGCGCTCGATGGCCTCCTCCAGCGTCTGCTGGACGGAGGGGCCGTTGTCCTGCCGTTGCCAGCCGACGAAGGGCCGGCCGTCATACTCGAGGGTCAGTTTCCAGCGCTGCATGCGGCGTCGCCGAGACGGGTGCCGACGGGCAGGGCGAAGCCGCGCAGCAGGGCGGCGCCGTCCACCGGGGCCTTGCCGGGTCGCTGCACCAGGGTGAGGCGCACGCCGCCGTCGGCGCAGGCGATGGTCAGGCGGTCGTCCAGCAGCGTGCCGGGCGCCGCCTTGCGGGGATCCGGCGCCAATTCGGCTTTCAAAACTTTGATGCGCTCCACCCCGCCGGTCGGCGTCGGGGCGTCGAACCAGCAGCCGGGCCAGGGGGTGAGGGCGCGGACCTGCCGCTCCACAGAGGCGGCGTCGCGCGTCCAGTCGAGCCGGCCATCCTCGCGCGTCAGCTTGGCGGCGTAGGTCACGCCGGCCTCGGGCTGCGGCTCGGCGGTCAGGCGGCCGGCGGCGAGGCCGTCGAGCGCCTCGACGATCAGGCGGGCGCCCATGTCGGCCAACGCGTCGTGCAGGCTGCTGGCGGTGGTCCCGGCGGTGATCGGCACCGCGTCCTTCAGCAGCATGGCCCCGGTGTCCAGCCCGATGTCCATCTGCATGATGGTGATGCCGGTCTCGGCGTCGCCGGCCAGGATCGCGCGCTGGATCGGGGCGGCGCCGCGCCAGCGCGGCAGCAGCGAGCCGTGCACGTTCAGGCAGCCCAGCCGCGGCGCGTCGAGGATCGGCTGCGGCAGGATCAGCCCGTAGGCGGCGACCACCGCGGCGTCGGCCTTCAGTTCGGCGAACTCCGCCTGGGCCTCGGCGTTGCGCAGCGACTTGGGCGTGCGCACGGGGATGCCGCGCTCCTCGGCGAAGCGGTGGACCGGGGATTTCTGGACCTGCTGCCCGCGCCCGGCGGGGCGGGGCGGCTGGCTGTAGACGCAGACCACCTCGTGCCCGGCATCGGCCAGGGCGCGCAGGCTGGGCACGGCGAAGTCCGGCGTGCCCATGAAAACGAGGCGGAGCGGCGTCATGAAGAGTCGTCCAACGTCGGAAGGTTAGGCGCGCTGCATCTTCTGGACTTTGCGCAGGATCATGTTGCGCTTCAGCATCGACAGGTAATCGACGAACAGCACGCCGTTCAGATGGTCGATCTCGTGCTGGATGCAGGTGGCCAGCATGCCGTCGGCCTCGATCTCGCGGGTCTCGTTGGTCTCGTCCAGATAGCGGACGCGGACCGAGGACGGACGGGTGACCTCGGCATACTGGTCGGGCACCGACAGGCAGCCCTCCTCGCACACCGACGTCTCGTCCGACTTCCAGACGATTTCCGGGTTGGCGAGGCGGATGGGGTTCGGCTTCTCGTCCTTGTCGTGCACGTCCACGACGATCACCCGCTCCAGGATGCCGATCTGCGGCGCGGCGAGGCCGATGCCCTTCGCGGCGTACATGGTCTCGACCATGTCGTCCATCAGCTTGGCGATGCGGGCGTCGACCTTTTCGACGGGCTTCGCCTTTTGCTTCAGGACGGGGTGCGGGGCGACGAGGATATCAAGAACGGCCATGGGAACTCAGCAACGGTGCGTGGAGGTGCGACAATCCGTCAAAATATGGGGGGCGGGCCACGAGGTCAAGGAAGGCGCAAGGCACAACCCGCGGCGACCCGCCGATCCCATCGGGACGGCCGCACCTCAGAGGGGCGAGCGGGTGATCGACTTGATGGGGCCGCGGGGATTGCCGGACATCTCGGCGATCTTGCGGTCCTGCTCCTCGATGAAGCCGCGGGCCGGCTCGTCGCCGTCCAGGCCGCCGACCAGCGTGCCGGGGACCTTGCGGTTGGAGGTGCGGGCGCCGTCTTCGTACAGCACGTCGAACAGCACGAAGGCGCTGTCCACCGGCTGCTTCTTCTTGGTCTTGGCCATGGGGGGAAACTCCGAACGTCAGGGGGGTGCTTGTAGAGGAAAAGCGCGCAACGGAAAAGGGCACCGGTTTCCCGGTGCCCCCTCCGATGCCGTGCCGTGAGACGTGGCTCAGACGGCCTTCAGGTTCTCCGCCGAGGTCTTGCCGCGCTTCGGATCGCGCTGCTCCTCGTAGGACACCTTCTGGCCTTCATTCAGGCTGCGCAGGCCCGCGCGCTCGACCGCGGAGATGTGGACGAAGACGTCCGCGCCACCGTTGTCCGGCTGAATGAAGCCATAACCCTTGGTGCTGTTGAACCACTTGACGGTACCGACGGGCATGATTGCTCTCCGTTTCGTATGAAAGGCGCCGCATCGGCCGGTGCGGCGCATCAGACTGTGTCCAGGCATAGCGACGATCTGGGCACCCGAAGGCGTAGCAGGCCGGCAGTCCGAAGCAGAATGACAGGAGGGAAATTGGGACCGCTTCCCTCCTTTGCAAGGCGAAACAAGACGGGCAAATCCGGGTTGCTGGCTTCGGCTCTACGCCCTGGCTGCCGCTCGCAGGTCCGCCGCTCGCAGATCCGCGGCCCGAGGCTCAGCCGTGCGAAGCTCCGGCGCCTGTAGCGGGCGCGGGGCGTGGTCCAGCGGTTCCAGCAGGGGAATCTCCTCGGCGCTGTCCGGGGTGGCGTGCAGGTCGCGGAAGCGGCGGGCGGTGACCAGGACGCGGGACTCCAGGCTGCCGACCGCCCCGTTGTAGCAGCCCACGGCCTTGTCGAGCTGCCCGCCCAGCCGCTCCATGTGGCCGCCCAGGTCGTGCAGGCGCTTGTACAGCTCGGCCCCCAAGGCGCTGATTTCGCGGGCGCTGTCGGTCAACCGCTCCTGCCGCCAGCCATAGGCGACGGCGCGCAGCAGCGCGATCAGCGTCGTCGGGGTGGCGAGGATCACCCGGTGGTCGATGCCCGCCTCGATCAGCGCCGGGTCGTGCTCCAGCGCCGCGGAGAAGAAGTTCTCGCCGGGCAGGAACAGCACGACGAATTCCGGCGAATCCGCGAACTGGTCCCAATAAGCCTTGGTGCCGAGCTGCTTCATATGCTCCCGCACATGGCGGGCGTGGCGCGACAACCCGTCGCGGCGGGCGCCGTCGTCGGCTGCCTGCACCCCGTCGAGATAGCCTTCCAGCGGCGTCTTGGCGTCGACCACGATGGTCTTGCCGCCGGGCAGCTTGACCACGAGGTCGGGGCGCAGCCGCCCGCCGGCGGCCTCCACGCTCATCTGCTCCACGAAGTCGCAGTGGTCGAGCATGCCGGCCATCTCGCAGACCCGGCGAAGCTGGATCTCGCCCCAGCGTCCGCGCGCCACCGGGCTGCGCAGGGCGCGGACGAGGTTGCCGGTCTCGGCGCGGAGCTGGGACTGGGTCTCCACCAGCGACAGCACCTGCTGCTTCAGCCCCTCATAGGCGCCGGCGCGGCTGCGTTCCATCTCCTGGATCTGGCCGTCCATGCGCTCCAGCGACTGGCGGACCGGGGCGACGATGTCGGCGATGGCGGTCTGCCGTTTCTCCAGGTCGCCGCGCGCCTGCTCCTGGAAGGTCGTCAGCGTCTCCTTGGCGAGGTCGAGGAAGCTCTGGTTGTTGGAGCGCAGGGCCTCCGCCGACAGGGCCTTGAAGCTGTCGGACAGGGTGGCCTGCGCGCGCTCCAGAAGGGCCAGCTTCTCCGCCGCCGACGCGCGCTCACGGGCCAGCGTGGTGGACAGTTCCGCCTGCCGTTCGCGGGCGGCGGACAGCTCACCGGTCAGCCGGGTGATCTGGTGGTCGCGGGCTTCCACCTCCTCCCGCAGGTCGCCCTCGATTCGCTCGGCGACGTCGAGCCGGGTGACCAGTTCGGCGTGGATGGCGGCGGCTTCCGCCTCGGCGCGTGCGGCGTACAGGCGCACGATCATGCCGGCGAGGATCGCCCCAAGAAGGGCGCCGGCAAGGCCGCCGAGAAGCACCGACTGTGCGTCGAACGCGAACTGCATGAAATTCCCCGAAGAACGCTGCAAATGCCGAGACCAGAGGCGAGGTTACAGGAACGAATCAGGAAAGAGAACGGGCGATGAACAAAGAAGAACCCCTCCAAAGCCCGTTCCGCCTGCACCGAGGCTCGGTGATGCGGGCTTGCCCGCCGACCCCGTCTGCGCCATATCCGACGGATGCCCGACGATCCGTCCTCCCCCTCCGGTCTTCCTCCCGGCCCCGTCAAAGGCCCCCGGCTCCGCACCGTCCCGCCCGGCGAGGACCGTGAGCGGCTGACCTGTCCGGACTGCGGCTACATCGCCTACCAGAACCCGCTGATCGTCGTCGGGTCGGTGGCGACGTGGGAGGACCGCATCCTGCTGTGTCGCCGCGCCATTGAACCGCGCAAGGGCTACTGGACGCTGCCCGCCGGCTTCATGGAGGAACGGGAGAGCACCATGGAGGGTGCCGCCCGCGAGGCGTGGGAGGAGGCGCGGGCCAAGATCGCCATCGACTCGCTGCTGGCCGTCTACGATATCCCGCGCATCAGCCAGGTGCAGCTGATTTTCCGCGCCCGCCTGCTGTCGCCGGACGTGTCCGCCGGGCCGGAAAGCCAGGAGGTCGGGCTGTTCGGCTGGGAGGAGATCCCCTGGGACGATCTGGCCTTCCCGACCGTCCAGTGGGCCTTGCGCGAGCACCGGTCGCGGCTGGGCCGCCAGGATTTCGCCCCGGCGATGAACCCCACGCCGGACGTGCTGGCGCAGTGGGAGCGGATGCTCTAACTCCGATCACTCCACCACCGGCGCAGCGGGGAACTTCGCCACCAGCTCCGCCGTGCCCTGCTCGCGCTTCACGGTCAGCGGCAGCCAAGTGCCGGGGGCCTGGCGCTGCACCACCGTCGTCAGGTCGGAGGCCTCGCGCACCGGGGACCCCGCCGCCGCGACCACGAGGTCGCCCGCCGTCAGGCCGGCGGCGGCGGCGACGCTGCCCTCGGTGACGGAGCGCACGCGCACCCCGTCCGGTCCCGGCTCCAGCATCACGCCCAGCCGGGGGCGCGGCGTCTCGGCCGGCGCCTCGCTCTCGCCCAGCCCGTAGACCGCGTCGGCGATCCGCCCGTCCAGCTCGGCGCAGGGGCGGTCCTCGTCCCAGGGCAGCAGGACGACGCTGTTCCGGATGCCCAGGTCGGCCAGCTGGTGGGGGACGCCGTCGCGCCCCTCGATGTGCCCCTGGCCAAGGATGGCGACGACGGTGCGGCCGGTCCGGCGGTGGGTCTCGGCGATCCGCTCGGCCATGGCGCGGTCCCAGACGGACTGCGCCTCGACGAAGCGTTCGAAGCTGCCGGAGCGGCGCTCGGTCGGGCCGTGGGCGGCCATCACTTGGCGCAGCCGCTCGGTGTAGGAGGCCGGGGGAGGGGCCGGGTCGCCCACGCCTTCCCGCTCGCCGGCGGGGACGGCGGCCCAGCCCTCGCGGGCGGTGCGGCTGACCAGCCCGCGGTCGACGTTCAGCGCGACCACCGGCAGCCGGTTCATCCGGGCGAAATGCAGGATCGGCAGGTAGAAGCGCGCGTCGTAGCCCCAGACCTTCGGCCAGTTGGTCTCGCGCAGCAGCTCCGCCTCGGTCAGCTGCCCGGCGCTCCAGCGGTCGAGGACCGGCTGGACGCTGCGCGGGAACATCTCCATGCCGACCGCCAGATCGGGATTCAGCGCGTGCAGGGCCGCCAGGCTGTGAAGCTGCCAGCGGTGGTGGTCGGCGTTGTCGTGCCGCTCCCCCAGCAGCACGGCGGGCGACGCCGCGGCGCGGCGCAGCAGGTCGGCGGCGTTCAGCGGGCGGGCGGCGGCGTCGGACCAGCCGCCGGGCGGCACACAGGCATTGGTCTGGGCGGCGGCCTTCGCCGCGGTGGCGTCGCCCAGGCCGGCCAAGAGGCTGCCGGAGAGCAGACCGGAGAGCAGAAGGACGGCCATCAAACGGGGGAGCACGTCGGCGGTCCTCCTGGACTCGGTGAAACGGTTGGACCCAGGCTGAAGGTTGGGCGGTGGAGGGCGCCCGTCAACGGTGCATGGTCTGACCGGCAACGGCCGCGCTGGCGCGGTGCGGCGAAGCGGGGTATCGTGGACATCATGCCGCACCGTAAAACCGTCATTCTGACCGGCGCGAGCCGGGGCATCGGCCACGCCACCGTGCAGCGCTTCAGCGCCGAGGGTTGGCGGGTCATTTCCTGTTCCCGCGAGGAGGTGCCGGACCATTGCCGGCGCGATCCGAACTGGACCCACCACATCCCGACGGACCTGTCCGATCCGGACAGCCGCGCCCGTTTCCTGGAGGAGGCCAACCGCGCGCTGGACGGCGGGCCGCTGCACGCGTTGATCAACAACGCCGGCATTTCGCCCAAGACGCCGATCAAGGAGCGCCTCGGCTGCCTGAACGGGGCCATCGAAGGCTGGCATCGGGTGTTCGAACTGAACTTCTTCGCCCCTCTGGTGCTGGCCCGCGGCTTCGCGGCGCCGCTGTCGCGGGCGAAAGGGGCGATCGTCAACGTGACCTCGATCGCCGGCCACTCGGTGCACCCCTTCGCGGGGTCGGCCTATTCGACCTCCAAGGCGGCGCTGTCCGGCCTGACCCGCGAGATGGCCGTGGAGTTCGCCGAGATCGGCGTGCGCGTCAACGCCGTAGCGCCGGGCGAGATCGAGACCGCCATGACCGGCCCGGAATACGACGTGCTGATCCCGCGCATCCCGCTGAAGCGCATGGGCACGCCGGAGGACGTGGCGGCGGTGGTCTTCTACCTGTGCGGTCCTGATTCGGGCTACGTCACCGGGACGGAGATGTTCATCACCGGCGGGCAGCACCTGTATTGAGGCGGGTGGTTGCCCGTTGCGAGTGACGGACTGGGATCACAAGATTCACACGGATTTCACCGATCTTTTCACGGATTTCACGGATTTTTTAGATCGCTTGCTCAGCAATGGCTCCTCGACAAGCCACTACTGGGCGAGCATCAAAGAAAAATCCGTGTAATCCGTGCTCTAAATCCGCGAAATCCGTGACGTCATTTTGCCCGCAAGAGTCCTGAACCTCAGCCGAGGTTGTGCTTCGCCACCACCGCCGCGAAGTCGTCGCCGAAATGCTCGCCGACGCGGATGACCGAAACGCCGTGCGGGATCTCCTTCAGGGCCGGGTTGTCCAGGCTCATCGAGGTCAGCAGCGCCATCGGTACGTTGTGGGTGACGCTCATCGCGCGCAGGCCGCGGATCAGGTCCAGGCCGGACAGGCCGTCCATGACCATCGACGCGATCAGCATGTCCGGCGGGACGCGCACGGCGAGGCTGATCGACTCGATGGGGTCGCTGACCGTCACGGTGCGGAAGCCGCAGGCCGCCAGCTCACTGCCCAGCTTCTTGGCGACGACCTTGGACGGGGTGACCAGCATGATTTCGACGTTGCTGATCTGGATGTCGGTGATCTCGAACTGGTAGCGCACCGGCAGGGCGCGGATGATCCGGTTCGTTTCCGCAACCTGGGGCTGCTCGGCGCGGTCCACCAGCTCGGCGATCCGGTCCACGAAGGTCTGCGCGTCGTTCAGCTCGCGCGCCTCCAGCCGCTTCAGGCCGGACAGGTAATCCTCCAGGCGGTGCGCGACGAGGCTGACGGTGGGGTAGCCGAAGCTGGTGCCCATGCCCTTGAAGTTGTGGGCCTCCAGCCGGAGCACACCGATGACTGCGCTTTCCTCCCGCGTGCCCTTGGACAAACCTTCCAGGGCGGCGTTCATCACTTCCAGCCGGTCGCGGGCGTCGTCCATGAATTCGACGCGCAGGCGGTCTTCAAGATCGTCGGGCGACAGGTTGGAAGCCATGGGAGGGGGTCCTGACTATGCTTTCGGGTTAGGCATTATGGCCCCGAAAGTTACACCAGAACCCTAACGCGAAACAAACTCCCGCATGAAACGCGGCTAAAACGCCGCGCCGATCACAACCGCGACAGGAGATTGTTGAACCAGTTCAGCCGTTCCTCGGCCTGGGCGATGTCGTGCTCCAGCCAATCGGCGAAATGGCCGTCGGTTCCCGCACTCGCCCGCTTCAGGTCGCCCAGCCGGGCCAGCTCCGTCTCGCACAGGGAGGCGAGGTGGTCGATCTGGTCGCGCTGCGACTCGACGTCCAGCAGGTGCAGGAAGCGCAGCTTCAGCGCGATGACCAGCTTGTTCAGGCCGTCCGCCGACGGGGCGCGCACGTTGGCGCGCATCAGCGTGTCGAATTCCGCCCGTCCGGCCTCAGTGGCGCCGAGCAGGGCGTTGTCCTCCATGCCGGTGCCGTCGAGCGCCTCGATCAGCCCCTCGTAGCGCAGCATCTCCAGCGACGTGCCCATGAGGTCGAGCGACGGGCCGACGATGCGGTCGAGGAAATGGCGGAGTGCGCCGGCCAGCTCGGCGTAACGCTGTGGCCCGTTCTGGATCAGCGTGCCCAGGACGGCGAGGCGCACGGCCTCCTTCGGCATCAGCGAGTTGTCACGGTACATGGCGAACCCCTGGGCGGTGGCAATTGGACAGCGGCTGTCGACGTTTGCGGACCGAACGTTGCGAAACGTTCTCATCAACGTCTAAAGGTAAGGCGCCCCGGCCCACAAGTCCAGAGCGCCGATGCCATCATCGCAGGGAGATCACCGAATCCCCTCCCCCGCACGGGCGGGGCGCGGAGGAGGGGGGAGAGGTTACGCCGCCAGACGCAGCTCCAGGCGGCTCCACACGTCGAGCAGGGCGTCGACGAGCCGCGCCATCTCGGCGTCGCTGTGCAGTGGGGTCGGGGTGAAACGCAGGCGCTCGCCGCCGCGCGGCACGGTCGGGTAGTTGATCGGCTGAACATAGATGTCATGCCGTTCCATCAGCTCGTCCGAGGCGCGCTTGCAGCGGTGGGCGTCGCCAACCATCACCGGAACGATGTGGCTGGCCGACGGCATCACCGGCAGGCCGGCCTCGGCCATCAGCCGCTTCAGCGTCGCCGCGCGCTCCTGGTGCTGGTCGCGCTCCGTCTGGCTCTGCTTCAGATAGCGGATGCTGGCCAGCGCCCCGGCGGCCAGGACCGGCGACAGGGAGGTGGAGAAGATGAAGCCGGCGGCGAAGCTGCGGATGCAGTCGACCAGCGCGGTGGAGCCGGTGATGTAGCCGCCCTGGACGCCGAACGCCTTGCCCAGCGTGCCCTCGATGATGGTCAGCCGGTCCATGGCGCCGTCGCGCTCCGCCACGCCGCCGCCGCGCGGGCCGTACATGCCGACCGCGTGCACCTCGTCCAGGTAGGTCATGGCGCCGTGCTTGTCGGCGACGTCGCACAGGTCATGGATCGGGGCGACGTCGCCGTCCATGGAATAGACGCTCTCGAAGGCCACGACCTTCGGGCGGTCCGGGGCGATCTGCGACAGCAGCTCGTCCAGGTGCTTGGGATCGTTGTGGCGGAAGATGTGCTTCTCGGCGCCGCTGTTGCGGATGCCGGTGATCATCGAATTGTGGTTCAGCGCGTCGGACAGGATCACGCAGTTCGGCAGCAGCTTGCCCAGCGTCCCCAGCGTCGCGTCGTTGGACACGTAGCCGGAGGTGAAGAGCAGCGCCGCCTCCTTCCGGTGGAGGTCGGCCAGTTCGCGCTCCAGCAGCACGTGGTAGATGTTGGTGCCGGAGATGTTGCGCGTGCCGCCGGCGCCGGCGCCCACGCCGTCGATGGCGTCGTGCATCGCCTTCAGGACGACCGGGTTCTGGCCCATGCCCAGATAGTCGTTGGAGCACCAGACGGTGACCTCCCGCTCCTTCCCGGCGGCGTCGCGGAAGGTGGCTTTCGGAAAGTTCCCCGCTTGCCGTTCGAGGTTGGCGAAGACCCGGTAGCGGCCATCCTGCTTCAGGCTGGCGATCTGGGTGCGGAAAAAGCTCTCGTAATCCATCGCGCGTTCCGTTCGCGTTCATCCGAAGGGGCGGGTGCAGTCCGGGCGGTCCAGCCACCGGGCCTAGCACGTTAGGAAGATGGCATGATCGTCGCCGCGTTGCCACCCGGCATTGACCGATGTCAATAGGTCCGCCCGGCAAGGAGGCAATTCTCGCCGATCCGCCGCCGCGAGGCCATTCGACCTATGGATGATCGTCCGCGCGGAGCGATTCATGTCCGTCACCCGTCATGCCATTGCGGAGGGCGGGAAACACCCTTTCTTCCTGTCATTCCATTGGTGATCGCAAGTGATTGTGAATATCCATGAGGTATAACGGACAGCAAAGGCAGAGGCGTCTCCTGTCCGATTGTGCCAAATACCTTTGTTGTGTTCTTTTACGAACAAGGTCGTATGGACGAAAGAGGGGGTAAGTGAGAGGGTTCAGTTAAGTCGTTGATGGGGAGTGTTGCGCGATGAGTGCCGTTCTGACGTTCGACAGCGCGCGTAGCCGGCGAATGTCCGGCCCGGAATTGAGCCATGGTGCCATCGGTCCCGGCGGCAGCAAGGTCATCCCCTTCCATCCGGCCCCCGCCGCGGCGGTTTCCCCAGCGCCGTCCCTGCCGCGGCGCCCCGCGGTGCCGTCTCCGGCCCGCGCCGATGGGGTGGCCCCGCCGGCGGAGTCCACGCCGCGGCCCGAGCGTCTGGCGCGGCTGATCTACATGGCGAGTGTGGGCGGCTACATGGCCGTGCGTGAGGATACCCTGGTGGAACTGGGCGGGCGCATGGTTTGGCCGACCGCCGACGCGCTGATCCGCGATGCGGCGGCGGCGGGCGTCCCGGTCTCGTCGCACGTCATCAACACCGCCCGTTCCTGACGCCTGCCTTCGAATGAAAAGGGCCGCCCGCGCCGGATGGGCGGGGCGGCCGTTCGTCGTCGCGGAGCCCGGCGTTACCCGCGCAGGACGGGGATCGCGGCGTCCAGCGCCGTGGTCAGGCGGTCGAACATGAGGTTGATGTCCTCTTCGCCGATGACCAGCGGCGGGCAGACCGCCACACTGTCGCCCATGGCACGGATGATCAGGCCGTTCTCCTGGCTCAGCCCGTTCACGACGGCGCCGGCCCGGCCCACCGGATCGAACGGGGCCTTGGTCTCCTTGTCGGCGACCAGTTCAAGGGCGCCGATCAGCCCGATGCCGCGCGCCTCGCCGACCAGCGGATGGTCGGCCAGAGCCTTCAGCCGGCGCTGGAACAGCGGGGCCACGGCACGGACATGGCCGACCATGTCCCGCTCCTCGTAGATCTTCAGCGTCTCCACGGCGACCGCCGCCGCCACCGGATGGGCGGAGTAGGTGTAGCCGTGGCCGAAGGTGCCGATCGTCTTGCTCTCCTCGACGCAAGCCCGGTAGACCGCCTCCGACACCATCACGGCGGAGATCGGCAGATAGCCGGAGGACAGCTGCTTGGCGCAGGTTATGATGTCCGGCTGCATGCCCATGGTCTGGCTGCCCCAGAAATTGCCGGTGCGCCCGAAGCCGCAGATCACCTCGTCGGCGACCAGAAGGATGTCGTACTTCTTCAGGATCGGCTGGATCTTCGCGAAGTAGGTCTCAGGCGGTACGATGACGCCGCCGGCCCCCATCACCGGCTCGGCGAACATGGCGGCGATGGTGTCCGGCCCCTCGGCCAGGATCAGCGCCTCCAGGCTTTCCGCCAGACGGGTCGCGAACGCCTCCTCGCTCTCGCCCGGCTCGGCGAAGCGGTAGTGGTGTGGGCAGTCGGTGTGATGGATGCGCGCGATGGGCAGGTCGAAATCGCGGTGGTTGTTCACCAAGCCGGTCAGGCTGGCCGTCGCCACGGTGACGCCGTGATAGGCCTTCACACGCGACAGGATCTTCTTCTTCTCCGGGCGGCCCAGCGCGTTGTTGTAGTACCAGACCAGCTTGACGGCGGTGTCGTTCGCCTCCGACCCGGAATTGGCGAAGAACACCTTGGACATCGGCACCGGGGCCAGCTTGATCAACCGCTCGGCGAGGTCGATGCCCGGCTCGTGGCTCTTATGGCCGAACACATGGTAGGTCGGCAGCTTGCGCATCTGCCGGGTGGCGGCCTCGACAAGGCGCTCCTCGCCCCAGCCCAGCGACACGCACCACAGGCTGGCCAAGCCCTCGATGTATTCCTTGCCGCTGTCGTCGAAGACGCGCACGCCCTCGCCGCGCTCAATGATCAGCGGGCCCTGGGTCTCGTGCGCGTGAAGGTTGGTATAGGGGTGGAGGAAATACGCCTTGTCGCGGCTGGCGGCGGAGTTTCCAGCCCCAAAACTTTCAGTCGCCGCGGCGCCCTGTTCGGTCATGATCTCTATCCCTGTGTTCGCTGCCGGAGTCGGTCGTTGCCGATGCTGGTTCGCCGCTGTTGAAAATGTTAAACGGCGCCTCCGATCATAGGCATGGTTGGCCCTCCTGACAAAGCCGGAGAATCGGGGGGTGGGGCGGGCATTCCCATCCTGCATGGCGCCCGGGCCCGTTGCGCAAGCTCCGGAGATTCGGAAGAGACGGGGAACGATGATCACCTTGTATGGAATGCCGAGCAGCGCGTCGATGGCGCCGCACATCCTGCTGCGCGAGATCGGGCTGCCCTTTGACCTGGTCCTGCTGGACCGCGCCACCGCCGCGCACAAGGCGCCGGACTATCTGCGCCTGAACCCCAACGGACGGGTGCCGACGCTGGTCGACGGCGATCTGGTGCTGTTCGAATCAGCAGCGATCTGTCTGCACCTCGCCGACTCGCATCCGGCCGCCGACTTGGCCCCCGCGCCCGGCACGGCGGAGCGGGCGCATTTCTACCAGTGGCTGGTCTTCCTGACCAACACCGTCCAGGCCGACATGCTGGTCTATTTCTACCCGGAGCGTCACGCCGAGGGGGCGGAGGCGCAGGCCTCGGTCAAGGCGATGGCGGAGGCGCGGCTGCTGGAGCGTTTCACGCTGCTGGACCGCGAACTGGGGAGCAAGGCGTGGTTCCTGGGCGGCGATTACAGCGCCGTCGATCCCTACCTGTTCATGCTGGCCCGCTGGACCCGCTTCATGGGCACGCCGGCGCGCCGCCTGCCCAACCTCGGCCCCTACCTCGCCCGCGTGCTGGAGCGTCCCGCGGTCAAGGCGGCGTTCGAGGCGGAAGGACTCGGCGCCCCCTATTACTGAGGGGGCAGTGGGGTGCCGCCTTAGCGCGGCACCTGCCAGGGCAGATGCTCCGCCCCGACCAGCCGGTCGGCGTCGGCGGCGGGCATGGGGCGGGCGAAATGGTAGCCCTGCCCATAGTCGCAGGCGAGCGCGCGCAGCAGGTTGGCGTCGGCGCTCGTCTCGATGCCTTCGGCGATGACGTCGAAGCCGAGAAGCCGCGCCAGATCCATGATGATGCGGACGATGGCGCGGTTTTCCTCCGACTGGTGCATGGCCATGACGAAGGAGCGGTCCACCTTCAAGCTGTCGATGGGCAACTTGTGCAAATAGGACAGCGACGAATAGCCGGTGCCGAAATCGTCGATGGACATCTTGATGCCCAGCCCGCGCAGGGTCTGCAGCAGGCGGATCGACTGCTCGGCCTTCTCCATGACCGCGCTTTCGGTGATCTCCAGCTTGATCCAGGACGGCTCGGCCCCGGTCTCGCGCAGCACCTCGCGCACCAGCGAGACCATGTCGGGGTCGTTCAGCTGGCGGGTGGACAGGTTGATGCTCATGAACAGGTTGGCGGAGCCGGGCAGGCGCTTGTCCTGCCATTCGGCGATCTGCCGGCACGCCTCGCGCAGCACCCAGGCGCCCAGCGTGACGATCAGGCCGGTGCTCTCGGCGATCGGGATGAAGACGCCGGGGGGGATGTTGCCGCGCTCCGGATGGTTCCAGCGCACCAGCGCCTCGAACCCGGCCAAGCCGCCGGTGACCATCTCGACGATCGGCTGGTAGGCGACCCACAACTCCTCACCACGCTCCAGCGCGCGGCGCAGGTCGTGCTCCAACCGCACCTGCTCGACGACGCGGGCGTGCATGGCCGGGTCGAACCAGGCGTGGCGCCCACCGCCCTGCTCGCGGGCGCGGCCGGTGGCGATCTCCGCGTCGCGCAGCACGTCCTCGGGCCGGGTGTGGGTGTCGCAGGAGGCGGCGACCCCGATGCTGGCCGACAGGAAGACCGAGGCGCCCGACGCCGTCTTGGCGGAGCGGACCAGGGATGCGATGGTGGACAGCCGCTCCTCCACCGCCAGCGGGTCCTGCGTTCCGCCGATCAGCAGCGCGAAGGCGTGGTCGCTGATGCGGGCGATCAGGTCCACCGAACCGGCCCGCACACTCAGCCGCGTGGCGACGTCGGTCAGGATCTCGTTGGCGAAGCTCTGGCCCAGGCTGGTGCGCACGTCGACGAAGCGGTCGAAATCCACGATGACCAGCGTGAAGGGTTCCCCCATACCGTGGAAGTCGGCCATGTGCTTGACCAGCAGGAGCCGGTTCGCCAGCCCGGTCACCGGGTCGTAGTAGGCCAGCCGGAAGAGGTCGTCCTGCGTGCGCCGCCGCTCCGTCATGTTCTGCATGATGACGAAATAGCCGGCGATGGAACCGTCCGGGCCGCGGTAGGGCGCGTGCACCCGCGTCACGTAGTCGTTGCCGCCGCCGGACCGGGGAAGCCAGCCTTCCACCTGCACCGTCTCGCCGTCCAGCGCGCGTTCAACCGCGGCGCTGTTGTTGCGCTGGGTCTCCGGCCCGAGGATGTCGCCCACCGTGGTCCCGATGAGGGAGTCCAGCTTGCGGCCCATATAGTCCAGATACGCCTGGTTGGCGTAGAGGTGCCGCCGCTGCGTGTCGAGCAGGCCGACCATCGCCGGCATGACGTCGAGAAGCTGCCGCAGGGTGTCGAGCGCCGGAGCCCCGGAAGCGGTGCCGGACAGGGCTGCGGCAAGGGAGGCGAGGTGAGGGTCCGGCTTCATGGGCGCGAATGGTCGAGACACCGTTGGGAAAACGACGATCAACACTTACGCGAAAGAATGCCCGCCCGTCAAAACCAAAGCCGCCGAAGACGGTGGAAAGCATCGCCCCACTATAGTTGCCCGATGACAGAACCGACCTTCATACTCGGGTATTCATGCAAATCACGGTTGATGTTTTGATTGGCGATGATTGATTTTGCGGCATCGGCGGCGCCCGGGGCCGGCAGCGGCGTGGCGTTCCGCGCCGGACCACGGCAGGTTGCCGGCCCTGTGAAAGGCCACGAATGGTCGAATTCTAGGCTGTTGACCGGACCGGTGGCGCGCGCAGAGGCGGCATGCCAGCGTTCCCCATTCTGACCATCGTCAGAGACGGCCATGCCGGGCTATAATTTCGACCAATGCGCGAGAAGAGGTGGTGCACAACGATCGCCCACCCGCGCGAGCGAGGGAGAATCGCCATGGCACTCAAGGACCTGCTGGTGGTCGTCGACGACACCGCCGCCGCTGCGGCGCGAATCGATGCCGCCGCCCAACTGGCCGCGCGCACCGACGGCCACATCACCGGCCTCTACCCCGTCGTTCCGCTGACCCTGCCGGGCTACGTCGAGGCGGAACTGCCGGACGAGGTGCGCGCCATGCAGCGCGGCTACACCGAGAACCAGACCGCCAGGGCGGAGGCTCTCTTCGCCGACGCGGTGCGCCGCAACGGCCTGACCGACCGCTCGGAATGGCGGGTCCTCTACGGTCACCCGACGGACAGCGCGGCGCTGCATGGACGCTACGCCGACGTGGTGGTGGTTGGGCAGGCCGATCCGCACCGCGACCGTGACCGCCCGATCGCGGTTCCGCAGGATCTGGTGTTCGAATGCGGGCGTCCGCTGCTGGTCGTGCCCTACGCCGGCTCTTTCCCCCACATCGGGGAACGCGTGCTGGTCGCCTGGAACGGCAGCCGCGAAGCGGCCCGCGCGGTGGCCGACGCGATGCCCATCCTCACCGCCGCCAAGCGCGTGGTGGTCATGGCCGTCAACCCCAAGGCCGGCCCCGCCGGCATCGGCGACGAGCCGGGCGCCGACATCGCCAAGCACCTGTCGCGCCATGGCTGCCGGGTGGAGGCCACCCACATCGTGACCGACCAGATCGATCCGGGCGACACGCTGCTGAACACGGTCGCCGACGAATCCTGCGATCTTCTGGTCATGGGCGCCTATGGCCGCTCGCGGCTGCGCGAACAGGTGCTGGGCGGCATGACCCGCTACATGCTGGAGCACATGACGGTTCCGGTCCTGATGAGCCATTGAGGCCCACTGAACCGTCCGGTCGCCGGCTTGTCCGGGAGTCGTCTGGCCGGGAATAGTCCGGCAGGGCCGCCTGTTCATCCCAGTGAGGCGGCGCCGGACTTCGGTCGACGGGCGCCGCCGGACCTGCGAAGGAAAGCCGGCATGAGCGCGCTGATCCCCACGTTCCTCCACCGCATGCGTCCTTCGGGCGTGGCTGCGGCTTTTCGTTCGGCGGCCCGTATGGCGGTGCTGGGCGCCGCCGGTGCGCTGGCGCTGGCCGTTTTTCCCGCGGCGGCGGACGCGCATGGCCCGCGTGACCGTGGCTCCTGGTACGGCGGTTCTCCCTATGGCGGTCCTTCGGTGATCGTGCCGCCGCCGGGGAGCCGGGTGATCGTCGTGCCGGGCTACCGCCCCCCGCCGCCCATCGTGGTCGCCCCACCTCCCTATTGGGGGCCGCCGCCCCGTCATCACCATCACCGCGCCTGGCGCAACGATTGGGGACCCCGCCCCTATCCGGGGCCGAGCGTGCAATTCTATGGCGGATGGTCGTCGGGCAGGGGCTGGTGACGGGCCGGTCCGCTTCAATGCCCTCCGCTTCAAGGGGGTCGGTTTGAAAAGACTCTGGTTTGAAAAGTGGTGAGCTGAGGCGGTCGGCCCTGGGTTGGCGCTCTGGCACAGGACGTCCTCCTGCCTGTTGATCCGAGGGGACGAAGGAACGGCGTGCTGGAGGACGATCCGATGAGGGGCGGAACAGTCGGAAGGGCAGGGTGCCTCCGGGTGCTCCAGCTGGGGGGAGCCGTCGCGTTGATGGTTCTTGTGGCCGCCTGCGCCGGGCTGAGCCCGCCACCACAGGCCACACCCGAGCCCGGCGCGGTGAGCGCCCTGGATCGGCTGAGTCCCAACCGCTGCAACGGGGCCGTCGCCTCGTCCCTCGCCGGGGTGCGGATACCGGTGTCCGATGTCCGCTATCTCGCCTATGGCCTGTATCGCAACATACCGGGGGACATCGTCGGCTACGATGCCTGGGTGGGCTTGAACAGCCAGCCCGGAGCCGTGGTGGTGCAACTCGATGAATATTGCGCGCCGCGTCAGATCTATGCGCGCGAGGGCGCCCGGCTCCCCGGCGCCCGATGACGGGTCTACCGCTCCCCTCCGGACCGTCCCGACAAAAAACTGCCGGCTAACCCATTGATTAGCCGGCGAGTTGAACAGGGAGGCTTCACGTCTGGGAGACGCTGGGTCCGAGGACCCAACCCCGGAAGCGGGCTTCCGGGACGAAACGCCGGATGCTGCGGCGCAACATCCAACGCCCAAGATTTGACCATTCTGCCCAAAGGATTCCATCCCCAAATATCCAATTCGGCCATGCGAGAACCGCATAGCTTGTAAGGCGTTGAAGAAAAGCGAAAAAATGGCGTGCGGGGGCGTATGGTGCTGAAGGGTGGGTGGCTGGGGACAGAAAACGGCAACCGGATTGCAAAGATGGGGGAGGGGTTTCGGTACAATCCGTACAAAAAGAAAGGCGCCCGGCATAGCTTGCTGGGCGCCTGTGCATAAAAAACAGGCAAACATCATGTCTGCCCAAAGGCTGAGCTTGGTCAGAAGGCCGACTCCGCCACCTTCTTCACCAGGAAATCGCGGAACACCGCGATGCGCTTGGAATGACGCAACTCCTCGGCATAGACGAAGTAGGCGTCGACCTTGGGGCCGTCCACGTCCGGCAGGACGCGCGTCAGCTCCTTGCTGCCGTCCACCAGGAAGTCGGGCAGGGCGGCGATGCCCAGGCCGCTCTCCACGGCGCGGTACATGGCATAGATGCTGTTGACCTGCAGAATCGGCTTGCGCACGCCCGGTGCCGGGTCGCCCACCTCGTTGATCCAGTTGACGTTGGCGATGGGCGCGCGGACGTCCGGCGGATAGGCGACGATGTCGTGCCCGTCCAGGTCGGCGGGGATCTTCGGGGCGCCGCGCTTCTTCAGATACTCCTGGTGGGCGTAGAGATGGAAATGCACCGACATCAGGTGGCGCTGGATCAGGTCGGGCTGGCGCGGCGTGTTCATGCGGATGGCGATGTCCGCCTCGCGCATCGCCAGATCCAGTTCATTGTCATCGATCAGCAGGGTGAGCTGGATGTCCGGGTAGATTGACAGGAACTCGTTGACGCGCGGGGTCAGCCAGGTCGAGCCGAAGGCCACCGTGGTGGTCACGCGCAGCGGACCCTTCGGATGCTCCCGGCTTTCGGTCAGCATCGCTTCGGTCATCGACAGCTTGGCGAAGACATCGCGGGCGGTGCGGTGCAGAAGCTCGCCCTGCTCGGTCAGGATCAGGCCGCGCGCGTGCCGGTGAAACAGCGGCACGCCGAGGCTCTCCTCCAGCGCGCTGATCTGGCGGCTGACCGCCGACTGGCTGAGGTTCAGCGTCTCGCCGGCGTGCGTGAAACTTCCAGCCTCGGCCACGGCGTGGAAGACCCGAAGCTTGTCCCAGTCCATCATGCCTGTCTTGCTGCCCGCGCCCTGGCGGGGAGCCTCCCGTTTATTCTGAAGACGGCGCATAGCCGCCATGCTCATTTATACCGGGAACGCGCGGCGAACGCACCCCCAACCAAAGGCTCACCGCACGAAAAAGAGCCAAGCTTGGTAAGAATTTTCCGTTGTGCTGCGAAGAGCGCACATTTGCTTATCCCGCATTGTGGGATTTTTGCCTATTTCGCAACCGAAGGACGACGTCGCCGCGCTGGATTTGCTCGGAGGACAATCGAGGGCCGGTGCGGGACCAGGGGACTCGGGAGAGAGCATCCCCCTTGTTGCGGCGGGGCTTCCACCCTTGCGCCGTTGCGCCGGCCGGGAGACGGGCCGCTAATCGTGGGGATGCGGAATTTGGAAGGAGGGGGTTCCGAATGCCCGATCAGCATCAGCCGGCGCTCACCCGCGATCAGGTGATCGACATCTGCGGGCGCCTGGACGACATGCGCATCGCCAGCATCATCGGCACGGGCGCAACGCCTGCCGAATTGATGGAGGCCGCCAGTTGGACCGGCGCCGACGATTACATGGGGGAGGCGACGCAGCATCCTCCTTCGGGCCGGGTCGCCCGGCTCCTGGAACTTCTCAAGGCCGACGAGCCGGACTGGGAAGACCGCTGATCCGGCCCATTTGATCCGGCTGCGGATCAATCGGCGGCTTCGAGCGCGCGCGGCGGCTCCTTGGCCCGCGCGCGGGCGCGGTGGCCGCTGATCTCCGCGCCGGCGTCGGGCGGCAGCCGCAGGAAGAACAGGGCCGACACGCAGGCCATCCCGCCGACCGTCAGGAAGGCCGGCACGAAGTCGGTGGGCGTCAGCGAAGCGCCGGGGCCGCTGGTGACGCTCTGCGTGAGGTGCAGCACCGTCGCCCCGACCGCCACGCCCAGGCTGAGCGAGACCTGCTGCATCACGCTGGCCAGCGTGTTGGCGCGGCTCAGGCACTCCTTGGGCACCTCGGCGTAGGCCAGGCTGTTCAGGCCGGTGAACTGCAGCGAGCGGAAGAAGCCGCCCATCAGCAGCGCGCCCAGGATGACCCAGTGCGCCGTCTCGGGCCGGAAGGCGGCGTAGCTCGCCAGGATCAGGCCGCTGATCAGCGCGTTGGCGGTCAGCACCCGGCGGAAGCCCAGCCGGCGCAGGATGGGACCGGCCAGCGCCTTCATGGTCAGCGCCCCGGCGGCCCCGGCAAAGGTCAGCGCCCCGGACTCGAAGGGCGTGCGCCCGAAGCCGACCTGGAGCATCAGCGGCATCAGGAAGGGCACAGCGCCGATGCCGATGCGGAACAGCGTGCCGCCCATGACCGAGGCGAAATAGGTCGGCAGCCGCAGCAGCGAGGGGTCGAGCACCGGCCGCTCCATCCCGCGGGCGTGGCGCAGATAGAGCCACGCGGCGGCAAAGCCCAGCCCCAGCACCCCGGCGACCGCGGCGGGCGGCAGCACCCCGCGGCCGACATTCTCCAGCCCGAACATCAGCGCGGCCAGGGCCAGCGCGCTCAGCATGAAGCCGCGGCCGTCGAAGGGGTCGCGCTCGGTCTCGCGCACATTGGGGATCAGGGTCAGCACCAGCGCGATCCCGATCAGCCCGATCGGCACATTGATGTAGAAGATCCAGCGCCAGGAGGCATAGGTGGCGATGAAGCCGCCGACCAGCGGCCCCAGCGCCGGGCCGATCAGCGCCGGCAGGGTCATCTGGGCCATGGCGGCGACCAGCTTCTCCTTGGGCACCGTCTTCAGCAGGATCAGCCGGCCGACCGGCACCATCATCGCCCCGCCCAGCCCCTGGACGATGCGCGCACCCACCAGCTCGTACAGCCCGTCCGACTGGCCGCAGAGGATCGAGCCGACGGTGAACACCCCGATCGCCGCCGCGAAGACCGTCCGCGTGCCGTAGCGGTCGGCCATCCAGCCGCTGACCGGCAGGAACACCGCCAGCGCCAGCATGTAGGAGGTCATGGCGAGGCTGAGGCGCAGCGGGTCCTCGCCCATCGACCGCGCGATCTCCGGCAGCGCCGTGGCGATCACCGTCGCGTCCAGATTCTCCATGAACAGGGCGCAGGCGATGATGAAGGGAATGTAGCGGGTGGCGCGGGGCATGGCGGGGTGGGAGCGGTGGGACGGGGGAGGCAATTTTTCCAATCTGGACTTCCCCCGTCCGGAAACCACCGCTATGGCGCGAACCCTGGCATGCGCGGGCGCTCACCGCCCCTTGAAGACCGGCTTGCGTTTCTCCAGGAAGGCCCGGTAGCCCTCGCGGAAATCCTCCGTGCCGAAGCAGTGGTAGCATTCGGCGATCTCCGCCTCCGACAGCGGGGCAGGGTCGGACAGGCGGCGGACGAACTGCTTGTGCAGGCGGGCGGCCAGCGGGGCGCCCCCGGCGATGCGCTCGCAGGTCGCGGCGATCTCACCCTCGAAGGCCTCGTCGGCCACGAGGCGGTGGACCAGCCGCTTGTCCTTGGCCTCCTCCGCGCCGAAGACGCGGCCCTCCAGCAGGATTTCCAGCGCCGCCGGGCCGCCCGCGATGTCGTGGAGCAGCTTCAGCTCGGGCAGCGCCATGGAGATGCCGAGCCGGCTGACCGGCACGCCGAAGCGGCTGCCCGCGGTGCAGACCCGCAGGTCGCAGGCCAGCGCCACGGCCAGACCGATGCCGCAGCAGGCGCCCTGGATGGCCGCCAGCGTCGGGTGCGGCAGGTCGCGCAGCAGGGCCAGCCCCTCGTCCATCAGCACGCCGTAGTCGGCGCCCTGTTCGGGGCTGTTGCGCTCCGTCTCGAATTCGGAGATGTCGGCGCCGGGGCTGAAGGCCCGCCCGCCGGCCCCGCGCAGCACCACCGCGCGCACCGTCTCGTCGGCGCCGAGCCGGCGCAGCAGCGGGATCAGCGCCAGCCACATCGGCTTGTCGAAGGCGTTCAGCCTGTCGGGGTTGCTGAGGGTCAGCGTGGCGACGACGCCGTCGCGGCTCAGGGTCACGGTGCCGGCCATGGCCTGTCGGGCTCCCCATCCATTCGGTTGCGTATGGGGCAGACCACAAACACCCGCAGCCCCGTTCCGTCAAGGACTTCGCAGACTTCGCTTCCACTCTGGACCGGAAGCCCGCGGGTCCCCATAGTTCGTAGCCGGGACTTCACCGGACGGAGACGACGCCGCGATGCAAACGGGATTGGCGCGAACGGGAATAGCCGCCCTTACCCTGGCCGCCGCCCTCATAGGCACTCCCGCGCTGGCGGCGAAGGATGAGCTGGTGATCGGCATGACCCAGTTCCCGTCCAACTGGCACCCCTCCATGGAAGCGATGATGGCGAAGAGCTACGTCCTGTCCATGGCGCGCCGGCCCTTCACCGCCTACGACCCCGACTGGCGGCTGACCTGCCTCCTCTGCACCGAGCTGCCGGCGCTAGACAAGGGCACCGCGGAGGTCGAGACGCGGGCCGACGGCAAGAAGGGTATCAAGGTCACCTACACCATCAACCCCAAGGCGACCTGGGGCGACGGCACGCCGGTGACGACCGAGGACGTGCTGTTCACCTGGACGGTCGGCAAGCACCCGCAAAGCGGCTACAGCAATTTCGACCTGTTCGCCCGCGACATCGTGGCGATCGACGCGAAGGACGAGCGCACCTTCACCATCCACCGCGACAAGGCGGTGTGCAGCTACGCCGAGATCAACGACTTCGAGGTCCTGCCCGCCCATCTGGAGCGCGCGGTGTTCGAGGCCGACCCGGCGACCTACCGCAACCGCTCCAAGTACGAGACCGACACGACGAATCCCGGCCTGTGGTTCGGTCCCTACCGCATCGCCCAGGTCGAGCCGGGCAGCCATGTGGTGCTGGAGCCCAACCCGACCTGGTGGGGGGCCAAGCCGGCCTTCAAGCGGGTGATCGTGAAGTCCATCGAGAACACCGCCGCGCTGGAGGCCAATCTGCTGGCCGGGCAGGTCGACATGGTGCCGGGGGAGACCGGCCTGCCGCTCGATCAGGTGCTCGCCTTCGAGAAGCGGCACGGCAGCCGCTACAACGTCTTCTACAAGCCGGGCCTGTTCTTCGAGCATGTCGAGCTGAACCTCGACAACCCGGCGCTGGCCGACGTGCGGGTGCGCCGGGCGCTGCTCCACGCCATCGACCGCGAGGCGATCTCCAAGCAGCTCTACGACGGCCGGCAGCCGGTCGCCCACAACGAGATCAGCCCGCTCGACCGCGTGCACGCGCCGGGCTACCCGACCTACGCCTTCGACCCGGCGCTGGCCGGCCGGCTGCTGGACGAGGCGGGCTGGAGCGAGCGGCGCGCCGGGGTGCGCCACAACGCCAAGGGGGAACGGCTGTCGTTGGAGATCATGACGACCGCCGGCAACCGCTCCCGCGAGGTGTTGCAGCAGGTGCTCCAGGCGCAATGGCGGCAGGCCGGGATCGAGGTGCGCATCGTCAACGAGCCGGCCCGCGTGCTGTTCGGCGAGACGCTGGAGAAGCGCCGCTTCAAGTCGATGGCGCTGTTCGCCTGGATCAGCGCGCCGGAGAACATCCCGCGCACCATCCTGCATTCCAGCATGATCCCGACGGAGGCCAACAACTGGGCGGGCCAGAACTACACCGGCTACAGGAACCCGGAGATGGACAAGGTCCTGGAGGACCTGGAGCATGTCTGCGAGCCCGACGCCAACCGCGCGCTCTGGGCGAAGCTGCAGACGCTCTACGCTCGGGACCTGCCGAACCTGCCGCTGTTCTTCCGCGCCGATCCGTTCATCCTCCCGCCCTGGCTGGAGGGCGTGGTGCCGACCGGGCATCTGGATTCCAGCACGCTGTGGATCGAGACGTGGAAGGCGAAGGAGTGAGGAAAGGCATGCCGGCGATTGCCCCCACCCTAACCCTCCCCCGCTGCGCAGGGGAGGGAATGGCTCCTCCCCCTGCGCAGCGGGGGGAGGTTGGGAGGGGGGCTCCGCTCAGCAACGCCCTCAACACTCCATGACCCGCTTCCTCGCCTCCCGCCTGCTCCAGGCTCTGGTCGTCCTGCTGCTGATGAGCTTCGTCATCACCGTCCTGATGACGCTGATGCCGGGCGATCCGGTGGACATGATGCTGGCCGGCAATCCCCGCGCCACGCCCGCCGACGCGGCGCGGCTGAAGGCGCTCTACGGCCTCGACAAGCCCTTGCTGGACCGTTACTGGCACTGGCTCCAGGCGGCGCTGATGGGGGATTTCGGCTTCTCCCGGCTCTACGCGCAGCCGGTGCTGACGATCCTGCTGCCGCGGCTGGGCAACACGCTGCTGCTGCTCGGCGCGGCGATGGCGCTGACCCTGGCGGTGGCGTTGCCGCTTGGCGTCTACGCGGCGCGGCGGCCCTACGGCTGGGCGGACAACGCCATCAACCTGTTCTGCTTCGCCGGCATCTCCGTCCCGGCCTTCTGGCTGGCGCTGCTGCTGATCCTGCTCTTCGCGGTGGAACTGCAATGGCTGCCCGCCTCCGGTCTCGGCCCGGTGGGCGGGGAGGGCTGGTGGGAGCGGCTGCCCTACCTCGTGCTGCCGGTGGCCTCGCTGACCCTGGCGAGCATCGGCGGCTACACGCGCTACGTCCGCGCCGCGATGATGGGGGAGCTTCGCCAGGATTACATCCGCACCGCCCGCGCCAAGGGGCTGGGGGAGGGGCGGGTGGTTTGGCGCCACGCGCTGCGCAACGCGACCATCCCCATCGTGACCATCGTGGCGCTGGAGTTCGGCGCCCTCTTCTCCGGCGCGCTGGTGACCGAGACGATGTTCGCCTGGCCGGGCATGGGCAAGCTGATCTACGACAGCATCATGGGCAACGACCTGAACGTGGCGCTGGTGGCGCTGCTGTTCGCCACGCTGACGACGCTGGCTGGCAACCTGCTGGCCGACGCCGCCTACGCGGGGCTGGACCCGCGCATCTCCTTCAAGGGGGACGGGGCGTGAGGGCCGGGCGCTTGAAGGCTGGGCGCTTCCTGCGGCGCTTCGCCCGCCACCGGCTGGCGGTGGCCAGCGCCCTGCTGCTGCTGGTCCTGGCCGTCGCCGCGGTGGCGGCGCCCTGGGTGGAACACTGGCTGGGGGTGGAGGCGACGGGCATCAGCCTGCTCGACCGCTTCGGCCCGCCCTCGGCCCTGCACCCGCTGGGCACGGACGAGCTGGGGCGCGACGTGCTGGTGCGGCTGCTCTACGGCGGGCGGGTGTCGCTGTTCGTCGGCGTGACGGCGGCGCTGGCCTCCGCCGTCATCGGCACGGGGATCGGGCTGCTGGCCGGCTATTTCGGCGGGCGGCTCGACGATCTGCTGATGCGCGTCACCGACGGGCTGATCGCGCTGCCGCTGCTGCCGTTGCTGATCGTGCTGGGTGCCATCGATCTGACGCGGCTGGGCATCCCCCCGGAGGTGGCGGGATCGGAGGACGCCAGCCTGCTGCGCATCGTCGTTCTGGTGGCGCTGTTCGGCTGGACGACGGTGGCGCGGCTGGTGCGCGGGGCCACCCTGTCGGCACGGCGGCGCGACTATGTGCGGGCGGCGGTGGCGATGGGGGCGGGCAGCCGCCGCATCATGCTGGCCCACATCCTGCCGAACGTCGCGGCCCCCGCCGTGGTGGCGACGACGCTGACGGTCGGCAACGTGATCCTGCTGGAGTCCGTGCTGAGCTTCCTCGGGCTGGGCATCCAGCCGCCGCTGCCCTCCTGGGGCAACATGCTGACCAACGCGCAGGAGCTGGTGGGAACCGCGCCGCTGCTGGCGGTGTGGCCGGGGCTGTTGATCTTTTTGACGGTGATCGCCGTCAACCTGCTGGGCGACGGGCTGCAGGACGCGCTGGATCCGCGGGTGGTGGGGAAGCGGTAGGGGGGCGAGGTCTTGCCCCCTCCCTGACCCTCCCCCGCTGCGCAGGGGAGGGGATAATCTCCCTCTCCTGCGAAGCGGGGGAGGGAAGGGGCCCGCGGCGAAGCCGTGGGAAGGGTGGGGGCAACCGCGCCCCCTCACTTCTCCCTTTGAAACTTCGCCGCTCCCGCCGCCATCGGGATCAGCCGCACCGCATAAGGCGACGTCTGCATCTGCGCCACCGCCTGGGCCGGGCCCGGAACGCGCTCGCGGTAGCCGACGACCACGTCGCCGCCGGACGCCCGCGCGCTGACGATGGACACGCCGTAGCCGCCGGTGTCGCGCGGGCCGAGGAAGACCGCCGCGGCCATGCGGTCGCCGGGCAGGGGACCCGGCGCGGCCTCGCCGACGCGGGCCCAGAGATCGTTCCATTCCTGCGGGTTGCGGGCGACGACATAGGCGCGCTCGTAGGCTTGGCTGCGGTCGCCCTGCCAATAGGTGCCGGGATCGGCGTCGGCGGGGAGCAGAGACTGCGCCTCCGCCCCGTCCGGGGCGGTCTGGCAGGCACCGAGAAGGGGAAGCGTCACGGCGAGGGCAAGCAGGGCGGCGGTCGGGCGGGTCATGCGGCGGCTCACTCCGGCACCGCCATGCCGCGCTTGACCGCAGGGCGTTCCGCGACCGCGTCGTGCCAGCGCTTCAGGTTGGGGTAGCGGTCCAGCACGTTGCCCTCCGCCTTGGCGGCCACGGCGACGAAGGGGAAACAGGCGATGTCGGCGATGGAGAAGGCGCCGCCGGCCAGATAGTCCGACACGCCCAGACGCTCCTCCATTGCGGCGTGGATGCGCTGCAGCTCGCCTTTGAAATAGTCGATGGCGTAGGGGATCTTCTCCGGCGCCATGACGGCGAAGCGGAACTTGCTCAAGCCCGAGGGGCCGAGGTCGCTGACGCCCAGCATCAGCCAGCTCAGCGCCTCCGCCCGCTCGTCCTCGTCCTCGGGCAGCAGGCGGCCGGTGCGCTCCGCGTAATGCAGCAGGATGGCCCCCGACCCGAACAGGCGGCGCTTCCTGCCGCCGGGCAGATCCTCGACGACGGCGGGAATCTTGCCGATCGGGCTGACCGCCAGATAGTCGGGCTGACGGCCTTCGCCGGCCACGAGGTCGACCTTGTGGACCTTGTAGGTGAGACCCAGCTCTTCCAGCAGGATCGAAGCCTTTTGCCCATTCGGCGAGGCGAAGGTGTAGAGCGTGATCATCGGTGCCCGTCCCTGGAGCCTGTCCCTTTGCCATGTCCGCAAAGGCGTTCAACAGGCTCCAGTTTCGCCGATTTGCGCACGGAAGGCCAGAGGCAGGCAAAAAGCGCCTTTTTGCCTGCCGATCACAGGGGTGTCACGCTCACACCGCGCGGCTGTGCTTCCCGGCGCCGGTGGACAGGTAGGTGTCGAAGCGCGCGGCGACGATGCGCATCAGCGGGCGGGCGGGCTCCGGCACATGGACGCGGCGGCCCTCCACCACGGCGACCCCGTCGGCCACCAGATCGGCCATGGCCTCCAGGTCGGCGTCGAAGGTCCCGGCGGCCAGCCCGTGGGCCTCGGCCACCGCGCCGACATCCACCGACAGGTCGCACATCAGCCGCACGATCAGGTCGCGGCGCAGCCGGTCGTCGGCGGTCAGCGTCAGCCCCTTGCCAGTCGGGAAGGTTCCGGCCTCGACGGCCTGGGCGTACTGGTCGAAGGGAACGGCGTTCTGCACATAGCCCTGCGGCAGCGCCCCGATGGAGGAGGCGCCGAAGCCCAGAAGCACCTCCGCGTCGTCGGTCGTGTAGCCCTGGAAGTTGCGGCTGAGCCGCCCCTCGCTCTGCTGCACGGCCAGCTCGTCGTCGGGCCGGGCGAAGTGGTCGAGGCCAATGGGCTGGAAGCCGGCGTCGGTCAGCACAGCGGCGATGGCCGCGAACTGCTCCCAGCGGCCGAGCGTGCCGGCGAGCGCCGACTCGTCGATCTTCTTCTGGTGCGTCTTCATCCACGGCACATGGGCGTAGCCGAAGACCGACAGCCGGTCCGGCGCCATGGTCAGGGCGATCTCGGCGGACCGCGCGACGCTCTCAACCGACTGGCCGGGCAGGCCGTACATCAGGTCGAGGTTGATGTGGCGGATGCCGTTGGCGCGCAGCCATTCCAGCGTCTGCTCGGTCTGCTCCCGCGGCTGGATGCGGTTGATGGCCGCCTGCACCGAAGCGTCGAAGTCCTGCACGCCGAGCGAGGCGCGGTTGACCCCGGCGCGGCCCAGCGCCTCGGCCATCTCGCGGGTCAGGGTGCGCGGGTCGATCTCCACCGCGATCTCGGCGTCCGGCGTCACGTCGTAGCGCTCGCGCAGCAGGGCGATCAGCGATTCGAAGTCGTCCGGCGCCATCATGGTCGGCGTGCCGCCGCCGAAATGGATGTGCCGCACCCGCAGCCGTCCGGAAATGCGGTCGGCGACCATGCCGATCTCGCGGCGCAGATGGCCGAGATACTCGGCGATGGGGGCGTAGCGGGCGACGATCTTGGTGTGGCAACCGCAGTACCAGCACATCTTCGCGCAGAAGGGCACGTGCAGGTACAGCGACCCCGTGTGCGCCGCCGTGTCCAGCTCCGCCAGCCAGTCCGCGTAGCGCTCCGCCCCCACGGCGGCCGTGAAGTGCGGCGCCGTCGGGTAGCTGGTGTAGCGGGGCACCCGCAGCCCGTCGTACTTGGCCAGCAGAGCGGCGTTCAGCGGGGCGGTCGGGGCGGTGGCGCAGGCCACGGGGGAGATCGCGTTCATGGCGGGGAGGATCGTGCAGACCGCCGTCCGCCGCTTTGACACAAGTCAAGCGTTCGAACGCCCGCCGGTCAGGTTCGCCCGTCAGGCGGCCGCCAGCCGGTTCTCCAGATGCTCCAGCAGCAGATTCAGGTTGCGGCGGTTGGCCTTGAAGCCGATGTCGAAGAGGGCGCCGATCACCGGGACCGAACCGCCGGCCCAATCCACGGCCATGTTGGCGATCATCCGGGCGATCAGGCTTTTCGGAAGGTCGAAGCGGGCGGCCTCCATGACGATGTAGGCGGCCACCACGGTGGTCGCCGTGCTGCCGGCGATCGGGACCAGCGCGGCGATGCCGTCCAGCCCGAAGGGGATGCGGGTGCCGGGAACGCGCCAGCGCGTGTCCATCAGCCGGGTCAGCCGGCGCAGCCGCTCCAGCCTTTCCAGGTCGATGTGGATGACCGGCGGCGCCGTGGCGACGCCCGAGAGGGTGGAGGCGGGCGCGGGACGCGTGCGGATGTCGCTCATGGGGCTTCACCGGAGCAGGAGAGCCGCCGTGGGGAGCCGCCGGCGGGTGGAGCCGTGGGCGGAGCCGGTCGGGCGTGTCGGGTTGAGCAACCCGCGGCTGTGCCCGGCGGTTCCCGGCCTATCTCCATCGGGTGTCCGGCACCTCCGACGCGCTCACGTCCCGGGCGGGTCCGCCGTCATACGGATGATCGGGCGGACGCAAGGTCATCGTCCGAACGGAGAGGGGGTGGCGGACCGGATGCGGCGAATGGACGCGCGATCCGGATTTGCGGAAGCTAAGCAATTGTTGTTTCGACGATTTTTCCGGTATCGCCGGGTTCTCGGACGGCCATATGCCGAAGGCATCTCTGGTCTGGGGCGTCCCAAAGCACAACAATGGTGCGCGCAGGTCGAGGCTTAAGACCGAAAAGAACCGAACGGGCACCCGCTCCACAGGGTGATGGGCGGGGCACCAGTCATCGGAAAAAAACAGGGAGGATCATCATGACCACGCTTTATTGCGCCTGCTGCGGACAGCCGTTCCGCCGCAGTTCGCCGCGCGGGCCGGCGCCGCTCTATTGCTCGCGCGATTGCCGCCGCCAGATCGAGGTCCGCCGCCGCGTCTGGACGTCGCTGCGGGCAGCGGAACGGACGGGCGCAGCACCGCTGACGCCGGTGGTTCCGGCCGGTGCGGGGTCTTTCCATAGGGGGGAAATCGTGTGGGAGCGCGCCTCCGCCTGATCGGGCGCCGCACGCGGTCTGCGTATTTTTTGGCCGGTTTGGTTGTGGTCCCTCTAAAACAGCAGGGCAGCCATACCATATAGGAGGACGCTACATGATGAGCGTCCCCCTGAACCGAGGGCTTTTCCGAACACGGCCATGATCCAGAAAACGCGATCCCCCCGCTCCGTCACCCGCACTCCGGCCCGCGCCTTCGGCGCCGTTGCTCTGGCGCTGGCCGTGGCGCTGACCGCCGGCACCGCCGATGCCCGCGCGGGCAAGAGCAGCTCCGTGGGCAGCCGCGGCTCGCGCACCTACGAGGCGCCGGCCCAAACCAACACCGCGCCGCGCGCCGCTCCGATGGAGCGCTCGGCCGCCCCGGCCCAGACCCCGGGCGCGCAGCAGCCGGGCATGCAGCAGCCGGGCATGGCGTCCCCGGCGGCGGCGCAGCGCGGGGGCTTCTTCTCGCGCGGGGGCTTCATGCCGGCGCTGATGGGCGGCCTGATCGGCGCCGGCATCGCCGGCATGCTGTTCGGCGGCGGCTTCCTCGACGGGCTGGGCAGCTTCGCGGGCATCCTGGGCTTCATCCTCCAGATCCTGCTGGTCGTCTTCCTCGTCCGTCTGGCCATGCGCTTCTTCCGCAACCGCTCGGCGGGCGCGGCGCGGCCGGCGGGCATGGGCGCTTCCAACGCCGCCTATGCCGGCCCGAATCCGGCTGCCATGAACCGCGAGGCGGTGGACGCGCGCGCAAACCCGATGGGCGGTGGCGCCCGCGGTGGTGCGGCGGCGGGTCCGGCCTCTTCCGGCCGCCCAGGCGTGCGCCGTGACGACCTGGGCATCGGCCCGGCCGACTATCAGGCGTTCGAGCAGACGCTGGTCACGGTCCAGACCGCCTACGGGAACGAGGACCTGATGGCCCTGCGCGGCGCCGTGACGCCGGAGATGGCCTCCTACTTCACCGAGGAACTGGCGGCCAACCACAACCGCGGCGTGGTCAACCGCCTGTCCGACGTCCGCCTGCTCCAGGGCGACCTGGCCGAGGCGTGGCGCGAGGGCAACGCGGAATACGCCACCGTGGCGATGCGCTTCTCGCTGACCGACGTGACGGTGGACCGCGCGAGCAACCGCGTGGTCGAAGGCGACCCGAACCGTCCGGTCGAAGCCACGGAAATCTGGACCTTCACCCGTCCGCGCGGTGGGCGCTGGGTCCTGTCGGCGATCCAACAGGCCGGCTGACCACTCTCCACTCCTCAACCGGTCTTGCGGGGGGGCGTCCGAAAGGGCGCCCCCTTTCGCATTTCCGGACTCCCCTGGGCAGATGGGACATGATAGAACATAGCAGGAACAAATACCTGCCAGACGGAATCGAGTCATGCCCGAATGTCCCGCGTCCGAGTCTTGCGAAGAAGCAATCCCGGCAGACCGGGCGGCCGTTCTGGCCGATCTGCGCGCCCGCATCCGGGGCCTGGAAGGGCTGGGCGGGGAGGGGGCGCGGGTGCTGCCCTTCGGCCTGCCGGACTTCGACGGGGCCTTTCCGGCGGGGGGGCTGCCGCTCGGCTGCCTGCACGAGGTGGCGGGGGAGGAGCCGGGGGCGGGGACGGCTTTCGCCGCGTATCTGTTGGCCCGCCTCGCCAGCGCGGCGGCGCCCGCGTTGTGGGTCGTGCGCGGGCGCGACCTCCACGCAGCCGGGCTGGCCGCCTATGGGCTGACGCCCGACCGGCTGATCGCCGTGCGCGCGACCCGCGACACCGACGCCCTGTGGGCGATGGAGGAGGCGCTGCGCTGCAAGCGGCTGTCCGCCGTGCTGGGGGAGGTCGGGGGAGTCGACCTGACGGCGAGCCGGCGGTTGCAGTTGGCCGCCGAATCGTCGGGTGTAACGGGAATCCTGTTGCAGGATGCGTCGCGGAATGCGAACCGCCGCTCGGCGGCGAGCGCGGCGGTCACCCGCTGGCGGATCGCGCCGGCGCCCAGTTGGACGGCGGAGCCGGGCGTCGGCGATCCGCGCTGGCGCGCCGAACTGGAGCGCTGCCGGGGCGGGCGTCCGGGGCTGTGGCTTCTGGAGTGGCGTGACGGTGCCCTGGTTCCGGCGCAAGCACCGGAGCGGGCCGTTTCCACGCCGGCATCCGCGTCCACCCCGGTCCGGCGCCCGGCTCCGGCGGGCGGACACGGACCCTCCTGGGCCGAGGTGGCGTGATGCGGACGGGAAAGGCGGTTCTGTCGCTTACACGACAGCCGCCTGTCGGCTTCCGGTCAGTAGTTGGTGGCCCAGTCGGGCAGGGGATGCCCGGTCTCGGTATCCGGATCGGCGTCGGGTGGAAAGGGCGCGTCGTCCGCGTAGAGCGGCAGTTGCCGGGCGAATTCCGCCGATTCCTGAGCCCGGCGTTGCTCCAGCAAGCGGGCGGCCAAATGAGCGGGCAGCATGGCAAGCCTCCTTCTGAGCGTCGGGAGAGCCTGGGGAGCGGTCCTGTCGGCCGCCCTCGGCCCAACCCGTCCTGTGTGTCTGGACGCTATCATGCAAGGTCCAGGCCTCTAAGTGATGCAGATCACGCGTTATGCAAACTTTAATGCGCCCGGTTTCTTTTTCAGGCCCCGTTTCTTTTTCCGGATGGGAAGCCCATAGTCCCCGCCTTCCGCTTTTTCCGCCGACGTTCCTTCTGCCGAGACCGACCATGCACGCCGAACCCTGCTCCACCTGCCTAAAACCTATGCATTTGTGCGTTTGCGAGGCGGTGGAGCCGATCGACAACGCCGTCTTCCTGCTCATCCTTCAGCACCCGCAGGAGAAGCGCGAGACGCTGGGCACCGCGCAGATCGCCCATCTCCAGTTCAAAAACTCCGCGCTGAAGGTGGGGCTGAGCTGGTCGAACCTGAAGCGCATCCTGGGGCGCGAGGTCGATTACAAGCGCTGGGGCGTGCTCTATCTCGGCCCGGTCAAGCAGGGCGCCGCCCCGCTGCCGGAGGTGTCCGTGGTGGACAAAGGCGGCGTCCCGCAGAAGGACAGCGAGCTGGTGCTGGGCGACCTGGAGGGCGTCATCGTCCTGGACGGCACCTGGAGCCAGGCCAAGACGCTGTGGTGGCGCAACCCGTGGCTCCTGAAGTGCCGCCGCATCGTGCTGAACCCGCAGTTCCGCTCCCTCTACGGGCAGGCCCGTAAGGAGCCGCGGCGTGACAGCGTCTCGACCCTGGAGGCCGCTGCCTTCCTGCTGTCGCGGCTGGAGGCCGAGCCGGCGGTCCTCGACCGCGCGCTGAAGCCCTTCGCGCTGCTGCTGAAGAAGTTGCGCGCCCCGCGCCCGCGCCCTGTGGCGCCGCCCCGCCCGGAGGCGGCCGCGGAGATCTCCCCGGAGCGGGACGAAGCGGAATAATCCGCGTTTCTTCCGGGATCGCCCTTTCCGGGTAAGCCCCCCTCGACCAGGGCGGCCGAGGCAACCAATGCGCTGTTGCGCTGTTGGGGATTGCATCGGCCGCTCGGGCCTCAACCAAGGGAGCGATCCATGAAGGGCGTTTTGCTGTGGCTTGTCGGTATTCCGATTCCGATCATTCTTCTGCTGTACCTGTTCAACGTCCTCTGATTGGGCCTCCGATCGGCTTGACGGCACGGACCGGCGGCGCCACATGCGAACCGCGCCGCCCTCCGCGCGCACGGCAAGAGACGAGGACCATGGCCCGCGATTTCGTTCCCTTCGGACTGACCGTCTGCGGCATCGAGGAGCTGAACGGCTTCTGCGAAGCCGGCGTGACCCATGTCCTGTCGATCCTCGACCCCGGCCATCCGGAGCCGACCGCTTTCGGCTCCTACGGCGAGCACAAGCGGCTGGAGCTGCGCTTCCACGACATCATCGACCCTTACATGGGCCAGTCCCTGCCGCAGCGCGCCGACGTCGAGCGCATCCTGGCCTTCGGGCGCGACCTGCTGACCGAGCCGACCGGGGTGGGGGGGCTGCTGGTCCATTGCCACGCCGGCATTTCGCGCTCGACCGCCGCCCTGACCATGATCCTGGCCCAGGCCAGCCCCGACCGCCCCGCCGCCGAGGCGATGGCTGCCGTGGTCGGCATCCGCCACAAGGCGTGGCCCAACCTGCGCATGATCGAATTCGCCGACGAGATCCTGGAGCGCCGGGGCGAGCTGGTCGATGCCGTCCGCGCCCGCCACCGCAGCTACGGCCGGGAGCGTCCCGATCTGGTCCAGTTCATGATCGACAACGGCCGGGTGCGCGAGGTCGCGGACCTGATCGACTGACCATTCCTTTCCAACCGTTCCTCAGCGGAAGTTCCGCCCCTCCGGGAAGACCGCGGCGGCGGAGCGATTGGGGAGCGCGTCAGGATCGGTCAGGTCGCGCAGCCGGTGTGTCAGGTCGCTCAGCCGCTCGACGCGCAGGTGGATGACCTCGCCGCCCTCGTCGTTGGGCTTGCCGCTGCGCTCCACCCGGCCGGTGGCGGCGATCAGGCGGGCGCCGATGATCGTCTTGCGGAAGGTCTCGAACACGTCCGGCATGATGACGAGGTTGGCGATGCCGGTCTCGTCCTCCAGCGTGATGAAGACCACGCCCTCGGCGCTGCCCGGCCGCTGCCGGACCAGCGCCAGCCCCGCCACGGTCAGCCGCGTGCCGGCCCGCACCGTGCCCAGCCGTTCGGTCGGGGCCACTCCGGTGAAGCCGTCCCGCAGCAGCGCCATGGGATGCGCCTTCAGCGACAGGCACAGGCTGCCGTAGTCCATCACCACATGCTCGCCCAGCGCCATGGCGGGCAGGAGGGCCTGCGGCTCGTCCTGGGCGGAGTCGGTGAGGCCGCTGAACAGCGGCAGCGGCTGCGCTCCCAGCGCCTTCACCGCCCACAGCGCGGCACGCCGGTCCAGCCCGACGGAGCGGAAGGCGTCGGCCCTGGCCAGCCGCTCCAGCCCGGCGACCGGCATGCGCGCGCGGCGCCACAGGTCGTAGGGATCGCGGTATCCCGCCCCGCGGCACAGCACGAGCCGCCGGGCGTCGTCCTCGTCCATCCCCCGGACCAGCCGCAGGCCGAGCCGCAGGGCGTAGCGGATGTTTCCAGGGCTCCCTCTCCCCCCCGGGGAGAGGATATGCGGTCCCGTTTTGGAAAGCGGTTCCAGCGTGCAGTCCCAGTCGGAGGCGTTCACGTCCGGGGGCAGCACCGTCACGCCGTGCTCGCGGGCGTCGCGGACGATCTGGGCGGGGGCGTAGAAGCCCATGGGCTGGCTGTTCAGCAGCGCCGCGGCGAAGACGTCCGGATGGTGGCACTTCATCCAGGCCGACACATAGGCCAGCAGGGCGAAGCTCGCCGCGTGGCTCTCGGGGAAGCCGTACTCGCCGAACCCCTCGATCTGCTGGAAGCAGCGCTCGGCGAAGGCGCGGTCGTAGCCTTTGCCGACCATGCCCTCGATGAACCGGTCGCGGAAAAGCTGGACCTCTCCGGTCTTGCGGAAGGTCGCCATGGCGCGTCGCAGCCGGTCGGCGTCCTCCGCGCTGAAGCCGGCGCCGACGATGGCGATCTGCATCGCCTGTTCCTGGAACAGCGGCACGCCCAGCGTCCTTTTCAGCACTGCTTCCAAATCCTTTGAGGGGTAGGTCACGACCTCCTCGCCGCTGCGGCGGCGCAGGTAGGGATGGACCATATCGCCCTGGATCGGGCCGGGGCGCACGATGGCAACCTGAATCACCAGATCGTAAAACTCTTTGGGCCGCAGGCGGGGCAGCATGGACATCTGCGCCCGGCTTTCCACCTGGAAGACGCCCAGGCTGTCGGCCCGGCACAGCATGTCGTAGGTCGCCGAGTCCCCCTGCGGCACCGTCGCCAGCGTCAGGGGGCGCTTGTAGTGCCGCTTCAGTAGATCGAAGCCACGGTGGAGGCAGGTCAGCATCCCCAGCGCCAGCACGTCCACCTTCAGGATGCCCAGCGCGTCGATGTCGTCCTTGTCCCACTCGATGGTCGTGCGGTCCTTCATGGCGGCGTTGGCGATGGGGCAGAGGTCGCTCAGGGGGCCGCGGGTGATGACGAAGCCGCCCACATGCTGCGACAGGTGGCGGGGGAAGCCGATCAGCTCCTGCGCCAGCTCCAGCGTCTGGCGGAGCCGCGGGTCGTCGGGATCGAAGCCGTATTGCCGGGCGCGCTCCTCGTCCACGCCGTGGCGGCTCCAGCCCCAGACGGAGGAGGACAGCCGCGCCACCAGATCGGCGGACAGGCCCATGGCCTTGCCGACCTCGCGGATGGCGCCGCGGGCGCGGTAGCGGATGACGGTGGCGGTCAGCCCGGCCCGCTCGCGCCCGTATTTCCGATAGATGTATTGGATAACCTCCTCGCGCCGCTCATGCTCGAAATCCACGTCGATGTCCGGCGGCTCGTTGCGTGCCGAGGAGATGAAGCGTTCGAACAGCAACGTGGTGGTGGCGGGATCGACCGAGGTGATGCCGAGGCAATAGCAGACCGCCGAGTTGGCCGCCGAGCCGCGTCCTTGGCAGAGAATGTCCTGCGAGCGGGCGTGGCGGACGATGTCGTGCACCGTCAGGAAATAGGGCGCGTAATCGAGCTGCCCGATCAGCGCCAATTCGCGGTGCAGGGTCTGCGCCACCGTCTCCGGCACGCTGTCCGGATAGCGCTGGACTGCCCCGGCCCAGGTCAGGTTGGTCAGCGTCTCCTGCGGGCTGCGCCCGTCCTCGGCGACCTCGTCCGGGTATTCGTAGCGCAGCTCCTCCAGCGAGAAGCGGCAGGCGGCGGCGATCTCCACCGTGCGGGCGACGGCGTCGGGGTGGCGGTGGAACAGGCGGGCCATCTCCACCCCGGCCTTCAGGTGCCGCTCGGCGTTGGCGGACAGGCGCCAGCCGGCCTCGTCGATGGTGGTGCCGCTGCGGATGCAGGTCATCACGTCGGCGAGCGGGCGACGGGCGGGCGTGTGGTAGAGCACGTCGTTGGTCGCCACCAGCGGCACCCGCTCCGCCTCCGCCAGCCCGCCCAGCCAGGACAGCCGCCGCTGGTCGTCGCCGCGGTAGCGGTGGCTGGCGGCGAGATGCAGGCGGTCTCCCAGATCGTTGCGCCAGCCGCGCAGCGCGTGGACGAAGGCGGGGTCGCGCCGGTCCGGCGGCACCAGCAGGAACAGCATCCCCTCCGCATGCTCCAGCAGGTCGGCGCGGGCGATGAAGCAGGCGCCCTTGGGCGCCCGCCGCTTGCCCAGCGTCAGCAGCCGCGACAGCCGCGCGTAGGCCGCCCGGTCGGTGGGGTAGGCGAGCAGGCTGTCCGCGTCGGTCAGGTCCAGCCGGCAGCCGACGATCAGGCGCAGGCCGTGCTTGCGGGCTGCGGCATGCGCCTGCACCACGCCGGCCAGCGAGTTGCGGTCGGTCACCGCGACGGCGGCGTGGCCGAGGCCGGCGGCGGTCAGCGCCAGCTCGTCCGGGTGGGACGCGCCCTCCAGGAAGGTGAAGCTGGTCGAGACCTGGAGTTCGGCGTAGGGGGTCATGGCGGCCCTGTCACCCGAAGAAGCCGTGCAGGAACCACAGCGCCGCCACGCCGGGCCGGTACAGCCCCTGGCGGAAGACCCAGAAGCGGCGGCCGGCCTCGTCCTCGACGCGGTAATAGTCGCGGGGCTCGCCGTCGCGCCGCCACCATTCGGCCGCGATCCGCTCCGGCCCGTCGGCGCGGCGGATTCGGTGCCGGGCGCCGCGCCAGAGGAACATCACCGGCGGGTCGTCGGGAAGCAGGGCCATGGCCTCGATGGGCTCCGGCGGGGCGAGAAGCCGCACCGGGCGGGGGCGGTCGGCGGGCCACAGCGCACCGCCGGGGGCGGCCGCGAAGGCCGGGGCGGGGGCCACGCTGCGCTCCGGCAGCCAGCTTTGCCGCGGGACCAGCCGCAGCACCGCCCGCTCCCCCAGCCGGTTGCCCAGCCGGTCCATCAGCTCTCCCAGTTCCGGCTGCCCGTCCGCATCACCGTCCAGCGCGGTCTGCGCGGCGGCGAGCGGGCCGGTCTCGGTGGCCGACAGCACCATCAGCTCCAGGCCGGGGCCGGGCTCCACCCGGTCGAGCTTCTGGGCGAACAGCCGCATCAGCGCGTCCGGGCGGCGCACCGGGTGGCCGGTGCCGATGGCCAGCGTCTGGGGCGCGTCCTCCAGCCGGCGGTCCACCCGGTGCAGTTCCAGCCGCAGCCGGCGGGCACCCTCGCCGGTGTTCTCCAGCCCGGCGCAGAGGGCGGCCAGCAGGCGGCGCAACGCCTCGGCGATGGCCTCGGCGGTGGTCAGCGGCTCGGGCAGGGCGAGGCGGACGCTGTGCGGCGGCACCGGCAGGCGGGGGGACAGCGGCTCGTCCAGCCGTCCATAGGCTTGGTCGAGCCGCCGCAGCAGCTCCGGCCCGAAGCGGGCGGCCAGCGTGGCGCGGGGGAGGGCGTGCAGGTCGCCGATCCGCCGCAGCCCCACCGCGGCCAGACCCTCCACCGTGGCGGCGGGCAGACGCAGCGCGGCGACGGGGAGGGGGGAGAGGAGGCTGTCGTCCCGGTTGCCCCCACCCTCCCGCTTCGCGGGTCCCCCCTTCCCGAACCGCGCCAGCGCCCACGCCGCCGCGGGCGTGTCGGCTACGGAAATCCGCGATTCGAAGCCCGCCGCGGTCAGGCGGGCGGTCAGGTCGGCGGCCATGGCCTCCTCGCCGCCGAACAGGTGGGCGCAACCAGTGATGTCCAGCGCCACCCCGTCCGGGCCGTCCGGGGCGGTCCAGGGGGTGTAGCGCGTGCACCAGCCGGCGATCCGTTCCAGCAGGCGGGCGTCCGACTCGGGCTCGGCGTCGAAGACGGCCAAGGCGGGTTCGATGGCGCGGGCATCGGCCAGACTCATGCCGGGATGCACCCCGGCCTCCGCCGCGGCGCGGTTGACGGCGGCCACGCCCAGCCGCCCGCGCTCGGCCAGGATGGCGGCCAGGGGATGGTCGCGCCGCTCCGGATGGCGGCGGCCGTAGGCGTCGGTGGGCAGCCGCGGCAGCCACAGGGACAGGATGCGCCGTGCCGTCCGTTCCGCCCCCCCTTTCCCCATGCCACCCTCCCTGCACCGCTCGTTTCGTCAATTGCTTCATCTCGAACAAATCAAGAACATCCTAGCGGCAAAAGTCGGCGGGCGGGAGTCCCCTTACGGCCTCACCAAGAAGGGGGAGCTCGCCGGGAGGGCCTTGTCCCGTCTCCGCGGGACACGACATGGTTGGTATGACACCGATCCGTCCCACCGCCGTGTTCCTGCCCGTCGCCGTCGCGCTCGCCGCCCTTGCGCTGGGAGCCTGCGCGACGGAGGTGCACGACGAGATGCCGGGACGGGCCCAGGCGGCCCCGCCGGTGTCCGCGCAGAGCGGCGGGCTGAAGACGCTGCGCCAGATCCAGGCGGAGGAGAACGCCCGTCCGGACCCCGCGCCGCGACCGCAGACTCCGCCCGCCCCGCCGCAAAAGCTTTCCGACGCCTCGCAGACGCCCAACCAGCCGCCGCCGGTGCGCCGCCGCGGCAGTTCGTCCCCGCCGCCGCCGCCCATCGACCAGCCGGCCACCCCCGCCCTGCCAGCGCCGGGTTCCACCCAGGGGCTGACCGACCGCGCCAAGCGCGACCTGATGAGCCCGGAGGTCGACCGGCTGCGCACCGAGGACGCCATGGGCCGGCTCGACCCGCTGCAGCAGCGCGACCTGCTCCGCAAGCAGCAGGACCTCCGCCAGTACGGCCCCGGCCCCCTGGGCTATTGATCTCCCGGTTCTTGAAGCCCGCCGCCCTGGTCACTTGACCCCACCCCGCGCAGCGGCCATACCGGCCCGGTGCTGGGCAAGACGTTGGGGAAAAGGGGTAGGGGATGGTGGCGATCCGGTCAGTTCTTCTGGCGCTCGCATTGATCGGCGCCGGTGCCGCGCCCGCGCTGGCGCGGATGACGGTGACCGGGCCGTTCGGCACCGGCCTGACCGAGCCCGTGTGGGTCTTGCAGCACCTGCTGGGCTTCCTCGCCATCGGGCTGTGGAGCGGGCAGAACGGCGGCGCCTCCGTCTGGCAGCTTCCGGTGGCGGCGCTGACCGCGGTGCTGGCCGCTGGACTGGCCGCGCAGATCGGCATCCGTCTGCCCTACGCCGCGGAAGGGCTGTCGGCGTCGTTGATCCTGATGGGCGGACTGGTCGCCTTCGGGCTGAAGGTGCCGCTGGCGCTGGGGGTGCTGACGGTCGCCGCAGCGGGGGCTTTCCACGGCTATGTGCATATGGGCGGGCCGCTGTTCTGGGCCGGGCTGTCCTCCGGCGTGCTGCTGGTCATCGGCGCCGGGCTGGGCCTGTCGGTGGCGGTGGGGCAGGCGGCGTCGGGCCGGGTCGTGCAAATGTGTGGCGGCGCGGTAGCACTCGCCGGGGTTCTTGATCTGGCGGGCGTCTTTTAAGCCCCCGACGCCTTGAAAAAGCCGGGCTGCGGGTATTCTTGTAAGAGCGTGTCCAACACACGCCGCCGATGGCCCATGCCGCCGGGACGGCTGGCCAGCAGGAAAGGTGGACCCGCCGGTGCCGCGCGCAGGAGCCAACCCCCGCCTTTCCGACGCCCCCCTTTCCTCCCAGGGCCTTCCCAGCCGCCGCCATGTGCTGGCCGGCGTCGCCGGGGGGGCTCTCCTGGGCCTGCTGCCGCGGGGTGCCGCGGCGCAGGACATCCGCTATTTCCGGATCGGCACGGGCACCACGTCGGGCACCTATTTCCCGATCGGCGGGCTGATCGCCAACGCCATCTCCAACCCGCCCGGCTCGCGCCCCTGCGACCGTGGGGGAAGCTGTGGCGTGCCGGGGCTGATCGCGGTGGCGCAGGCCACGCTCGGCTCGGTGGAGAACATCGAACTGCTGCGCTCCGGCGCGGTCGAGGCCGGAATGTCCCAGGCCGACATCGCCTATTGGGCCTACACCGGTTCCGGCATCTTCCACGGCAAGGCGCCCTTCGAGGGGCTGCGCTCCATCGGGATGCTCTACGCGGAGGCGATCCAGCTCGTCGTGCGCGCCGACAGCGACCTGCACGGCGTGGCCGACCTGAAGGGCAAGGCCGTCTCGCTGGGCGAGGAGGGCTCCGGCGTGCTGGTGGAGGCGCGGGCGATCCTCGACGCCTTTGGCGTGAAGGAGGCGGAGCTGCGGCCCCCGGCCTACCTGAAGCCCGGCACCGCGGCGGACCGGCTGGCCAAGAGGGAGCTGGACGCCTTCTTCATGGTCGGCGGCTTTCCGGTGGCGGCGGTCACCGACGTGGCGAACCGCGAGCCGATCCGCCTGATCCCGCTCGACGGCGAGGTTGCCGACGGGCTGCGCATCCGCCAGCGCTTCTACATGGACCAGACCATCCCCGCCGACACCTACCCCGGCGTGCCGGAGATCCACACGCTGGGGGTGGGGGCGGAGTTGCTGGTCCGCGCCGACCGCGACCCCGCCCTGATCCACGGCGTCACCAAGGCGCTGTGGCACGAGAACACCCGCCGCCTGCTGATCGAGGGCCACCCCAAGGGGCGCAGCTTCGACGCCACCAAGGCGGTCGCCAACGTCTCCGTGCCCCTGCATCCGGGCGCCGAGCGCTACTACCGCGAGGTTGGGCTGATCGGCAACGCTGCCAACGAACCGACGGGCGGCGCGACGCCCTGATGTCGTCCTACTGCGGGTCCCGTTCGTCCGCGTAGATGTCCCAGGGCTCCGCCTTGGCGGCGGCCACCCACTCCACCATGGCCGGCAACTCCATCACCGCCCGCGCGTAGTCGCCGCACAGCCCGTCCATCTCCACCCCGTAGGTGAGGAGGCGCGTCACCACCGGCGCGTACATGGCGTCGGCGATCGAGAAGTCGCCGAACAGGAAGGGGCCGCCCGCCCCGAAGCGGGCGCGCGTGTCGCGCCACAGCGCGAAGACGCGGGCGATGTCGGCCTCGCTCTCGGCGTTGCGGCCGACGCCGGGGCGGAAGGCCTTGAGGTCCATGGACATGTGGGTGCGCAGGCCGACGAAGCCCGAATGCATCTCCGCCGAGACCGACCGCGCCACCGCGCGGGCGTGGGCGTCCGCCGGCCAGAGGGCGGCTTCGGGAACGGTCTCCGCCAGATACTCGCAGATCGCCAGCGAATCCCAGATCACCCGGTCGCCGTGCCGCAGGCAGGGCACCCGGCCGGAGGGCGAATGCTCGGCGATGCGGGCCGCGGTGTCGGGCTGGCGCAGCGGAATGAGGATTTCCCGGAAGGGCCGGCCGGTCCGCTTCAGCACCAGCCAGGGCCGCAGGGACCAGGAGGAGAAGGCCTTGTTGCCGATGACCAGGGTCAGGTCGTCCATGGGTGCGCCTCGGGAGCGAAGGAAGGGGGGCGGAGCATGCCTGCCCCGCGCCGATCCGGCAAGCCGGCCCGCAATCCCCAAGGGCAATCGCCCGAACGCCGTGTGCCGAAGACGCGGACAAGATCGACACGGATTTCACGGATCACACCGGATTTCACGGAGTTGATCGGCCCGATGCGTCCGGCTTGCGGCCGGAACGGGTCCGTCCGTGCCATCCGTGTTGAAATCCGTGAAATCCGTGTCGATCTTGCCCCCGACCGGGCGGCGTCCCCTTCAAGCGATTGCCTTGCGCAATCCCCCTTTTCAGGGACGCCCCGGCGCGCCATGCTTTCCTTGACCGATTCCGTTTCCTGACGAAGGACGCCCGCCTTGCTCGCCACCCTGCTCGCCACGGCCGGCCCCGGCACCGTGATCATCACCCCGCTGAACAAGGCCGGCCTCGCCACGTGGCTGGAGGGTCAGCCGCCCGCCACCGCGGCCTGGGTGAAAGCCGTGAACTTCACGGCGGAGGCCGGTTCCACCGCCTTCATTCCGGGGGACGGTGGGGCGGTCGCCCGCGTGCTGGCCGGCGTGTCGGCGCTGGACGACCTGTGGGGCCTCGCCGGGCTGCCCGCCGGCCTGCCGCCGGGGAACTACCGGCTGGACGAGGCGGTGGACGCCGCGCTCGACCGCCGCGCCGCCACCCGTCTGGCCCTGGGCTGGGCGCTCGGCAGCTACCGCTTCGGGCGCTACAAGGCGTCGGAGAAGACCTTCGCCAACCTCGTCTGGCCCAAGCACGCCGACCAGGGCGAGGTGCAGCGCACCGCCACCGCGACCTATTTGCTGCGCGACCTGGTGAATACGCCGGCCAACGACCTCGGCCCGGCGGAACTGGCCGAGATGGCCCATGCCGTGGCGGAGGAATTCGAGGCCGGGCTGGAGGTGATCGTCGGCGACGATCTGCTCGACCGCGACTATCCGGCCATTCACGCGGTGGGGCGGGCCAGCCCGCGGGCGCCGCGGCTGATCGACCTGCGCTGGGGCAACCCGGCGCACCCGAAGGTGACCATCGTCGGCAAGGGTGTCTGCTTCGACAGCGGCGGGCTGGACATCAAGCCGTCGTCGGGCATGCTGCTGATGAAGAAGGACATGGGCGGCGCCGCGCACGCGCTGGCGCTGGGCCGCATGGTGATGATGGCGGGACTGCCGGTGCGGCTGCGCGTGCTGGTGCCGGCGGTGGAGAACGTGATCTCCGGCAACGCCTTCAAGCCGATGGACGTGCTGAAGACGCGCAAGGGGCTGAGCGTGGAGGTCGGCAACACCGATGCCGAGGGCCGGCTGATCCTGTGCGATGCGCTGGCCGAGGCGGATTCGGAGAAGCCCGCCCTGCTGATCGACTTCGCCACCCTGACCGGGGCCGCCCGCGTTGCGCTGGGGCCGGATCTGCCGGCGCTGTTGGCCAACGACGACGGCCTCGCCGACGACCTGCTGGCCGCCGGCGAGGAGCAGAGCGACCCGCTGTGGCGCCTGCCGCTGTGGGCGCCCTACCGCAAGGGGCTGGACAGCAAGGTGGCGGACCTCAACAACGTGACCAGCAACGGCATGGCCGGGGCGATCACCGCGGGTCTGTTCCTTCAGGAGTTCGTGTCGAAGGACACGCCCTGGGCGCATCTCGACACCTTCGCCTGGAACAGCGGCGCCCGCCCCGGCCGCCCGGAAGGCGGCGAGGCGCTGGGCCTGCGCGCGGCCTATGCGGTGATCGCCAAGCGGTTCGGGTGATAGAACGGCGCAACAACCGGTATATGGTTAAAATTGTCACTCCCGCGGGCGTCGCGGGAGTGGCGTGCCGATTCGGAAAGGACTAAAACCTTCGGGTAGGACCGGTTGGACTTGGGTGCCGGCCGGGTTTTTGGAGGCGGACACATGGCGCTGAAGGTTCGTGAGGATTATCGCACCCTCACCGGTCCGGAGAAGGCGGCCATTCTGATGCTGGCGCTGGGCGACGAGCATTCGTCCAAGCTGTTCGCGATGATGGACGACGAGGAGATCAAGGAGCTGTCGCAGGTGATGGCGAACCTGGGCACCGTCTCCGCCAACCTGATCGAGCGCCTGTTCGTCGAATTCGCGGAACAGATGTCGGCCACCGGCTCGCTGGTCGGCTCTTTCGACTCCACCGAACGCCTGCTGCTGAAGACGCTGCCCAAGGACAAGGTCGACTCCATCATGGAGGAGATCCGCGGTCCCGCCGGCCGCACCATGTGGGACAAGCTGGCCAACGTCAACGAATCGGTCCTGTCCAACTACCTGAAGAATGAATATCCGCAGACCGTGGCGGTGGTGCTGTCGAAGATCCGTCCGGAACACGCCGGCCGCGTTCTGACCCAGCTGCCGGAGAGCTTTGCGATGGAGGTCATCATGCGCATGCTGCGCATGGAGGCCGTGCAGAAGGAGGTCCTGGACGATGTCGAGCGCACGCTGCGCACCGAGTTCATGACCAACCTCGCCCGCACCAGCCGCCGCGACAGCCACGAGATGCTGGCGGAAATCTTCAACGGCCTGGACCGCACGACCGAGCACCGCTTCATGGCCGCCCTGGAGGAGCGCAACCGCGACAGCGCCGAGCGCATCAAGTCGCTGATGTTCACCTTCGAGGATCTGTCCAAGCTCGACCCCTCCGGTGTCCAGGCGCTGCTGCGCAGCGTCGACAAGCAGAAGCTCGCCACCGCGCTGAAGGGCGCGTCGGAGACGCTGAAGGACCTGTTCTTCTCCAACATGTCCGAACGCGCAGCGAAGATCCTGCGCGAGGACATGGCCGCCATGGGTCCGGTCCGCGTCCGCGAGGTGGACGAATCCCAGATGTACATGGTCCAGCTTGCCAAGGACTTGGCGGCCCGCGGCGAAATCGTCATCTCCGAAGGCAGCGGCGAGAACGAGTTGATTTACTAACCCACTTCCTGTATGATTTAAAAAATCTGCTGAGACAGAGAAAAGGGTAACCATTTACTTGTTCGGAACGATCTTTCCGGGATTTTTATAGAGACTTTTTCTTTTTTGTGTGCATAATCGGTTGTCGCCCTATCCTTTGAGGACGACGCCATGCCGACCATCCATCGCCAGGACGGCTTCCGGTTCTACTTTTACAGCCATGAGCCCAACGAGCCGGCGCATGTTCATGTGGACCGAGGCGGCGCCTCGGTGAAAGTCTGGCTGACCCCGGTATCCGTTGCGATTAATATGGGCCACTCGGCAAAGGATCTGGCCGACGTGCTGCGGATCGTGCGGGAGCATCGGGCGCGGTTCCTGGAGGAATGGCATGGCTTTTTCGGCACCCAAGGTTGATTTGCGCATCAAGGCTGTGCTGCTCGACGACGAGCGGCTGACGGTCGACCTTATGGATGGGCGGTCCATCGCCGTGCCGCTTGCCTGGTACCCGCGCCTGTTCGACGCCACACCGGAGCAGCGCCGGAATTGGGAGATCGCCGGGGGTGGCTACGGCATCCACTGGCCCGATGTGGATGAGGATCTCAGCACCGAAGGGCTTCTGCGCGGGGCGCCGGCCCCTCGGCACGTTTCCCCACCCGCGACACCCTGACCGATCGATCCGGCTGCGAAACGCTTGCCTGTCCGGGCCGGGTTGGGGGACACTCCTTCGCCGCGCGTTCCGAATGCGGGGGCCTTCGGGGCAAGAAACGCGGCGCGGGGGGAAAACATGGCACGGAACCTGAAAGCGCTCGGCCTGTGGCGGACGGCTCTGATCGCCAGCGTCCGGCAGGACGGGCCGGACCTGTCGGCGCGGCAGATGGCCATCATGCTCCAGGTCTATCTGACCGATCCGCCGCACACCGTGCGCGGGTTGGCGGCGGCGCTGAACATCTCCAAGCCCGCGGTGACCCGCGCGCTCGACCGGCTGTCGCTGCTCGGCTTCATCAAGCGCAAGCGCGACGTCGAGGACAAGCGCAGCGTGCTCGTCCAGCGCACCGTGAAGGGCAGCGTCTTCCTGTCCGACTTCGCCGAGCTGGTCGTCGCGGCGGGCGCCGTGGCGCCCGAGGACATGGCGGTCATCCGCGCCGAGGAGGAGGTTGCCGCCTCCGCCAAGGCGCGGCTGGAGGCGCAGTTGAGCACCTCCGGACCCGTGGCGGTGCCCGCCTGACCGGCGACCGCTTTCAGTAGCCCTGGCTGCGGTCCACGAGGTTCGGCAGCGGACGGCCCTCGCGGAAGGCGGTGATTGCCTCGGCCACCACCGCGGCGGAGCGCGACGGGTGGGTGACGGCGGCGACGTGCGGCGTCACATGCACCTTCGGGTGGGTCCAGAAGGGATGGCCGGCGGGCAGCGGCTCCTCCGCGAACACGTCCAGGCTGGCTCCGGCGAGGTGGCCGCTCGCCAGCGCTTCCAGCAGATCCTCCTCCACCAGATGCCCGCCGCGCGCGGCGTTGACGACCACCGCCCCCTTGGGCAGGGCGGCGAACAGCTTGCGGTTCAGCAGGCCGCGCGTCTCCGCCGTCAGCGGCAGCAGGCAGATCAGCAGGTTGCACTGCCCGAGCATCGCCGCCAACCCGTCGGGTCCGGAGAAGCTTTCCACCCCTGGCAACGTCTTCGGCGTCCGGCTCCAGCCCAGCACGCGGTAGTCCATGCTCAGCAGCGTCTTGGCCGAGGCCATGCCCAGCTCGCCCATGCCGAGGATACCGACACTCACCTCCGACGCCGGGCAGGGGTCCAGCGGCTCCCACCGCCCGGCCTGCTGGAGCGCCTTGTACTCGTCGAGAAGCCGGTGCCAGCGCAGCACCTGGAGCGCCACATAGCCGGCCATGTCCACCGTCAGCCCCTCCGACACCATGCGGACCAGCGGCACCTCAGGCAGGGTGGGGTCGAGCAGCAGCGATTCCACCCCGGCGCCCAGCGACACGATCAGCTTCAGGTTCGGCAGGGTGGCGAGCAGTCCGTGCGGCGGCTTCCACACCAGAGCCATCTCGATGTCCGCCGGGTCCCCCATCTCGGGCCACACCCGCACCTCCAGGCCGGGCAGGCGGGCGTCCAGCTCGCTCAGCCAGCGGTCGGAGCGGTCGGTGGTGGAGCAGAAAAGCAGCGTCACGGCGCAAACCCCTGTAATGTTGTCGTTGTTCGTCTCAAACCCGTTCGAGCCAACCGTGCCCCGTCTGATCCTGCTGAACAAGCCCTATGGCGTGCTGCCCCAGTTTACCGATGAGCAGGGGCGCCCGACGCTGGCCGACCATGTGCCGGTGAAGGGAGTCTACGCCGCCGGGCGGCTGGACCGCGACAGCGAGGGGCTGCTGGCGCTGAGCGACGACGGCGCGCTGATCGCCCGCATCGCCTCGCCGAAGCACAAGCTGCCCAAGACCTACTGGGTGCAGGTGGAGGGTGTCCCGACCGAGGAGGCGTTGCAGCGCCTGCGCGACGGGGTGACCCTCAACGACGGCCCGACCCTGCCCGCCGAGGTGCATAGGATGGAGGAGCCGGACGGCCTGTGGCCGCGCGACCCGCCCGTGCGCTACCGCGCCGCCATCCCGACGAGTTGGATCGCCCTGACCTTGCGGGAGGGGCGGAACCGGCAGGTGCGCCGGATGACCGCCGCGGTCGGCTTCCCGACCCTGCGGCTGATCCGCTGGTCGATCGGCGATTGGACGCTGGACGGTCTGGCCCCCGGCCAATGGCGCGAGGTGGCGGTGCCGGGGCGGAACTCCCCGAAGACGCCGCCGGTCAGGGCAAAGACGCCGCTCGGCAACACGAAGGCGAAGCGCCCGCGGAGTCAAGGCAATCGCATTTGATCCTTATAGCCCTTTCCCCTCTGGGGAGAGGGTTAGGTCCTGTCGGATGGCCTGGGAAGGCGCAGGCAGGCCTGCACCGGCACACAGCCGTAAGCCTTGTCCCCGGCCAGCCGGTGCGGTCGGAGGCAGCATCGGACCAGCGATCAACATCCGCAAGACGGAAATGACCGCCATTACTGGGCCGTCAGACAGAACTTGGCGAGTGGATCCGCGGTGAATTCGTCATACGCCTGCGTGCGACGGAGATTGGTGCCGTCGGCAGCGATGCCTGCGCCGCGTCAACGCCGCCGGAGGCTGTCCATGTCGCGCTCGGCGCTCCAGAAGGATCGCTGGGAGGCTGCGCGAGGCATCGCGGTAAGTGGCCGACATTCAGGCTGAGACACCTGCCATATCCCATGGTTGTATGAATTCCGACGGCGTATTGAATGCATTCAAGTTGACATTGTCGGTCGTTATGGTGCATACGATTACGCATTGCATGCAGGCATTGCTTGCTATTGCCTCCCGAAGGAACACGCGATGTCATCCGAACAGGAGTGGCCGCCTCTTCCCCCTTTCAGCACCGGCGTGCGTGGTCGCTGCCCACGCTGCGGCCAGGGTCATCTGTTCAGCGGCTTCCTGAAGCTGCGCTCCCACTGCGAGGTCTGTGGTCTGGACCACTCCTACGCCGATCCGGCTGACGGCCCCGCCTTCTTCGTCATCTGCTTCGCTTCCATTCCCACGGTCATCCTGGCGCTCTGGATCGAGGCAAGATTTGAGCCCCCATACTGGGTGCACCTCGTCACGACCCTGCCGTTCCTGTTGCTGACCTGTGTTCCGCCCTTACGGCCGTTGAAGGGGTGGCTGGTGGCCAGCCAGTACTTCTACAAGGCCGAGGAAGCCCGCTTCGTTACAGCCACGCCAACCCAGCCGCCCGTGGCCCCGCCCGCAGACAAAGTCTCGCGCTCGACCTGACTGCCGTCAGGTTTCCTTGACGATAGATAGTGTCATAGCCTGGAGATGTTCAAAATGTATGACTGGTTCCCTATGGTCTTCTTTCCATTCAAGATTATCGTGTTGGGAACGGGCATGTTCTTCGCCATCAAGTGGCATCACGATCAGGCGAAGAAGGATAAAGCGAAGAAGAATAACGAAACCAACGGACCGTAAGCGCCTGCCGAACACAACGGCCGCCGCCTTGCGAGGACGCCAGCGGCATCAGATCCGCGATCGACTCCTCCTGTGCCGGGCTGAACTCATGCCGCCGCATTCCGCACCCTCACGGCTGCTGATCAGCAACAAACAGACGGAAATGACCGTCATCACAGGGTCGTCAGACAGGACCTAACCCTCTCCCCAGAAGGAAGAGGGGGGCATTGAATGCAATTGCGCTACATCCGCACGGCGTCGGACTTGACGGCTTCCAGGTTCAGCGCGGCGGCGAGCAGGGCGCGGGTGTACTCCTCGCGCGGCTCCTCGAAGATGCGGCGGGTGGGGCCCTGTTCCACCACCTTGCCGTCCTTCATGACGATGACGTGGCTGCTGAGCGCCCGCACCACCCGCAGATCGTGGCTGATGAACAGGTAGGCGAGGTTGTTGCGCGCCTGGATGTCGCGCAGCAGGTCGACGATCTGCGCCTGCACCGACATGTCGAGCGCGCTGGTCGGCTCGTCCAGGACGACGAATTTCGGCTTCAGCACCAGGGCGCGGGCGATGGCGATGCGCTGGCGCTGGCCGCCGGAGAACTCGTGCGGGTAGCGGTGGCGGCTGGACGGGTCGAGCCCCACCTCCTCCAGCGCCTTGGCCACCATGGCGTCGCGCTCGGCGCCGGAGCCGATGCCGTGGATGGTCAGCCCCTCGCCGATGATCTGGCCGACCGACAGGCGGGGCGACAGGCTGCCGTAGGGGTCCTGGAAGACCACCTGCATCTCCCGCCGCAGCCCGCGCAGCTTCTTCGCCTGCCAGCCCTGGATGTCCTTGCCGTCGAAGCGGATCGCCCCCTCGCTGGCGTGCAGGCGCAGCAGGGCCAGCCCGAGGGTCGTCTTGCCGGACCCGGACTCGCCGACCACCCCGACCGTGTGCCCCTGCCGCACGTTGACCGACACGCCGTCGACGGCGCGGACGTGATCGACGGTGCGGCGCAGCAGGCCCTTCTTGATGGGGAACCAGACCTTCAGGTTGTCGGCCGCCATGACCTCCGGCGCGTCGGCGGGCGGGGTCAACGGGTCGCCCTTCGGCTCCGCGGCGAGGAGCTTGCGCGTGTAGGGGTGCTGCGGGCGGGCGAAGATGTCGGCGACGTCGGCCTGCTCGACGATCTCGCCCTGGTTCATCACGCAGACCCGGTCGGCCATCTTGCGCACCACGCCCAGATCATGGGTGATGAGCAGCAGCGCCATGCCGAAGCGGCGCTGGAGGTCCTTCAGCAGCTCCAGGATCTGCGCCTGGATGGTGACGTCCAGCGCGGTGGTCGGCTCGTCGGCGATCAGCAGGTCGGGCTCGTTGGCCAGCGCCATGGCGATCATCACGCGCTGGCGCTGGCCGCCCGACAGCTCGTGCGGGTAGGCGTTCAGCCGCTTTTCCGGGTTGGGCAGCCCGACCAGCCGCAGCAGCTCCAGCGTGCGCTTGCGCGCGGCGGCGCGGGACAGGCCCTTGTGCAGGAACAGCGTCTCGTTGATCTGCCGCTCGATGCTGTGCAGCGGGTTCAGCGAGGTCATCGGCTCCTGGAAGATCATGGCGATGCGGTCGCCGCGCACGTTGCGCAGCACCTTCTCCTCCGCCCCCACCAGCTCGGTCCCGCGGAAGCGGATGGAGCCCTGCGGGTGGCGCGCCATGGGGTAGGGCAGCAGTTGCAGGATCGACAGGGCGGTGACCGACTTGCCGGACCCGGACTCGCCGACCAGCGCCAGGGTCTCCCCCTTGGCGATGTCGAAGGAGACGCCCTTCACCGCGTGCATCGCCCCGCCGCCCGAGCGGAACTCGACATGGAGGTTGCGGACCTCGAGGAGATCGTCGGCCCCATTGGTCGTCATGTCGGTCATGGGCGGTTCCGCCTTCTTGGGCTGGTGGTCGTTGGGGACATCATTCCGCGGCCTTCTGCGCCACCGCGCCCGCCTCGTTGGCGGTTCCGGTGGCGGTGGAGAGCTGGCCGATGGTCTTGCGCGGATCGAAGGCGTCGCGCACCGCCTCGCCGATGAAGATCAGCAGGCTCAGCATGATCGCCAGCACGAAGAAGGCGGTCAGGCCCAGCCAGGGCGCCTGGAGGTTGGCCTTGCCCTGGGCCAGCAACTCGCCCAGCGAGGGGGAGCCGGGGGGCAGGCCGAAGCCGAGGAAGTCCAGCGCCGTCAGGGTGGTGATGGAGCCGTTCAGGATGAAGGGCAGGAAGGTCAGCGTCGCCACCATCGCGTTGGGCAGCACGTGGCGCACCATGATCGTCGCGTCGGTGGCGCCCAGCGCGCGGGCGGCGCGCACATAGTCGAAGTTGCGCGCCCGCAGGAACTCCGCCCGCACCACATGGACCAGCGAGGTCCAGGAGAACAGCAGCAGCAGCCCGAGCAGCCACCAGAAGTTCGGCGTCACCACGCTGGACAGGATGATGAGCAGGAACAGGGTGGGCAGGCCCTGCCAGATCTCGATGAAGCGCTGGAACAGCAGGTCGGTGATGCCGCCGAAGTAGCCCTGGACCGCCCCGGCCATGATGCCGACGACCGAGGAGAAGGCGGTCAGCACCAGACCGAACAGCACGGAGATGCGGAAGCCGTAGATCAGCCGCGCCGTCACGTCGCGCCCCTGGTCGTCGGTGCCCAGCCAGTTGTCGGCGGACGGCGGGGCCGGGGCGGGGACCGGCAGGTTGTAGTTGATGGTGCGGTAGCCGTAGGGGATCGGCGGCCAGACGATCCAGCCCTTTTCCTCGATCAGCTGGCGCACGTAGGGGTCGCGGTAATCGGTCTCCGTCTCGAACTCACCGCCGAAGGTGGTCTCCGGGTAGGCGGTGAAGACGGGCCAGTAGAGCGCGTTGTCGTACTTGATGAGCAGCGGGCGGTCGTTGGCGATGAACTCCGCGCCCAGCGACAGGGTGAACAGCACCAGGAAGATCCAGAAGGACCAGAAGCCCCGCCGGTTCGCCCGGAAATTCGCCAGCCGCCGCCGGGTGAGCGGCGTGACGCGGAAGCCGAGGAAACGGTCGCCGGTCATGGGCGCGTCCTCCAACGGGCATTTGCCCTCTCCCCTCTGGGGAGAGGGGAGGGTGAGGGGGTTGCGCGTGGCGGTGCGTCCGGCAAACGCGCAACCCCCTCACCCCAACCCTCTCCCCGGGGGGGAGAGGGAGCATGCGTCGAAAGCGCAAAGCTTCCCATCATACCCTCCGCGCTTCGAAGTCGATGCGGGGATCGACGGCCACATAGGTCACGTCGCCGACGAGGTTCATGATGAGCCCCAGCAGCGTGAAGAAGTACAGCGTGCCGAACATCACCGGATAGTCGCGGTTGATCGCCGCCTCGAAGCCCAAGAGCCCCAGCCCGTCCAGGGAGAAGATCACCTCGATCAGCAGGGCGCCGGTGAACAGGATGCCGATGAAGGCGCCGGGGAAGCCGGCGATGACGATCAGCATGGCGTTGCGGAATATGTGGCCGTAGAGCACCCGCCGCTCCGCCAGACCCTTGGCGCGGGCGGTGACGACATACTGCTTGTTGATCTCCTCCAGGAAGGAGTTCTTGGTCAGCATGGTCAGGCCGGCGAAGCCGCCGATCACCATGGACAGCACTGGCAGCACCATGTGCCACGCATAGTCCAGGATCTGCCGCCACCAGGGCAGGCTCGCCCAGTTGTCCGACACCAGCCCGCGCAGCGGGAACAGGTCGAAATAGCGCCCGCCGGCGAAGACGACGATCAGCAGCACGGCGAACAGGAAGCTGGGGATGGCGTAGCCGACGATGACCACGCCGGAGGTCCAGACGTCGAAGGGCTGGCCGTCGCGCACCGCCTTGGCGATGCCCAGCGGGATCGACACCAGATAGACGATCAGCGTCGTCCAGATGCCCAGCGAGATCGACACCGGCATCTTCTCGATCACCAGATCGACGACGCTGCGGTCGCGGAAGTAGCTCTTGCCGAAGTCGAACATCAGGTAGTTCGACATCATGTGGATGAAGCGCTCGTGCAGCGGCTTGTCGAAGCCGAATTCCTTCTCAAGCTGCTTGATGAACTCCGGGTCCAGCCCCTGGGCACCGCGGTAGCGGCTGCCGGTGTCGCCGCCCTGGGCCTGCTGCGCCGCCGGACCGCCGGTCTCGCCGCCGCCGGTGCCGCCGATGCGGGCGGTCGCCTCCACCGCGGTGCCCTGGACGCGGGCGATCATCTGCTCGATGGGACCGCCGGGGGCGATCTGCACGATCAGGAAATTGATGACCATGATCCCGAACAGGGTCGGGATGATCAGCAGCAGACGGCGGATGATGTAGGCCAGCATCGCGCGGGTTCGCCTTTCTGTTTGCCGTCTCAGGGCGCCGCGCGGCGGGCCGTGTTGGCGAGCTTCGCGTTCTTCTCGGGATCGACCCACCAGGTGTCGGTGAAGGCCAAGCCGTATTTGGGCGCAACCGCCGGATGGGAGAAACGGTTCCAATAGGCGACGCGTCGCACGTCGTCGTGCCATTGCGGGATGACGTACCAGCCCCACAGCAGCACCCGGTCGAGCGCGCGGGTCGCCGTGACCAGGCTCTCGCGGTCGGGGGCCTGGATCACCTTGTCGATCAGCGCGTCGACCACCGGGTCCTTGATTCCGGCCAGATTGCGGCTGCCCGGCTGGTCGGCGCGGGCCGCCTGCCAATAGTCGCGCTGCTCGTTGCCGGGCGAGGTCGATTGTAGGATGCGCTGGATGACCATGTCGAAGTCGTAGCGGTCGATCCGGTTCTGGTACTGGGCGGTGTCCACCACGCGGATGGCCGCTTCGATCCCGGCGCGCTCCAGGTTGCGGACGAAGGGTTGGACGATGCGGTCCATGTCCGGCTGCACCAGCAGGATCTCGAAGCGCATCGGCTCGCCGGTCTTCGTGTTGAGCAGCTTGTTGCCCTTCAGCTCCCACCCGGCCTCCTTGAGCAAGGACAGCGCCGTGCGCAGGTTCGGGCGGATGTTGCCGGACCCGTCGGTCTGCGGCGGTTCGAAGGGCTTGGTGAAGACCTCCTCCGGCACCTTGCCGCGGAACGGCTCCAGCAGCGTCAGTTCCTCCGGCGAGGGCAGGCCGGTGGAGGCCAGCTCGGAGTTGGAAAAGAAGCTCTTGGTGCGCTGGAACAGCCCGTAGGACAGGTTGGCCCGCGTCCATTCATAGTCGAACAGGTAATTCAGCGCCTCGCGCACCTTGCGGTCGGCAAAGACCGGGCGGCGGCTGTTGAACACGAAGGCCTGCATGCCCTGCGGGTCCTGGTGCTTGATCTCCTCGCGGACGATGTGACCGTCGCGCACGGCGGGCACGTCGTAGCCGGTCACCCAGTTCTTCGACGAATGCTCCACCCGGAAATCGATGGCCCCGGCCTTGAAAGCTTCGAACACCACGTCGAGGTCGCGGTAATAGTCGAAGCGGATGCGGTCGAAGTTGTAGCGCCCGCGGTTGACCGGCAGGTCCTTGGCCCACCAGTCCTGCACCCGCTCGAAGACGAGGGAGCGGCCGGGCTGCACCTCGACGATCCGGTAGGGGCCGCTGCCGACGATGGGGTCCAGCGTGGTGCTGGCGAAGTCCCGCACCCCGGAGCCGTTTCCTTCGAAGACGTGCTTCGGCAGCACCGGCAACTGGCCCATGATGACCGGAAGCTCGGGGTTGCCGCCGTCGCGGAAGGTGAAGGTGATCGCGCGCTCGCCCGTCTTCTCGGCCTTCACCACGTCGGCGTAGTAGGTGCGGTAGAGCGGGTGGCCCTTGTCGCGCAGCGTCTCGAAGCTCCACACAACGTCGTCGGCGGTCACCGGGGCGCCGTCGTGGAAGCGCGCCTGCGGGCGCAGCGTGAAGCGCACCCAGCTCCGGTCCTCGGCGACGGTGATGGTCTCGGCGAGCAGCCCGTAGCGGGTCAGCACCTCGTCCCCGCTCTCCACCGTCAGCGTGTCGAAGGGCAGGCTGGCCCCGGCGGCGGTCGACCCGCGCAGGATGAAGGGGTTCAGGCTGTCGAAGCTGCCGTAGGTCGCCAGCTTGATCTCGCCGCCCTTGGGGGCGTCGGGATTGACGTAGTCGAAATGCTGGAAGTCCGGCCCGTATTTGGGCGTCCCATGGGCCGTGACGGCGTGCCCCCCGGTTTTCGGGGCGGCCCCCTGCGGGTTGGATTGGGCATGAGCCACGGCGAAGGGTTCCGCCAGATACAGGCACATGACCGCGGCCAGGATCGCTTTACCGGTCTTCCTCATGCCCCTCTCGGTCCTTTTGTTTCCGGTAAGGTAGGGGTCCGTCTATGGCACATTCAAGGCGGATGCGGGCTCGGCGGCGCCTAAGCTTGCACCGGGCTGGGGGGAGGGTGCGGCGATTTGCGCCTGAAGTGCGGCGGAAAGCTCGTCCACGACCCGCGTCAGCGTGTCCAGCTCCTCCAGGGAACGGGCGAACAGGGCCGGGGTCATCCGTTTCTCAAGTTCCGTGATCCCTTCGAACAGGTCGCGCCCGGTGTCGATAGCCAAAATGAATCGCTGCCCGTCGATGGCCAGCCGGGCTTGGCGGGCGCCTGCAAGGGAGGCAAGCCGCGCGGCCAGAGTTCGCAGTTCCGGTGGGAACCGGTGTTTGGCCTCCGCCAAATCGCCGTGAATCGGAGTCAGCACCGGCTCGGTGCCACGGGCGCCAAGGGTGAGCGTGCAGGACAGCGGCGGAACTCTCGGCTGCGGCAGGTCAATGCAGAGAAGCCAGCCGTGGAAGATCCGGACGGTTCCCGTCAGAAACCCCGCGAATGCGTAGAGGTCGACCTCATTGAACCAGAAATTCAAGCCTTGGCGGATGCCGGCGAAACCATCCTTAGCATGGGCGGAACGCGGCTTCAGATCACTGAAAAGCTGGCGCAACTGGTGCTGCTTGAGGCAACTGCCTGATGCGTGGATCAGATCGGCATGGCGGCAGATTGCCAGCACGAGCGAAATGATGATGCGCTTACGGTGGTGACGGAACACAACGAACGGGACAGTGATGATGGCCAGCGCTACGGCGGCATAGAGCCTCCAGCCGGCGTAGCTGGCCTTCATCAGGAAGGGCAGCTTCATCAGGACAAGCACAGTCCAGCCGGTCAGAGCGACGAAGACCAGCAGGATGAGAGCGGCGCGCGTTCTGGCGCGACGGCGCTTCAGCCGTTGCAGCAGGGGGCGGACCTCCCGGTCGAAGAGGTCTTCTGAATCAGAGGCTATCGAGGAGGGTGTCTCCGGGGTCATGGGACGGCGGCCCTCAGCCTTCCTTGCCCGGCTTCACCCACCACGCCTCCGGGAAGCCGCTGTTGCGGAAGCCCAGATCGTATTTCGGCGTCTTCTCCGGGAAGCCGAGCGTCGTCCGGTAGGCGATCCAGTTGTCCGGGTTGTACCAGTGCGGCACCATGTAGAAGCCCCACAGCAGCACGCGGTCGAGCGCGCGGGTCGCCGCCTGGACCGACGGCAGATCCTTCGCCGCCAGCGCCTTTTCGATCATCGCGTCGGCCGCCGGCTCCTTGATGCCGGCGTAGTTGGCCGATCCCCGGACATCCGCGGCGGCGGAACCGAAATAGCTGCGCAGCTCGGTGCCCGGCGGGGTGAAGAAATTGAAGTTCGCCACCACCACGTCGAAGTCGAACTCGTCGGTGCGCGCCTGGAACTGGGCGGTGTCGACCACCCGCAAAACCGCGTCGATGCCCGCCTTGCGCAGCGCCTCAACATAGGGCTGGATCACGCGGGTCAGCGCGCCGGTGCCGTCGAGGAACTCGATGCTCAGCACCTCACCGGTCTTCGCGCTGGTCATCCGGCCGTTCTTCAGCTCCCACCCCGCTTCGCGGAACAGGCGCATGGCCTCGCGCAGGTTGTTGCGGTTGTTGCCGCTGCCGTCGGTCTTCGGCGGCTCGAAGGGGGTGGTGAAGACGCGCTCCGGCAACTGGGCGCGGAAGGGCTCCAGCAGAGCCAGCTCCTCCGGCGTCGGCGGCCCCTTGGCGCCGAAGTCGGAATTGGGGAAGTTGGAGGTGGTGCGGAGATACTGGCCGTACAGGATGTTCTTCTGAATCCATTCGAAGTCGAACAGATAGCCCAGCGCCTCGCGCACCCGCGGGTCGGCGAACTTGGCGCGGCGGGTGTTCAGGCGGAAGCCCTGGGCGCCCAGCGGCAGGTCGCTCTTCACCTCGATGCGGTTCACCCGGCCGTCCTTGGCGGCGGGGAAGTCGTAGCCGGTGGTCCAGCGCTGCGCCCGGTGCTCGGTGCGGAAGTCGTAGGCGCCGGCCTTGAAGGCTTCGAACATCACGTCGTCGTCGCGGTAGTAATCGACCTTCACGCTGTCGAAGTTGTAGAAGCCGCGCGCCGTCGGCAGGTCGCGGCCCCACCAGTCGGCCACCCGCTCGTAGGTGATCGAGCGGCCCGCATCGACCGCCTTGATGCGGTAGGGGCCGCTGCCCAGCACCGGCTCCAGCGTCGTCTTGGAGATGTCGCGGCCGTTGGCGGTCCACCAATGCTCGGGCTGGGGGGCGATGCTGGTGGCGAAGTCGATGATCGGCTTCATCTCCCCGGTGGTCTTCAGGGTGATCTTCAGCCGGTGCTCGTCCACCGCCTCCACCGCGGCGACGCGGTCGAGGAAGGATTTCAGGAAGGGGTTGCCGTGCGCCTGGATGGAGTCCCAGGCGAAGACCACGTCGCCGGCGGTCACCGGCACGCCGTCGTGCCAGCGCGCGTCCTTGCGCAGATGGAAGACGGCCCAGCTTTTGTCGTCGGGCAGTTCCACGCTTTCCGCCAGGGACCCGTAGGCTGCGTCCATCTCCCAGCCGGAGCCGACCATCAGCGAGTCGGCGATCAGCCCCAGCGTGCGCGGGGTGACGCCGCGCAGGATGATCGGGTTCAGGCTGTCGAAGCTGCCCTGAGCGGCCAGGGTGATCTGTCCGCCCTTGGGAGCCTCCGGGTTCGCGTGCGGGAAATGGGTGAAGCCCGGCTTGAACTCCGGCTCGCCGAACTGCTTCAGGGCCGGGACGGTGACAGTCTGCGCCTGGGCTCCGTTCGCCTGGATTGGCGCCGTCAGCGCAAGGAGAGCCAAGAAAGCAGTCATCCGGGCGGTAGCGAGAACTCGGCGCATCGTCGGTCCTGATGTGGTTGGGCCTGATGTGGTTGGCCTGGGATGATAAGGCGGATCAGCCCTAGCATGTACGCGCCTTGCGGCGCGTCAAGTCCGCGTACGCAACGGTATCTTACGCCCGTGCGCTGGCGCCGGCCCGTCCGGGGGCGCAAAAAAAGGCGGAAATGCGGCAAGCCCGACGAGGTGGTGACATGTCGATGTTCCGGCGCACGAGCGCGGAGTTTCTCGGCACCTTCTGGCTGGTCTTCGGCGGCTGCGGCAGCGCCGTGCTGTCCGCCGCCTTTCCGGAGGTCGGGATCGGGCTGACCGGCGTCTCCCTGGCCTTCGGGCTGACGGTACTGACCATGGCCTATTCGGTCGGCCACATTTCCGGATGCCACCTGAACCCGGCGGTCACGGTGGGGCTGTGGGCCGGCGGACGCTTCCCGGCCAAGGACATCCTGCCCTACGTCATCGCGCAGGTGGTCGGCGCCTTCCTGGCGGCGCTGGTGCTGTACGTCATCGCCACCGGCAAGGCCGACTGGTCGCTGGCCGCCAAGGGGCTGGCCGCCAACGGGTACGGGGAGCATTCGCCGGGCGCGTACAACCTCACCTCCGGCCTGCTGATCGAGGTGGTGCTGACCTTCATGTTCCTGATCGTCATCCTGGGCTCCACCGACCGGCGGGCACCCGCGGGCTTCGCGCCGCTGGCCATCGGTCTGGCGCTGACGCTGATCCACCTCATCAGCATCCCGGTCACCAACACCTCGGTGAACCCGGCGCGCAGCACGGGGCCGGCGCTGGTCGTCGGCGGCTGGGCGCTGCAACAGCTCTGGGCCTTCTGGGTGGCGCCGCTGGTCGGCGGGCTGCTCGGCGGGCTGGCCTACCGCGCGCTGGCCGAGGAGATGCCGCCGAAGCCCGCCATCACCGGCGAGGCCCGGCCGTCGGCCTGAGTCCTTCTTGACCGTTTCCCTTCGGGTCCCTCCCGACTCAGCGGACCGTGCCCCTCCGGCGCGGTCCGTTTTTTATGGAGATGTTCACCCTCCACCCGGCTCCACCCGATGGAAGTCACGGCCTTGTCGCGGGAACTTCGCGGGCGTCAACGGTTATTCTGGGCATCCGTTGACGCACTGGGAGTAGATGATGCGGCAGTTCGACCCCGATTCCAACCCGATGACCGACGAGGATTACGGCATCGTCCTCGGCCTGTTCATCGGCATTTACCTGGGGCTGCTGGCCGTCTCGCTGCTGCCCTGACCGGCGCGGGCCGTCTTCCAGTGGTCGGCCATGCGCTCCATGAGCTGACGGTAGCGGCGGTCGGACCGCATCATCCGGCGCACCGCCTTGCCGTTGCGCGGGTCGGCGAGCATCCATTCCTCGGCGGCCATCTGGTGCTCCGGGTGGATGGACAGCATGTAGATCGCCGCCTGCTCCGGCTGCGTCACCGCCTCTTCCTTCAGCCCCTCCAGGATCGCCCCGACATAGAGCGGCAGGACGTTGCGGAAGTCCTCAGGCCCGGTGCCGTCCTGGCTGGAGACATCGTCTCCGGCGCCCATCAGGGCGCGGCGCTCCTCCGCCGGCAGGGCGAAGAAGGCGTCCAGCCCCAGCAGCAGGTCGCAGACCGTCTTCTTGCGGACCATCCAGTTCGCCCCGCCCGACACCCGGCCGGCCAGCGAGTGCAGGAAGGGGCGCAGCTTCTCCGGCGAGGTCTCGAAGACGGAGCGGGCGGGCGTGGCGATGGTTGCCATGAACGTGGTTCTCCTGTCTCAGCCGGCCAGGGCGGCCAGCGTCTCGCGGTGGGTGCGGGCGTCGCCCGCGGCGACCACGCGCCCGCTGGAGGTGGCGTCGAGCGGCCGCCCGTCCCAATCGGTCATCAGCCCGCCGGCCCCGGTCACCACCGGCACCAGCGCCGCGAAGTCGTAGAGCTTCAGCCCCGATTCGACGACGAGGTCGTAATAGCCCGCCGCCAGCAGGCCATAGCTGTAGCAGTCGCCGCCATAGACCGACACCTTGGCAGTCCCCGCCACCCGGCGGAAGGCGTCCTGGTCCGCTCCGGGGAACAGGTCGGGCGAGGTGGTCCCCAGCGTCGCCGCGGCCAGCCCTCCGGCGCAGGCGCGCACGCGGGCCGGCTGGCCGTTGAACAGGGTGGGGCGGCCCTCGACGCCCAGCCAGCGGTCCCGGACGATGGGCTGGTCGATGACGCCGAGCACCGGGCGCCCGCGGTGCAGCAGGGCGATCAGCGTGCCGAAGATCGGACGGCCGGTGATGAAGGACTTGGTGCCGTCGATGGGGTCGATCACCCAGACCCATTCGGCGTCCAGGTTCTTGGTCCCGAACTCCTCGCCATAGATACCGTCGTCGGGGCGCTCGGCCTCGATGATGGCGCGGATGGTCCGCTCCGCCTCGCGGTCGGCGATGGTGACGGGGGAGGCGTCGGCCTTGTCGTCCACCGCCACCGGCGTGCGGAAATATTGGCGGATGACCGGGCCGGAGGCGTCGGCCAGACGCTCCGCCAGGGTCACCAGGGGGGTGGGGCAGGGTTCGGTCATGGTCGCTCCGCCGGATCGCGCGTGGTTGGGACGAGGGCGGCATCCTAGTCGGGCGTTCCGTCGGCGCAAACCATCAAAGAGGGAGGAGGGCAATGAAGGAGGAGGGTTGCGCGGGACGCCGCTTCCCCGTTTCGCGGGCTTGTGGCAGCCTCTTCGCCATGCACGACCGCTCCTCCCCACCCGACCGCCCGAACGCCGGCCCGAACGCCGCCCCGAACGCCTATGCCGGCATTCCGCTCGATCGCGCCGCCGTGCGCCGCAAGGACAAGGACTGGCTGAAAGACGCCTGGGCCTCGCCGGACGCGCGCCTGCTGCCCGTGGCGAAATCGCGCAACTTCGTGACCGGCGACGCCGACTCGGCCCACGCGGTCGCCGTCGCCTGTGGTGGCGATTGGGGGGTGGAGCCGGTCTTCCTCGGTCTGCTGGACGGTGTTCCGCACTTCACCGTGGACCTGACCGGCCTGGAAGCGCCGGAGGAGCATCCGGCCCTGGCCGGGCTCGGCCGTTTCGAGGACCTGCGCGCCGTCGGCCCGGTGATGGAGGCGACGGAGGCCGGGCTGTGCGCCTACGCCCGCGGCATCACCTGGTGGAACGCCCGGCACCGCTTCTGCGGCGTCTGCGGCTCCGTCGCGGCGGGTGCCGAGGGCGGGCATGTGCGCGTCTGCACCAACCCGGATTGCGCCACCCACCATTTCCCGCGCACCGACCCGGCGGTCATCATGCTGGTCCATGACGGTGCCGGGCGGATGGTGCTGGGCCGCAACTCCCGCTTCCCGCCGGGCATGCATTCGGTGCTGGCCGGTTTCGTCGAGCCGGGCGAAAGCCTGGAGGACAGCGTGCGGCGCGAAGTGCTGGAGGAGGTGGGGCTGGAGGTCACAGACATCCGCTACCACTCGTCGCAGCCCTGGCCCTTCCCGTCCTCGCTGATGCTGGGCTTCAGCGCGCGGGCGGTGACCCTGGACATCCAGACCGACCTGGAGGAGCTGGAGACGGCCCACTGGTTCGACCGCGAGTTTCTGCGGACCTTCACGCCCAGCGAGGAATTCCGCCTCGCCCGCCCCGACAGCATCGCCCGCCGCCTGATCGACGAGTGGATCGCCGAGGGGGAGTGAGGGAGACGGCGGGTCGCTTGCCCCCTCCCTGACCCTCCCCCGCTCTCGCAGGGGAGGGGATAAAGATCCCTCTCCTGCGCAGCGGGGGAGGGAAGGGGCCCGCGGCGAAGCCGTGGGAAGGGTGGGGGCAAGCGCCGCTCGCCCCTTTCCTCAATCCTCGCCGATGCGCTGGCTTTCCTGATAGCGGAAGGGGTTGGCGGGGTAGACGCCCAGGATCTTCACCTCGCCCGCGCGGGCGAAGAAGGCCAGCTCCTCCAGCGCCAAGCGCAGGGAGCGCTCCTCCGGATGGCCCTCCACATCGGCGTAGAACTGGGTCTGGGTGAAGTGCCCGCCGACCATGTAGCTTTCCAGCTTCGTCATGTTGATGCCGTTGGTGGCGAAGCCGCCCAGCGCCTTGTAGAGGGCGGCCGGCACGCTGCGCACGCGGAAGACGAAGGTGGTGATGATCTTGGCCCCGGTCCCTTCGGCGGGCAGCGGCGGGGTCTTCGGCTCGCGGGACAGGATCAGGAAACGGGTGGTGTTGTGCTCCGCGTCCTCGATGCCGCCCTTCAGGATGTCCAGCCCGTAGATGTCGGCGGCCAGCGAGGAGGCGATGGCGGCGTGCTGCGGGTCGCCCAGCTTGGCGATCTCAGCGGCGGCGCCCGCGGTGTCGGCGTGGGAGATCGCCGTCAGCCCCAGCTCCCGCGTCATGTTGCGGCACTGGGATAGCGCCTGGATGTGGCTGCGCACCGTCTTCAGCCCGGCCAGAGTCGCGCCCTTCGGGGCGAGGAGCTGGTGGTTCACCCGCTGGAAATGCTCGCCGATGATGTGCAGGCCGCCTTCGGGCAGCAGATGGTGGTTGTCGGCCACGCGCCCGGCGATGGAGTTCTCCACCGGGATCATGGCGAGCGCCGCGCGGCCCTCGCGCACGGCGGCGAAGGCGTCCTCGAACGTGGCGCAGGGCAGCGTCGTCATCTCCGGAAAGACCGTCCGGCAGGACAGGTCCGAATAGGCGCCGGGCAGGCCCTGGAAGGCGATCACGTTCGAGGTCGTCATCGGGAGGTCTTCTTTTAAAGGGAGGTGCGCTTGGCGAGGATCGCGCGGGCGCGCTCCAGGTCGGCGGGAGTATCGACGCCGAGCGGAACCGCGTCAACGACGGCGGCATCGATGCGCATCCCGAAGGCCAGCGCGCGCAGCTGCTCCAGCCGCTCCCGCTGCTCCAGCGCCGAGGGCGGCAGCCGGACGTAGCGCTCCAGAGCGGCGCGGCGGTAGGCGTACAGCCCGATGTGGTGGAACAGCGGCCCGTCGCCCCACGGGGCGGTGGCGCGGCTGAAATAGAGGGCGCGGCCCCGCCGGGCGCCGGGCGGCAGCTCCAGGATGGCCTTCACCACGTTGGGGTCGGTGCGCTCCTCCTCCCGCGTGATCTCGACCACCAGCGTGGCGATGTCCACCTGGGGGTCGGACAGCGGGGCGAAGGCGGCGCGCACCACGGCGGGTTCGATGGTCGGCAGGTCGCCCTGCACGTTCACCACCGCGTCGTACTTCCCCTCCGGGTCAAGCAGGCTGACCGCCTCGAAGATGCGGTCGGAGCCCGAGGGATGATCGGGCCGGGTCAGCACGGCCGTGCCGCCCGCCGTCTCCACCGCCGCGGCGATCTCCGGTTCGGCGCAGGCGACCACCACCGGGCCGATCTCCGCCTCCATGGCGCGGCGCCACACCTGCACGATCATCGGCGCGCCGCCGATGTCGGCCAGCGGCTTCCCCGGCAGGCGGGTGGAGGCCATGCGGGCGGGAATGACCACGATGGGATTTGAGGGCGGCGGGTTCGCCGTGCCCCGGGTGTCTGCGCTGGCGTTCATGTCGGCGTTCATGATGGAACGGCCCCCTGTCGCATCGGAAAGGTGGCGCGGGTGAACCATGGATCGCCCTTTGCGTCAAGCGGCGTCACTCCAATATTCAACTGGCCAACAGTCGGGGAACCGATATTCCTGTGGCAAGGGAGGGGGCCGAAGCGGTGACAAGCCGCCGCGGTCACGCTATCGTGCGGCGGAGAACCAGCCAGCCCTGGCGACGGGCCCGCGGCACGACAAAAAAGGGGAACAAGACGTTATGAGCATGGAGTGGAACAAGATTTTCGGCGCCGTGCTGCTGGCGGGTCTGATCGCCATGTTGGCCGGCTTCGCCGCGGAAGTTCTGGTGCACCCGAAGACGCCTGAGAAACCCGCCTATGTGGTCGCCATGCCGGAGGGCGCCGCTCCGGCCCCCAGCGGTGGCGCCGCCCCGTCCGGCCCCGCCGAGATCGCCCCGCTGCTCGCCAAGGCCGACGCCGCCGCCGGCCAGTCCGCAGCCAAGGCCTGCGCCGCCTGCCACAGCTTCGACAAGGGCGGCCCGAACAAGGTCGGCCCGAACCTCTACGGCATCGTCGGCGCCCCGCACGGCCATCTGGACGGCTTCGCCTATTCCGACGCCATCAAGGGCAAGGCCGGCCCCTGGAACTACGACGAGCTGAACCACTTCCTCTACGACCCGAAGGCCTACGCGCCGGGCACCAAGATGACCTTCGCCGGCGTCAAGAAGGACCAGGACCGGGCGAACATCATCGCCTATCTGCGCTCGCTGTCCGACAGCCCGGCGCCGCTGCCGCAGTAACCCGCGGCGGTTCCATCCGGGAAACAGGCAAAAGCCCCGCGGTCCGCCGGACGCGGGGCTTTTTCGTTCCGCCTCAAACGGAAAGCCCGCAGATTGGCCTTGCATATGACGGCCCTATCGCCGATATAGGGCGCGGGAGGCTGGCGGCGGACGAGTCCCTCGCCAACCCGGTCAGGTCCGGAAGGAAGCAGCCGTAACGAGTTTCGGCTCGGGTCGTTCGTCCAGTCTCCCACCTTCCCCATAAAATCCGGCAGCGAATTCAAACGGCGACAGCCCCGTGCCGTGACGCTATTCTGCGCTCCGTCGTGAAGCCGATTACCGGGCCAGCCGCGTGACCGATACCACCGTTGCCGATGCATCCTCTTCCGTTTCCGGAGCGTCCGGGGGCCTTGCCTACCGGGTTCTGGCGCGGAAATACCGTCCGAAGAGCTTTGCCGAACTGATCGGGCAGGATGCGCTCGTCCGCACCCTGACCAACGCCATCCATTCGGGCCGCATCGCCCAGGCCTTCATGCTGACCGGCGTGCGCGGCGTGGGCAAGACGACCACCGCCCGCATCATCGCTCGCGCGCTGAACTGCACCGGGCCGGACGGCACCGGCGGGCCGACGGTGACGCCCTGCGGCGTCTGCGACAACTGCCGCGCCATCGCCGAGGACCGCCACGTCGACGTGATGGAGATGGACGCGGCCAGCCACACCGGCGTGGACGACATCCGCGAGATCATCGACGGCGTGCGCTACGCCCCCGTCTCGGCGCGCTACAAGCTCTACATCATCGACGAGGTCCACATGCTCTCCAAGAGCGCGTTCAACGCGCTCCTGAAGACGCTGGAGGAACCGCCGGCCCATGTGAAGTTCGTCTTCGCCACCACCGAGATCCGCAAGGTGCCGGTGACGGTGCTCTCGCGCTGCCAGCGCTTCGATCTGCGGCGCGTCGACGCCCAGGTGCTGAAGGAGCATTTCACCCGCATCACCGGCCTGGAGGGGGCGGGGATCGAGCCGGACGCAGCATCTCTGATCGCGCGGGCCGCCGACGGGTCGGTGCGCGATGGCCTGTCGCTGCTCGATCAGGCCATCGCGCTGGCCGCCGGCACGGTGACCGCGCAGCAGGTGCGCGACATGCTGGGTCTGGCCGACCGCAGCAAGGTGATCGACCTGTTCGAGGCCGCCGTCTCGGCCAAGCCGGCAGAGGCGATGGACCTGCTGTCCGACCTGCACCGCGTCGGCGCCGATCCGGTGGTGATCCTCCAGGACCTTCTCGACCTGGTGCACAACCTGACGCGGCTGAAGGTCGTGCCGGACAGCGCCAATGACCCCGGCCTGCCGGAGGCGGAGCGCACCCGCGGCGCCGCCCTGTCGGCGAAGCTCGGCATGCCGGCGCTGACCCGCGCGTGGCAGCTCCTGCTGAAGGGGCTGGGCGAGGTGCAGGCGGCCCCGGTGCCGCAGCAGGCGCTGGAGATGGTCATCGTGCGGCTGTCCTACGCCGCCGATATGCCGACTCCGGGCGACCTGATCCGCCAGTTCCAGAATTTGCAGAACGGTGGCGGGCAGGGTGGACAAAGCGGTGGCGGTGCCCCGCGTGGCCCCGGTGGCGGGCCGGTGGCGGTTGGCGGCTCCGCCGTGCGCGCCGTCGCTCACCAGGCGCAGCCAAGCCAGCAGCCGAGCCCCCAGCCCGTGCAGACCGTCGCCGTGGCCGTCGCCGTGGCGGACGAGGAGCGCGTGGCGATGCCGCGCGACTTCCGCACGCTGGTCCAGGTCTTTGCCGAGAAGCGCGAGGGCGCGCTCTACGGCCATCTGACCGGCAGCGTCCATCTGGTGCGCCTGGAGCCGGGGCGGCTGGAACTGCGCCTGACGACTCTGGCCCCATCGACCCTGCCGAATCGCGTCGGCCAGCTGTTGACGGAATGGACCGGCCAGCGCTGGGTCGTCATCGTCTCGGACGCGCCGGGCGAGCCGACGCTGATCCAGCAGGAGCAGGCCGCCCAGCGGCGCGCGCTGGAGGAGGCGGAGGCGCATCCGGTGGTGCGCGCCGTACTGGACGCCTTTCCCGGCGCGAAGATCACCGATGTCCGCGACCTCAAGGCGGCGGTCGAGGCCGAGCCCCAGGTTGCGGATGACGGGGAGAATCCCGACCTTATGGTCATGCAGCAGGACGACGGGGTTTATTACCCGCTCGACGATGAAGGAGATTTCTGACCCATGAAGAACCTCGGCCAGATGATGAAGCAGGCCCAGCAGATGCAGGCCAAGATGCAGGAGATGCAGGCCCGCCTGGGCGAGGTCGAGATGACCGGCCAGTCGGGCGCCGGCATGGTCAACGTGACGGTCAACGGCAAGGGCGAGATGAAGAAGATCAAGCTCGACAAGTCGATCGTCGATCCGGAGGACATCGAGGTCCTGGAAGACCTGATCATCGCCGCCTTCAACGACGCCAAGGCCAAGGTGGAGCAGCACGTCGCCAACGAGACCCAGAACCTGATGGGCGGGATGAAGCTGCCGCCGGGCATGAAGCTGCCGTTCTAAGCGTTGCAAGGCCGGGCCGCAGGGTCGGCCCGGCCACCCTTTTTAAAAAAACGAAGCCGTGAATGATCGGACCTGAAATCGAGCGCCTGATCCAGCTCCTGTCCAAGCTGCCGGGGCTGGGGCCGCGGTCGGCGCGGCGGGCGGCGCTGCACCTGATGAAGCGCCGCGACAGTCTGCTGGTGCCGCTGTCCGAATCCATGGCGCTTGCGGCGGAGGCCATCCGCAACTGCTCGGTCTGCGGCAACCTCGACAGCCGCGACCCCTGCTCCGTCTGTTCCGACCACAGCCGCGACCGCTCGACCATCTGCGTGGTGGAGGACGCCGGCGACCTCTGGGCGCTGGAGCGCACGCGCGCCTTCCACGGCACCTACCATGTGCTGGGCGGCACGCTGTCGGCCTTGCAGGGGGTGGGGCCGGACGATTTGAACATCCCGTCCCTGGTGGAGCGCGCGAAGGACCCGGCGGTGACCGAGGTCATCCTGGCGCTGAACGCCACGGTGGACGGGCAGACCACCGCCCATGTGGTGACCGACCGCCTGTCCGGCAGTGGGGTTTCCGTGTCCCGTCTGGCCCATGGCGTGCCGGTGGGCGGGGAACTGGACTATCTCGATGACGGGACGCTGACCGCGGCGCTGAAGGCGCGGCGGCCTTTGTAGGAAGGTGTTTGTGGGGGAGGTCTTGCCCCCTCCCTAACCCTCCCCCGCTTCGCAGGGGAGGGGATGAAGCTCCCTCTCCTGCGAAGCGGGGGAGGGAAGGGGCCCGCGAAGCGGGAAGGGTGGGGGCCCGTTCCGACCACCCACCCATTCCCCCAAACCCTTACTTCTTCTTCAGCGCGGCGACACCCGGCAGCTCCTTGCCTTCCAGCCATTCCAGGAAGGCGCCGCCGGCGGCGGAGATGTAGGTGAACTTCTCCTCCACACCGGCGTGCGCCAGCGCCGCGACGGTGTCGCCGCCGCCGGCCACCGACAGCAGGCCGCCTTCCGACGTGCGCTCGGCGACGAGGCCGGCGACGGCGTTGGTGCCGCCGTCGAAGGGCTGGATCTCGAAGGCGCCCAGCGGGCCGTTCCACACCACCGTCTTCGCACCCTGGAGCTTCAGGCCGAGGAACTCGACCGTCTTGGGGCCGACGTCCAGCGCCATCTCGTCGGCGCCGATGCCGTCCGCCGGGACGGCGCGGTTGGCCGCACCGGCCTTGAACTCCTTGGCGACGATGAAGTCCTTGGGCAGCAGCAACTCGCAGTTGGCGGCCTTGGCGGTCTCCATGATGGCACGGGCCTGATCGGCCATGTCCTTCTCGCAGAGCGAGGCGCCGACATCCACGCCCTGGGCGAAGAGGAAGGTGTTCGCCATGCCGCCGCCCAGCGCCAGCATGTCGACCTTCTTCACGAGGTTGCCGAGCAGGTCCAGCTTGGTGGAGATCTTGGCGCCGCCGACGACGGCAGCCACCGGACGCTCCGGCTTCTCCAGCGCCTTGGTCAGCGCCTCAAGCTCGGCCTGCATCAGGCGGCCCGCGGCGGCCGGCAGATACTGGGCGACGCCCTCGGTCGAGGCGTGGGCGCGGTGCGCGGCGGAGAAGGCGTCGTTGACGTAGAGGTCGCCTAGAGCGGCGATCCGCTTGGCGAAAGCCGGATCGTTCTTTTCCTCTTCCGCGTGGAAGCGGGTGTTCTCCAGCAGCACGATGGCGCCCGGCTGGACACTGTCGATGGCGGCCTTGGCCTTGTCGCCGACGCAATCCTCGCCGAAGGCGACGGTCTGGCCGACGGCGGCGCTCAGCGCGTCCAGCACGTTGCGCAGCGAGTTCTTGGCGTCCGGGCCGTTCTTCGGGCGACCGAAGTGCGACAGCACCACGACCTTCGCACCCTTCTTCGCCAGCTCGGTCAGAGTCGGCGCCAGACGGTCGATGCGGGTCGTGTCGGAGACCTTGCCGTCCTGCATCGGGACGTTGAGGTCGGCACGCACCAGCACCGTCTTGCCGTTCACGTCGAGGTCGTCGATGGTGTTGAACTCGGTCATGGCTGCTGTCCCTGCGGGTTGAACTTTTGCCGGGCAATCCAGCACAGGGACGCCCGCTTTGCAACGGCCCGCGTGGGCGACCGGTTGCCCCATGCGGCGAAAAGACAGGGCTCTGGGCGGGCGGGACCGCCGATCCCATCTCTATCTTCATGAACAGACTCACCTCGCCGTCCTCCGCCCGGCTGGCCCCCCGGCTGGCTTATGCGGCCAGCCAGTCCGCTCGCGTCGCCTGGTTCCTCGGCCAGTACATGATGGCCGCGCGGATCGGCCGACGGATCACCGGACCGCCGCGGACCACCCCGCCCGGCGGGCGTCCGGTGCCCGGCACCCGCGCGATTTTGGAGGAGTTGCGCGCCCTGCTGGCCCGCGACCTCGCCAACATCGAGGCGGGCTACTACCGGCTGCCGCACGATCTGATGCCCGACCCGCGCCGGCTGCTGACCGACGCCGCCGCCTTCTTCCGCGACGTGCCGGAGGTGTCGCGCCGCCGCCGCGACCACGCGGCGGTGGAGGTGCGCGCCAACCCGCCGCCCGGCAGCGGGGGGCTGCCCGCCTACTACCGCCAGAACTTCCATTACCAGACCGGCGGCTACCTGACCGAAGAGAGCGCCCGCCTCTACGACCATCAGGTGGAGGTGCTGTTCGGCGGCGGGGCCGATGCCATGCGCCGTCAGGTCCTGGTGCCGATCTTCGAACATTTGAAAACGCGCCGCAGCACGGACTGCCGCCTGCTCGACGTGGCCGCCGGGACAGGGCGCTTTCTGACCTTCGTGAAGGACAACCACCCGCGTCTGCCGGTCACCGCGCTCGACCTCTCCCCGGCCTATCTGCGCGAGGCGCGGCGCAACCTCGCCCCCTGGGCGCGCAGCAGCGCGCTGGTCCAGGCGGCGGCGGAGGCGATCCCGCTGGCCACCGGGTCGCAGGACATCGTGACCTGCATCTACCTGTTCCACGAACTGCCGCCGAAGATCCGCGCCCAGGCCGCCGCCGAGATGGCCCGCGTGCTGAAGCCCGGCGGCATCCTGGTCTTCATGGACAGCGTGCAGTACGGCGACAACCCGATGATGGACGGGCTGATCGACCGCTTCCCGCAGTCCTTCCACGAGCCCTTCTACGCCCATTACGCCCGCGACGACCTGCCCGTCCTGTTCGCCGCCGCCGGGTTGCGCCTGCGTGAGACGTCGCTGGCTTACATGTCCAAGCTCCTGGTGCTGGAAAAGACGGACCCCTGATTGCGGGGACTGCAACAAAAGCGTCATGGTTCTGTAACTTGACCGTGGCTGGGGCCTGTGCAAAACGGGGACCCACCGGAAACGACGGGGCACGAATGGTGGTCGAAGCGGAGTCCAACCGGGAAACCGAGCTGAAGCTGGCCGTCAGGGCCGAAGACATGGCGAAGCTCCGGTCCTGCCCGGCGGTCGCATCCCGTGCCAAGGGAAAAGCCGGCACCAAGACCCTGGAAAGCACCTATTACGACACCGCCGACCGGCGTCTGGCCGGGCGTCTGGTGACGTTGCGCGTGCGCAAGGTTGGCAACCAGTTCCTTCAGACGGTCAAGGGCGCGCCGGAACGCGGCGAGCTCGGCCGGGCGGAGTGGGAGCATCCGGTCGCCGGACCGGCCCCCGACCTGTCGGCCATCGAATCGCAGGAGGCGCTGGACCTGCTGGGCTTGGTCGGCGCGGCGGAGCTGCAGCCGCTCTTCACCACGCTCATCCAGCGCACCGTGCGCGTGGTGACGATGGGCGAGGGCGAAACCGCCAGCCGCATCGAGGTCGCCTTCGACAGCGGCGAGATCCGTGGCCCGGACGGCGCCTCCATCCCGGTGTCGGAGGTGGAGCTGGAGCTTCTCGAAGGCTCCGCCGCCGTCCTCTACGATCTGGCGCTGGAGCTGGCCCAGGCCGCTCCGCTGCGGCTCGACCCGCGCACCAAGGCGGAGCGCGGCTACGCGCTCGCCGACGGCACGGTGGACAGGGTGGTCAAGGCGGGCAAGCTGGAGCTGGACGCCGGCACTACGGTGGAAGGCGCGCTGGCCCGCATCCTGCGCTCCTGCATCGGCCACATGTTGGCGAACGAGGCCGTCACCCTGATCGGCGAGGACGCGGAGGGCGTCCACCAGATGCGCGTGGCGCTGCGCCGCCTGCGCTCGGCGCTCGCTTTGTTCAAGGACTTCATCCCCGCCGAGTCCTACGCGTGGCTGGTGGGGGAGGTGAAGTGGCTGGGCGGCAGCCTCGGCCCGGCGCGCGATTGGGACGTCTTCCTGGACGAACTGCTGGAGCCGGTGAAGGAGTCCTTCCACCGCGCCGATGGCCACGGCAAGCCGCTCCAGGAGGACATCGACGCGCTCGCCGCCGCGGCGCGCGCCCGCCGCGACCGCGCCTACGAAGGGGTGCGCGCGGCCATCCGGTCCGAGCGCTACACCACCTTCCTGCTGAAGTTCGGCGCCTGGGTCGAGTCGCGGGGCTGGCGCGACCAGCCGGTCAGCGAGCACTCCGCCCGGCTGTTCGACCCGGTGGAGGATCTGGCCGACCATCTGCTGTCGCGCCGCGCCAAGAAGGCCCGCCGCGCCGGCCATGGCTTCGCGAGCCTGTCGGTGACCGAGCGGCACGAGCTGCGCATTGCCCTGAAGAAGCTGCGTTACGCGGCGGAATTCTTCCGCAGCCTCTACGACGACAAGCCGGCCCGCCGCTACATCCAGGATCTCTCGGCCTTCCAGGACGCGCTGGGCCACCTGAACGACGTGGCGACGGCGACCCGCCTGCTGCACGAGCTGCACGACGACGGCAGCCGCCCCGAGCCGGGCGAGCCGCGCGCCGCCGGCATCGTCATCGGCTGGCACGCCCGCGGCGTGGCGGAGTCCGAACCGGCGCTCCGCGGCCTGTGGAAGGAGTTCGCCGACGCGAAAGCCTTCTGGTCAAAGCCCGACCGGGAGGGGTAATCTTCCCGCCCATGCGGACCATCCTCGTCGCCAACATCAAGGGCGGTTGCGGCAAGACCACGATCGCCACTCACCTCGCCGCGGCCTGCGCCGCCGCGGGTCACAGCACGGCGCTGGCCGACGTGGACCGCCAGCGCTCCTCGCTCGGCTGGCTGGCCCGCCGCCCGGCCACGGCCTCCGCCCTGGTCGGTCTGGACTGGGCCAAGGACCTGTCCGACGCGCCGAAGGGCATCCAGCGGCTCGTCATCGATGCGCCGGCCGCGCTGAAGACCAAGCAGATCGAGGATCTGGTGCGGATGGCCGACGTCGTCGTGCTGCCGGTGCTGCCCAGCGCCTTCGACGAGCAGGCGACGCAGCGCTTCCTCGGCAAGCTGGAGGAGCTGAAGTCGATCGCCAAGAACCGCAAGTCGGTGGCGGTGGTCGGCAACCGCCTGCGCGCCCGCACCAAGGCGGCGGACCGGCTGGACCAGTTCCTCGGCGGGGTCGGGCACAGCGTGGTGACTCGCCTGCGCGACAGCCAGATCTACGCCGACGCCGCGGCCTCCGGCCTCAGCCTGTTCGACCTGACCGGCAAGCGCGCCGCCGAGCACCGCGCCGACTGGGAACCGCTGCTGGCCTACATCGAGAAGGCGTGAGCGGGGAAGGCGCCGTTACAGTCTGTTACGTTCGAGGGTGGTGCGGGACATCAAGCGGTTACAATCCGGCCCCATTTTGGCCGCATTCCGTTCAACCCGCGAGCCATTCCCACCCATGCCCTCCATCTCCTCCACCATCACCCGGCAGATCGTCACGCCGGTGACCATCGTCCTGTTCGTCGTCTCCACGGTGACGGGACTCATGCTGCTGCTGCACTGGAACGGCAATCTGGTGCGCTTCTCCCACGAATGGCTCAGCGTCGGCTTCTCCGCCATCGGCCTGTGGCATCTGGCGCGCAACTGGACGGCCTTCCTCCAGTATTTCAAGCGCAACGTGGCCCTGTCGGCCTTCGTGGTCAGCGTCGCCGGCTCGCTGGTCTTCACGGCGATGACCGGGACCCCGGCTTCCACCGGCGGGCCCGGCGCGATGATGCGGGCGGTGGCGAACGCCCCGCTGGCGACGGTGGCGCCGGTCTTCGGGCTGGACGCCGACAAGGCCATCCAGGCGCTCAAGGCCGCCAACATCGAGGCGCAGCCCGGCGAGTCGCTGTCGGCCATCGGCACCCGCGCCGGGATGAACGCGGTGGGCGTGGCGAACATCCTCACCGCCGCCAAGCAAACCAAGCCGGCGTCGTAACGCTTTGGAGCCCCCGCCTACACCCGCGCCACGAGGAACAGCCGCTTGAAGGGAAACAGCGTGCGGCCGTCGGGGCGTCGGGGATAGGCGGCGTTCAGCCGGGCGCGGTAGGCCGCCAGGAAGGCGTCCAGCTCCGCGCCCGCCAGCGTGTCGAGGACGGGCAGCAGCGTCGTGCCGCGCGTCCATTCCAGGACCGGGTCGTCGCCCTCCAGAACCTGGAGATACTCGGTCTCCCAGAGGTCCAGGCGGCGGGTGAGCGGGGCGAGCCAGTCGTAATAGACGTCGGGCGCGTGCACCGGTGCGGTGCGCAGGACGGGCGCCAGCCGCTCGGCCCAGGGGCCGTCCGCCGCCGTCTCGTACAACAGGCGGTGCGAGGGCGCGTCGAAGTTGCGGGGCATCTGCACGGCCAGAACCCCGCCGGGGGCCAGCGCCCGCAGCAGCTCCGGGAGCAGCCGCTCGTGCCCGTCCAGCCATTGCAGGGCGGCGTTGGAGATCAGCAGATCGACCGGCCGGTCAGGGCGCCAGACCCCAAGGTCGGCCTGGAGCCAGCGCACGCGGGACGGCGTGGTCCGCGCGCGCTCCAGCATGGCGGGGGAATTGTCCACCCCCAGCACCTCGGCCTCCGGCCAGCGTTCGGCCAGCCGACGGGCGAGCTGCCCGGCCCCGCAGCCGAGATCGACCACCGTGCGCGGGGTCAGGGAGGGCAGGGCCGCCACGAGGTCGTGGGCCGGGCGGCGGCGCCAGGACTCGAACCGTGCGTATTGTTCGGGGTCCCACGGCATGCCCGGCCTCCACCGGTTGAAGGGGTGTCGCGGTTATTGCTGCTCGCGCTGGCGGGCGATCTGCTCGTCCATGTGGTTGTAGTGCTTCGTGACCATCATGAAGATCGTCCCGATGCAGCCGATGGCCAGCAGCCAGCCGCCATAATAGAACGCCGTGTCCGCCGCGCGCGACGCCGCCAGCAGGCCGATGAACGCCATGAAGCCCAGGATCCCCCCGGTGATCCACTTGCCCGTGCCTTCCAAAGTCCCGTTCCCTTCCTTCGCTGCCGGTCCCGCGCGGGGCGTGCGCCCGGCGGGATGCCGACGGGTTGACCGTGCCGCGAATTCTGGTGGAGCGGGCGCCGGAAATCAATCCGGGATGGGCGAATCCGATGTGGGCATTTCGCCCACCCGGCCGGCGCCCTCCACGACGAATCCGGGGGGAAGCTCCAGCGCGAAGACGGTGCCCGCCGCGGTGCTCTCCACCAGCCGCAGGTCGCCGCCATGGGCCCGCAGCACCTCCCGCGCGATGGCGAGGCCCAGCCCGACGCCGCCCGCCCGCGCCGAGCCGGCGAAGGGCTGGAACAGGTTGTCCCGCGCCCGCGGCGGCAGGCCCGGCCCGTCGTCGGCGACCAGCAGGAGCAGCCCGCCGCCGGGCCGCGTCTCTGCCGTCACCGTCACCGCTCCGGCCCCCGCCTGCGCGGCGTTGCGCCCCAGATTGACCAGCGCGCGGGAGAGCTGGGCGGCGTCGGCGCGGACGGTCAGTCCCTCCGGCACCCGGTTGTCCCAGCGCAGTTCCGCCCGTTCCCCATCCGGGCGCACGACGTCCGGGCGCAGGGCGGCCAGCGCGGTGGTCCCGGCCTCCTCGACCAGCGGGCGCAGCGGCAGCTCGGTCCGCGCCAGGGGCAGCAGGCCGTCGCGGGTGTAGGTCATCGTCTGGCCGCACAGCTCCACCGCCCGGTCGATGGAGGCCATCAGCCGCGGCGTGACCCGCCGCACCTCCGGATCGGCGCTCTCGGCCAGCCGCTCCGACAGCAGGGCGGCGGTGGACAGGATGGCGCGCAGGTCGTGGTTGATCTTGGCGACCGCGGTGCCCAGCGCGGCCAGCCGCTCGCGCTGGCGCAGCGCGCTGCGGATGGTGGCCTGCATGTCGGCCAGCTCGCGCTCCGCCACGCCGATCTCGTCGGTGCGGGCGCTGGGCTGGAAGGGCGGCGTGCCGTCCGGGTCGCGGCGGATGGCGACCAGCCCCTCGGTCAGGCGGCGCATCGGCCGCACCAGCAGCCGGGTCAGCGAGACGAAGACCAGAACCGCCGCGATCAGCGAGATCGCCACCGACAGCGCCAGGATGCGGCCCGAGAAATCGACCATCGCCTGGATCATCGGCCGCTCGTCGATCACCATCTCGACCTGGAAGGCGGGGTCCTTGGGCGACGGCCCGATCACCCGGATCACCCGGTCGCGCCGCTGGGCCAGCGCCATGAAGGCATCGGCGGCCAGCCGCGGCGCCATGGTGGCTCGCAGGTCGAAGACGGCGTCCACCGTCGGCGGCATGGAGCGGGACAGCATGTAGACGCGGCTGTCCGGCCGGATCAGCTCCACCGCGTGGGCGCCGACATGGGCGAGCAGCTCGTTCTGAAGCTCCATCGCCACCATCATGTCCGGCGTCGCCTCCACCGACAGGGCGGCGAGGTGGGCGGCGGCCAGCCGCTCCTCCAGATAGGTCAGGCGGTAGCGCGCGATGGACGGCGTGTAGATCAGCACCTCGGCCAGCAGGACGAACAGCACGGTCAGCACCAGCAGCTTGGCCGACAGGCTGCGCGTCACGGAGGGCAGGGGCATGGGCGGGATGTCCGGATGCGGGGGAAGCCGGAAGATAGGTCAAGCGGGGGTGGCTGCCTAGCCGACGCGGGGCGGCTGCGGGGTTTTGTCCGGTTGAGGGGGCGGCGGCGCCGGTCCATACTGGAACCTCCGAGCAGCCCGAAAAGGAGGGCAGGCCATGTCCATCCTGAGATTCGAAGCGGTCCTGCAGACCGACCGGACCGCCGCGCTGATGGCGGCGGCCGACGGCATCACCGGCAACGGCGGCTGGATCGTCGACCACACGCTGTTCTCCGACGTGATGGCGGTCATCGCCTTCTGCGTTCCCGCCAACCGGACGACGGCGCTGGGCGAGGCGCTGGCCGCCGTCGGCATTCTGGTCAGCCCATCTCTGCCGCCCTCCCTCCCGGGGACCGGCGAGGCGGCGGAGCGGGAGGTGCAGGGGCAACTGACCCTGACTTTCGCCAAGGGCACCGGCGACCTGCGCCACGAGGTGCCGGCCTTCGAATGACCGCCGCGCTCGTTCCGGGGCCGCGCTCCCCTCTGGCGCGCCACTTCCAAGATTGGTAGTAGAACCGGCATGAGCGACCTTGCCCGTCACATCGACTCCCTGTCCCGCGCCAGCGTGCTGTGCGTCGGCGACGTCATGCTCGACCGATTCATCTACGGGTCGGTCGACCGCGTGTCCCCCGAAGCGCCGATCCCCGTTCTGCGGATCGAGCGCGAGACGGCCATGCTCGGCGGTGCCGGCAACGTGGCCGCCAACGTCATGGCGCTGGGCGCCGGCTGCCGCTTCGTGTCGGTGGTGGGTGAGGACGCGGCGGGGCTGGAGCTGGTCCGCCTCGTGGCGAAGGAGACAGGCGACGGCGGCGGGCTGGTCGCCGAGCCGGGGCGCCAGACCACGGTGAAGACCCGCTTCATCGGCGGGCGCCAGCAGCTCCTGCGCGCCGACGCCGAGACCATCGCCGCCATCGGGTCGGAGGAGGAGGTGATGGTCGCCGCCCGCACCGGCCTGCTGACGGTGGGCGCGGTGATCCTGTCCGACTACGGCAAGGGCGTGCTGACCGACGCTCTGGTGGCGCAGCTCATCCAGGCGGCGCGCGAGGCCGGGTTGCCGGTCGTGGTCGATCCCAAGGGCGACGATTTTGGGCGCTACCGCGGGGCCAGCGTGATCACGCCCAACCGCAAGGAGCTGATCCAGGCGACGGGGATGCCCGCCGACAGCGACGCCGAGGTCGAGGCCGCCTGCCGCTTCCTGCTGGAAACCTGCAGCATCGACGCGGTGGTCGCCACGCGCAGCGAGCGCGGCATGTCCGTGGTGACCCGCGATGGCGCCACCCATCTGCCGGCCAACGCGCGCGAGGTCTTCGACGTGTCGGGCGCCGGCGACACGGTGGTGGCGACGCTGACCTCCGCCCTGTCGGTGGGGGTGGAGCTGACCGACGCGGCGCGGCTGGCCAATCTGGCCGCCGGGATCGTGGTGGGGAAGGTCGGCACCGCGGTGGTCCGCGCGCCGGAGCTGCTGTCCGCCCTGCACGAGCAGGAATGGCGCAGCGGCGAGGAGAAGGTCGACACGCTGGAGCAGGCCGTGGAGCGCGCGGCGCGCTGGCGTGCCCGCGGCAAGCGGGTGGGCTTCACCAACGGCTGCTTCGACCTGCTGCACCCCGGCCATATTTCGCTGCTGAACCAAGCCAAGGCGGCCTGCGACGTGCTGGTGGTGGGGCTGAACAGCGACGCCTCGGTGAAGCGGCTGAAGGGCGAGACGCGTCCGGTGCAGACCGAGACGGCGCGGGCGACGGTGCTCGCCTCGCTGGCCTGCGTCGATCTGGTGGTGATCTTCGGCGAGGACACGCCGGAGGAGCTGATCCGCGCCCTGCGGCCCGACGTGCTGGTGAAGGGGGCGGACTACACCGTCGCCACCGTGGTCGGCGCCGGATTCGTGCAGAGCTACGGCGGCAAGGTCGTGCTGGCCGACCTCGTGGACGGCCAGAGCACGACCAACACCATCAAGCGCATGCAGCGCTGAATTCGGGGTGCTGAATTCGGGGCGCTGAAACCCCGGGGCCGAAGCTCCGGCGTTTCAGCGCCGCGCGATCACATCTTCTTCTGGACGCTGTCCGACGAGCGCTCCATGGCGCGGCCGCCGGCCTGCACGTCCTCGCCCATGCCCCCGACGGTGTTGCAGGCGGCGAGGCTGGTGGTCAGGGCGGCACCCAGGGCGGCGAAAAGGACGAGCTTCTTCAGGCTACGCATGGCATTTTCCTCTTGAGGTCGAAAACAATCGGCTGAAAAACGCGAGAAACCCGCCAAAGGTTTCCGAAGCCTCGCCGTGCGGAAGGACAGTTCTCCACACTCAAACGGATAGGGGGAGGGCGCGCATGTTCGAAGGGTTCACCCGCCACCGCATCGCCACCGACGGCGCCGAGATCCACACGCTGGTCGGCGGCGAGGGGCCGCCGCTCCTTCTGCTTCATGGGTTTCCGCAGTGCCACGCCCTGTGGAACCGGGTCGCGCCGCGGCTGGCCGAGCGCTTCACCGTGGTGCTGACCGACCTGCGGGGGTACGGCCAATCGTCGAAGCCGCCGGGCGATTCCGCGCACGAGACCTACTGCAAACGCGCCAACGCGCGCGATCAGGTGGCGGTGATGGCGGCGCTGGGCTTCGACCGCTTCCGGCTGGCCGGGCACGACCGCGGCGCGCGGGTGGCCCACCGGCTCGTCCTCGACCATCCCGGCCGGGTCGAGCGCGTTGCCTTCCTCGACGTGGTGCCGACGCTGGAGGTCTTCGCCCGCATCGACCAGCGCATGGCGACCGCCTATTATCACTGGTTCTTCCTGATCCAGCCGAACCATCTGGCGGAGCGGCTGATCGGGTCGGACCCCGACTTCTACCTCGGGCAGGTGCTCGGCTCCATCGGCAGCAGCGCCGACATCTTCGAGCCGGAGGCGATGGAGGCCTACCGCACCGCCTTCCGCGACCCCGCCACCGTCCACGCCATGTGCGAGGACTACCGCGCCGCCGCCGGCATCGACCTGGAGCACGACCGCGAGGACCGGGCGGCGGGCCGCAAGGTGGAATGCCCCGCCCTGTTCCTGTGGGGCCGCAACAGCGCGGTCGGGCGCCTCTACGACGACCCGCTGGGCATCTGGCGCGGCTACGCCCCGGCCATCGAGGGTCATGTGATGCCCGCCGGCCACTTCATCCCCGAGGAGGCGCCGGAGGAGACGGCGCGGGCGCTGCTGGATTTCTTCTCCGGCTGATCCTCACGCCGCGCGTGGCGGATCCGTCCCTTTGCCGAGGCCCGGACCTTCGTCCGGCCCGGCATCGAGGAAGGAGACACCACTATGCGCTGCCAGCAGTTTCTGACCACCATCCAAGGTTGCGTCGCCAACGGCACCATCAACGGCCCGCGGGCCACGGTGCTGGCCCAGAACGCCAACATCCGCGGCGGCTGGGAGGGCTGGCTCCAGGCTGAGATCGCACACGGTTTCCTGAATGTTGCGGGCAACTGGACCTGCGACCGGGAATGGGCCTATCCATCCACCAACGTCGCGAATCCCTATCTGACCTACACGACGGTCGGCGGCCCGGCCTGGGGAGTCTCCAACAACGCCAACGCCGCCGCCCGCGCCGACTTCTACCTGCGCCGCAATGCCGGGGTGGCCGACGACGTCTACATCGAACTGAAGTGCATCCTGCCCGCCCACGCCACGCCCATCCAGGACGCCTGGAACCGCTTCAACGCCGACGTCGTGAAGCAGCAGACCCTGCGCGGCGGCAACGCCGGCCTGAACTACGTCTCGCTCCTGGCGACCTTCGGCACCTTCCAGGCCGCGGACGTGGCGGGACCCAACCCGAACCTCGGCTGGTACTGGGCGGGCGGGCGCACCGCCTATGTGTACGATGTGGCGAACAATCAGGTCACCACCCTGGCGAACGTCGCCCAGGGCGGCGCGGCGCGCCTGTTCCTGATCGCCGTTTCGGTGTGACGCGGGCCGGGGCGCGAGCCCCGGCTCCTTCCGTTCCGGCATGGGTTCCGGCTGTTCCCATGCCCGTCCTTCAACCCGGCATCCCTCCCCCCGGACGAACTGTCCCGTTGCCAGTTGGCGTGAGCGGCGGCATAAATCGGCGCGCGGCCCTCCCCGCTGGACGGGAAGGCTTTTGGCAAACACAAAAATGGCGGAAGGAAAGCCCCCAATGGCTGAAAGCACTTTCGACGTCGTCGTGGTCGGCGGCGGTCCCGGCGGGTATGTCTGCGCGATCCGTGCGGCGCAGCTCGGTTTCAAGGTCGCCTGCGTCGAGAAGCGCAGCGCGCTGGGCGGCACCTGCCTGAATGTGGGCTGCATCCCCTCCAAGGCGCTGCTCGCCGCGTCGGAGAAGTTCGAGGAGGCCAAGCACGGCCTCGCCAAGTTCGGCATCAAGGTCGGCGGCGTCGAGCTGGACCTGCCGGGCATGCTGTCCCACAAGGACAAGGTCGTCAAAGAGAACACCGGCGGCATCGAATTCCTGTTCAAGAAGAACAAGATCGCCTGGCTGAAGGGTGCCGGCCGCATCACCGCCCCGAACACCGTCGAGGTCGAGGGCGTGGGCACCATCACGGCGTCCAAGGCCATCGTCATCGCCACCGGCTCGGAAGTCACCCCGCTGCCGGGCATTGAGATCGACGAGCAGAAGATCGTCTCCTCCACCGGCGCCCTGGAGCTGCCGGAGGTGCCGAAGCGCCTCGTCGTCATCGGCGGCGGCGTGATCGGGCTTGAGCTGGGCTCGGTCTGGGGCCGCCTCGGCGCGCAGGTCACCGTGGTCGAGTTCCTGGACCGCATCCTGCCGACCATGGACGGCGAAGTGTCCAAGCAGATGCAGCGCATCCTGGGCAAGCAGGGCATGACCTTCAAGCTCGGCTCCAAGGTCACCGCCGCCAAGGTCACCAACACCGGCGTCACCCTGTCGGTCGAGCCCGCCGCGGGCGGCACCGCCGAGGAGGTCGAGGCCGACGTGGTGCTGGTCGCCATCGGCCGCCGCGCCTTCACCAACGGCCTGGGTCTCGACGCCGTCGGCGTGGAGATGGACAACCGCGGCCGCGTGAAGATCGGCAAGCATTTCGAGACCAACGTACCGGGCATCTACGCCATCGGTGACGTGGTCGAAGGCCCGATGCTGGCTCACAAGGCCGAGGAGGAGGGCGTGGCGCTCGCCGAGCTGCTGGCCGGCCAGGCGGGCCACGTCAACCACGACCTCGTCCCCGGCGTCGTCTACACCTGGCCGGAAGTGGCCGCGGTCGGCAAGACCGAGGAGGAGCTGAAGGCCGCCGGCGTCGCCTACAAGGCGGGCAAGTTCCCCTTCACCGCCAACGGCCGCGCCCGCGCCAGCGGCACCACCGACGGCTTCGTGAAGATCCTGGCCGACGCGCGCACCGACAAGGTGCTGGGCGTCCACATGGTCGGCCCGAACGTGTCGGAGATGGTCGGCGAGCTGGGTGTGGCGATGGAGTTCAGCGCCTCCGCCGAGGACATCGCCCGCACCTGCCACGCCCACCCGACCCTGTCGGAAGTGACCAAGGAAGCCGCCCTCGCCGTGGACGGCCGCGCCCTGCACATCTAAGGCGCGTCTCTCTCCTCTCCCTCCCCTGCGAAGCGGGGGAGGGCCGGGGAGGGGGCAATGCACCTCCCTCCCTCCGAATCTACGGCGTCTTCTTCGCCCGCGGGTGCGCCGAGCGGTACACCTGCATCAGCTGCTCGCTCTCCACGTCCGTGTAGCGCTGCGTCGTCGACAGCGAGGCGTGGCCCAGCAAATCCTGGATCGCCCGCAGATCGCCGCCGTCCGCCAGCAGATGCGTGGCGAAGCTGTGCCGCAGCGCGTGCGGCGTCGCGGTTTCCGGCAGCCCCATCAGCCGGCGCAGGTCGCGCATCCGCCGCTGCGCGATGGCCGGGGCGAGCTGCCCGCCGCGCACCCCGACGAACAGCGGGGCGTCCGGCCCCTGGCGGTAGGGGCAGGCGTCCATGTAGGCGCGCACCGCCTCGGTCACCGCCGGCAGCACCGGGACGATCCGTTCCTTGTTGCCCTTGCCGGTGACCCGCAGCGTCTCGCCCAGCGGTGCCTCGCGGCGCGTCAGGTTCAGCGCTTCCGAGATGCGCAGGCCGCAGCCGTAGAGCAGCGTGAACAGCGCCCGATCGCGCTTGCCGACCCACGGCTCGTCCGGCTCCTTCTCCGATTCCTCCAGCAGGCGGTCGGCGTCCAGCACGGTCAGCGGCTTCGGCGCCGGGCGCTTGATGCGCGGGCCGGAGAAGGTGTTGATCGCCGGGTTGTGCAAACGCCCGTCGCGGTCCAGCCAGCGGAAGAGGTTGCGCACCGACGACAGGGCGCGCGACCGGCTGTTGGAGCCGATCCCTTTCATGGCGAGGTGGGACAGCCAGGAGCGGAAGTCGGTGACGGTCAGCGCGGCGAGGTCGTTCATCGACGGCGGCTTCGCCTGATAGCCGGTGATGAACTCCAGGAAGGTCGCGACGTCGCCGATGTAGGCGGTCAGCGTGTGGGGCGAGACGTTGCGCTCGCTCTCCATCCAGCGGCGCCAGTGGACCAGCACGTCCTGCACGTCGGGCTGGGCGGCGAAACCGAGGACGGGGTTCTGTTTTCCGGTCATGCGTTCCGTGGGGTCAGGCCGGCAGTTCGAGCCAGCCGCGGATCACCCGCTCGACCACGCGGGCGAGGAAGCCGACCAGCTCGGTGCCCTGGCCGCCGTGGAAGCTGTCCGGCTCGCGGCTGCCGAAAGCCAGCATGCCGTCCGGAGTCTCGCTGGACACCTGGAGGCGGATCAGGACCTCCGACCGCACCAGCCCGGCGCCGGGGCCGTACAGCTCCGGGTCGCCCTGGATGTCGGCGTTCAGCGCCACGTCGGCTTTGCCCAGCCAGCGGTCGACGGTCCCCGGCGCGACCACCCGCACGCCGGAGGTCTGGACATGCGGGGTGTCCTGGCCGTTCGATTCGACGATCAGGCAGGCGACGTCCAGGTCGAGCAGCACCGCCAGATCGGTGGTGATGGTCTGGATGAGCTGCTCGAAGCTCTGGGCGTCGAGGAGGAACAGCACCGCCGCGTGGATGCGGTTCTGGCTGTTCATGTTGGCGCGCGAGGTGCCGATCAGCTCGCGCTGCTGGTCCTTCAGCAGGCGGACCTCGCCGCGCAGCCGCTCGACCATGTAGGCCTGTAGGTCCACCACCCCGCGCCCGCGGTCCTGCGACGGCGGGGTCAGGTGGTGGACCAGATCGCCGTGATGGACCAGGAAGTCGGGATGGTCCCGCAGGTAGGCGTGCACCTCCTCGGCGGTCGGCGCGTCCTTCCTCTGGGGGGTGTGTCCCGGCTCCCGGCCCATGCTGCCGTCCTCAGAGGATGGACTGGCCGGTCTTCTGCCAGTCGGCGACGAACTGGGCGAGGCCCTTGTCGGTCAGCGGATGGTTGAAGAGCTGCTTCAGCACCGACGGCGGGGCGGTGACGACATGGGCGCCCAGGCGGGCGGAGTCGACGATGTGGATCGGGTTGCGGATCGAGGCGACCAGCACCTCGGTCTTGAAGTAATCGTAGTTGCTGTAAATCTCCACGATGTCGGCGATCAGGCCCATGCCGTCCTGCCCGATGTCGTCCAGGCGGCCGACGAAGGGCGACACGAAGCTGGCGCCGGCCTTGGCGGCCAGGATCGCCTGGGCCGGGGAGAAGCACAGCGTGACGTTGACCATCGTCCCTTCGGAGGACAGCGCCTTGCAGGTCTTCAGGCCGGCCGGGGTCAGCGGAACCTTGACCGTGACGTTGTCGGCGATCTTGGCAAGCTTCTTTCCTTCCGCCAGCATGGTCTCGAAGTCGGTGGACGCCACCTCGGCGCTGACCGGGCCGTCCACCACATCACAAATTTCGGCCACGAGGTCGAGGAAGCTGCGACCGGTCTTGGCGACGAGGGAGGGGTTGGTGGTAACACCGTCCAGCAGGCCGGTGTCGGCCAGATCGCGGATCTCGGCGATGTCGGCGGTGTCAACGAAGAACTTCATGACCTGGAATCCATACTTGCTGAGGAAGACCGTGCCCTGTTTCCCGGGATTCGCTGCCCGGCGTCGCGGCCAGGGGGCACTCTAGCCGATGCGTGAAAATTCCGCCAGATCCGGGGCCAAATCCGGGGCCGCTTCCGGAGATTCCGCGCAGGCTCTTCTGCCGGGCACGGTGCCGCCGGACGCGGACCCGCGCGTCCGCGTGCTGCTGCCGCTGCCGCTGCGCGAGGCCTACGACTACCGCGTGCCCGCCGGGATGACCCTCGTCCCCGGCGATTACGTGGAGGTTCCGCTCGGGCCGCGCCGCGTGCTCGGCGTGGTGTGGGGCGACGGCGCCGGAGTCGTTGAGGCAACCCGGCTGAAGCCGGTGGTGCGCCGCTTCGACGTGCCGCCGATGCCGGAGGTCGAGCGCAAGTTCGTGGAGTGGGTTGCCGCCTACACCATGACGCCGCCGGGGCATGTGCTGCGCATGGCGATCAGCGTGCCGTCGGCGCTGGAGCCGGCGAAGGCCATGCTCGCCTACCTGCGCAAGCCGGACGCCGAACCGCCGCCCGGCTTCAAGATGACCGAGCCGCGGCGGCGCGTGCTGGCCCTGCTGGACGACGGCCCGCCGCGCACCCCGGCGGAGCTGGCGGAGGAGGCCGGCTGCGGCGTCACCGTGGTGCGCGGGCTGGCCGAGGCCGGGCTGCTGGAGCCGGTGCTGCTCCAGCCGACCAAGCTCGGGCGGCCCGACTGCCACCGCCCCGGCCCCACCCTGTCCGCCGACCAGGAGGCCGCGGCGGCGGACCTGCGCGCCCGCGTCGAGTCCGGCGTCTATTCCACCGTGCTGCTCGACGGGGTGACCGGCTCCGGCAAGACGGAGGTCTATTACGAGGCGATCGCCGCCGCCCTGAAGGCGGGCAAGCAGGCGCTGGTGTTGCTTCCGGAAATCGCCCTGTCGGCGCAGTGGCTTGAGCGCTTCGCCCGCCGCTTCGGCGCGCCGCCGGCGGAATGGCATTCCGAGCTGACCGGGGCGCAGCGCCGCGACACCTGGAGGGCGGTGGCCAACGGCGAGGTGCCGGTGGTGGTCGGCGCCCGCTCCGCCCTGTTCCTGCCCTACAAGAACCTGGGCGTCATCATCATCGACGAGGAGCACGACTCCGCCTACAAGCAGGAGGAGGGGTCGATCTACCACGCCCGCGACATGGCCGTCGCGCGGGCGCATCTCGGCGGCATCCCCACCGTGCTGGTCTCCGCCACGCCGTCGCTGGAGACCAAGGTCAACGCCGACAGCAACCGCTACGCCCGCATCGAGCTGCCGGGCCGCCACGGCGGCGCCGTGCTGCCCGACGTGGAACTGGTGGACCTGCGCAAGGACCGGCCGCCGGCGCGCCACTGGCTGGCCCCGTCGCTGAAGAAGGCCATCGAGCAGACGCTGGCGGAGAAGGAGCAGGTGATGCTGTTCCTCAACCGCCGCGGCTACGCCCCGCTGACCCTGTGCCGGGCCTGCGGGCACCGCCTGCAATGCCCCAACTGCACGGCCTGGCTGGTCGAGCACCGGCTGGCCCGCAAGCTCCAGTGCCACCATTGCGGCCTGTCGCAGCCGCTCTCCCCGACCTGCCCGGAATGCGGCGAGGAGGGCACCTTGGCCGCCTGCGGCCCCGGCGTGGAGCGCATCGCCGAGGAGGTGGCGGAGCTGTTCCCCGACGCCCGCGCCGCCATCATGGCGTCGGACACACTGTTCGGTCCCCGTGCCATCCAGGAGATGGTCCGGCGGATCGCCGACCATGAGCTGGACATCCTGATCGGCACCCAGGTCATGGCGAAGGGCCACCATTTCCCCATGCTGACACTGGTCGGGGTGGTCGACGCCGATCTGGGGCTGGCCGGCGGCGATTTGCGGGCGGGGGAGCGGACCTACCAGCTCCTCCATCAGGTGGCCGGGCGCGCCGGGCGCGGCGAGCGGCCGGGGCGGGTGATGCTGCAGACCTACATGCCCGAGCATCCGGTGATGCAGGCGCTGGCCGCCGGCGACCGTGACGGCTTCTACCAGCTGGAGGCGGAGATGCGGCTGGAGGCCGGGATGCCGCCCTTCGGACGGTTGGCCGCCCTGATCGTGTCGGGGGAGGACGCGGCGGCGGTGGAGAAGCTGTCCATCGCGCTGGGCCGCGCCGCGCCGCGCAGCGACACCGTCGCCGTGCTGGGCCCCGCCCCGGCGCCGCTCGCCCTGCTGCGGGGGCGGCACCGGCGGCGCCTGCTGCTGAAGGCGCCGCGCACCGTCCAGGTGCAACCCTTGATCGCCCGCTGGCTGGAACAGGTGGACATTCCGCCCAACGTGCGCGTGCAAGTGGACGTTGATCCCTACAGCTTCCTGTAGAGATGCCGCGCCCGCCAAGAAACGTCGGACTCTTGTAAAGGGGGGCTGCGACCGATTGTCCCTGCGCGCTCCGCAGGGCACCTGTGACGTTTGGTCCGTTGCGGCCGGCGGGTCATGGTATTACCAGAGTATGGAAGTCATCTTTCGCCGAGCGATCTCATGTCCAGGCTGCGCGGTCGTTTCCACCTCCCTACCTTGCTGACGGTTCTTCCGGTTCTCGCGCTGCTGGCGATCATCGCCCTGGCGGCGGGCGTGCCCGCCCAGACCCGGGGGACGGAATCGGACGCCAAGGCGCTCCTCGACAAGACCAGCGGCTATCTGCGCCAGCACGGCGCGGAGGGTGCGGCGGACGCCTTCGCCCAGCGGGATGGCGCGCTGATCGACCGCGACCTCTACCCGATGCTGATCGACCGCGACGGCGTGATGGTGGCCCACGGCTGGACGCCGTCGCTGAACGGCGTGAACCTCAAGGACCTGAAGGACGTTGACGGCAAGCCCTTCATCCAGGAGGCACTGGACATCGTGGCGGAGCGGGATGCGGGCGCCGTCAGCTACAAATGGACGGACCCGCTGTCCGGCCAGATCGCGCCAAAGACGATGATCGTACGCCGCATCGTCCTGGGCGGCGAGCCCTATCTGCTGTCGGTCGGCGTCTATCGCTGACCGGGTTCCCCGATGGGCGATCCGGCAGTCCGGCGGCGGCCGAATCGGACTTTTCCGAAGGGTGAAAAAGAGGCTCAGAGCACCGAGACGGAGCGGTCGGCCCGCGGACGGGGCCGCCAGATCGACAGGCATTCGGCGGCGCTGCTTCCCGACCCGATGCCGTACCAGCCGGAGCGGTCGTTGAAGGACAGGCTGTAACGCCCGCGCCCGTCGCGCTCGAACCGGAAGACGGGACGGTCCACGCCGGGCAGGAGGACAAGGAGCCGGTCATGCTCCCGGCCCGTTTCGCGGATGACCCCGGCCCAATGGCCAAGGCGCAGCTTCGGATCGGCCACCGCCTCGAACTCGTTGAGGTCGGCGGGGGTGAAGCGGGCGCAGGAGAAGGCGACGACGGTCATGATTGGCCTGGGTTTGTCCTGTCAGACGGGCTGTGAGGCGACCGTGCGCGTGAATGGTTAAACGGGTGTTAAACGGGGCGTTAGGTCACAGTCTGGTCTCTAGGACCGCCGCGCGGCGGGCTCTGGAAATCCGGCCTCGGGACGGGCCTCGGGGAGGGCAGGTCCTTCAGATGCCAAGGTGATCCGTTGCGGTTGTGAAGTGGTATGCCCATTTCCAGCACCCGCCGCCAAGAACGGACCCCACGCCGCAGGGGCGCAAAACGCCGCACGCAAGCCGCGTGCAAATTGTCCAGACCCCGTTGCGCAGGGCCTAATCCTGTGATATTGGACCGCTCGCTTTCGCGGGCTGGGCCGTCGCGATGTGGGTTTTGCCCTATTTAAGGCCCTGAAAATTCACCGTCTACCGAACTCAATTCGAGGGATCAGGTGGCAATCGAAGGTACAGGCGTTTCCGAACTCGCTACGCGCTACTCCATCGCGCTGTTCGAGCTTGCGGACGAGAACAAAGCGTTGGATCAGGTCGCGAGCGATCTGGTTGCGCTGAAGCAAATCCTGGCTGAGAGCGCCGACCTTCGCCGCCTCGTCCGCAGTCCCGTGATCAGCCGCGCCGACCAAGGCCGGGCGATGGCCGCGGTTCTGGACCGCGCCGAAGTGTCCGATCTGACCAAGCGCTTCATCGGGCTGGTGGCCAAGAACCGCCGCCTGTTCGCGCTGGAAGGCATGATCGAAGGCTATCTCGCCGAACTGGCCCGTCGTCGCGGCGAAGTGACCGCCCAGGTCACCTCCGCCCAGCCGCTGAGCGACGCTCAGCTGGCCGCGGTCACCGACACGCTGAAGGCGTCGATCGGCTCCAAGGTGTTGGTCAACACCTCGGTCGATCCCGCGCTGATCGGGGGCATGATCGTTAAGTTCGGCTCGCGCATGGTCGACACCTCGGTGCGCACGAAGCTGAACAAATTGCAACTCGCCATGAAGGCCTCAGGGGGATCAGTCTGATGGATATCCGCGCCGCAGAAATCTCTGCGATCCTCAAGCAGCAGATCGCGAATTTCGGGACCGAGGCGGACGTCGCCGAGGTCGGTCAGGTCCTCTCCGTGGGTGACGGCGTCGCCCGCGTGCACGGCCTGGACAACGTGCGCGCCGGCGAGATGGTCGAGTTCCCCGGTGGCATCAAGGGCATGGCGCTGAACCTCGAGACCGACAACGTCGGCGTCGTGATCTTCGGCACCGACAGCGAGATCAAGGAAGGCGACACCGTCAAGCGCACGGGCACCATCGTGGACGTGCCGGTCGGCAAGGGTCTGCTGGGCCGTGTCGTGGACGGCCTGGGCAACCCGATCGACGGCAAGGGCCCGCTGGTGGACGTCACCCGCACCCGCGTCGAGGTCAAGGCCCCCGGCATCATCCCGCGCAAGTCGGTGCACGAGCCGATGCAGACCGGCCTGAAGGCCGTCGACAGCCTGGTTCCGATCGGCCGCGGCCAGCGCGAGCTGATCATCGGTGACCGCCAGACCGGCAAGACCGCCGTCGTCATCGACACCTTCCTGAACCAGAAGCCGATCAACCAGGGCGACGACGAGAGCAAGAAGCTCTACTGCATCTACGTCGCCGTCGGTCAGAAGCGCTCCACCGTCGCCCAGATCGTCAAGACCCTGGAAGACGCCGGCGCCCTGGAATACTCCATCGTCGTCGCGGCCACCGCGTCGGAGCCGGCCCCGCTGCAGTTCCTGGCGCCCTACACCGGCTGCACGATGGGCGAGTACTTCCGCGACAACGGCATGCACGCCCTGATCGTGTACGATGACCTGTCCAAGCAGGCCGTCGCCTACCGTCAGATGTCGCTGCTGCTCCGCCGTCCGCCGGGCCGCGAAGCCTACCCCGGCGACGTGTTCTACCTCCACAGCCGCCTGCTCGAGCGCGCCGCCAAGATGGGCGACGCCCACGGCAACGGCTCGCTGACCGCCCTGCCGGTCATCGAGACGCAGGCCGGCGACGTGTCGGCCTACATCCCGACGAACGTGATCTCGATCACCGACGGCCAGATCTTCCTCGAGACGGGCCTGTTCTATAAGGGCATCCGTCCGGCCATCAACGTCGGCCTGTCGGTGTCGCGCGTCGGCTCCGCCGCCCAGATCAAGGCGATGAAGCAGGTCGCGGGCACCATCAAGATGGAGCTGGCCCAGTACCGCGAGATGGCCGCCTTCGCGCAGTTCGCCTCGGACCTCGACGCCGCCACCCAGCGCCTGCTGGCCCGCGGCGCCCGTCTGACCGAGCTGCTGAAGCAGCCGCAGTTCCAGCCGCTGCCGGTCGAAGAGCAGGTCGTGTCGATCTTCTCGGGCGTGAAGGGCTATCTCGACAAGATCAAGGTCGAGGACGTCAACCGCTTCGAGCAGAAGTTCCTCGCCGAGGTCCGCTCCAAGGGGGCCGACATCCTGGCGACGATCCGCAACGAGAAGCAGATCACCTCTGCGACCGAGGAGCGCCTGAAGGCCTTCCTCGACAACTTCTCCAAGGTGTTCGTCTGATCGACGGCGGGGGCGCAGTCCCTGCGCCCCGTCCGTCAACCCGAACGACCCCGAGCGGAATGAAGGGCCGGCATGCCTAACCTCAAGGACCTAAAGAACCGGATCGCCAGCGTCCAATCGACGCGGAAGATCACCTCGGCGATGAAGATGGTCGCCGCCTCCAAGCTCCGCCGTGCGCAGGAGCAGGCGGAAGCCGGTCGTCCCTACGCCGAGCGCATGGGCCGCATGCTGGCCTCTCTCGCGGCCAACGTGCAGGACTCGGGCAACGGCCCGAAGCTGATGACCGGCACCGGTTCCGATCAGGTGCATCTCCTCGTCATCATCAGCTCCGACCGCGGCCTGTGCGGCGCCTTCAACGGCGCCATCGTCCGTGAGTCCCGCCGCCAGATCCTGCGCCTCCAGTCGGAAGGCAAGACGGTCAAGCTGCTCACCGTCGGCCGCAAGGCCCGCGACCAGCTGCGCCGCGAGTTCGGCTCGCTGATCGTCGAGACCTACGAGGATGTGGGTCGCCGCAAGCTGTCCTTCGCCGACGCCGATGTCGTCGCGCAGAAGGTTCTGGCGATGTACGACGCGGGCGAGTTCGACGTCTGCTCGGTGATCTTCAACAAGTTCAAGTCGGCGATCTCCCAGATCGTGACCGTCCAGCAGCTCGTTCCCTTCGCCGTCGAGGCGCAGGCGGACGAGGAGGCCGCGGGCGCCGAGGTCAAGGCGATCTACGAGTTCGAGCCCGACGAGGAGCAGATCCTCGCCGAGCTGCTGCCGCGCAACCTGTCGATCCAGGTTTATCGCGCCCTCCTGGAAAGCGCCGCGTCCGAACAGGGCGCCCGCATGACCGCGATGGACAACGCGACGCGCAACGCCGGCGACATGATCAACAAGCTGACGATCACCTACAACCGCACGCGCCAGGCCTACATCACCAAGGAGCTGATCGAGATCATCTCCGGCGCCGAGGCGGTTTAACGGCGCAGCGTTCGCGGTCGATACGACGGCACATCCGACAATTATCGAGTTCCGAGGGAGCTTTACTCCATGGCCACCACCACCCAGGCGACGAACGCCGTCGGCAAGATCACGCAGGTCACGGGCGCCGTTGTCGACGTCCAGTTCGACGGCGAGCTGCCGGCCATTCTGAACGCTCTGCACACCCAGAACGACGGCAAGGTCCTCGTGCTCGAGGTTGCCCAGCACCTCGGCGAGAGCACCGTCCGCGCCATCGCCATGGACAGCACCGACGGCCTGGTCCGCGGCGCCGAAGTGACGGACACCGGCGCCCCGATCGCCGTGCCGGTCGGCCCGGCCACCCTCGGCCGCATCATCAACGTGATCGGCGAGCCGATCGACGAGCGCGGCGACGTCGGCGCCGAGCGCACCCTGCCGATCCACCGTGCGGCCCCGGACTTCGTCGAGCAGTCGACGGACGCCGAAGTGCTGATCACCGGCATCAAGGTCATCGACCTGCTGGCTCCCTACGCCAAGGGCGGCAAGATCGGCCTGTTCGGCGGCGCCGGCGTGGGCAAGACCGTGACCATCATGGAGCTGATCAACAACGTCGCGAAGGCGCACGGCGGCGTGTCCGTGTTCGCGGGCGTGGGCGAGCGCACCCGTGAGGGCAACGACCTCTACCACGAGATGATCGAATCGGGCGTCATCAAGCTCGACGGCCCGGGCTCCAAGGTGGCCCTGGTGTACGGCCAGATGAACGAGCCGCCGGGCGCCCGCGCCCGCGTCGCCCTGTCGGGTCTGACCCTCGCGGAGTACTTCCGCGACGAGGAAGGCCAGGACGTGCTGTTCTTCGTGGACAACATCTTCCGCTTCACGCAGGCCGGTTCGGAAGTGTCGGCTCTGCTGGGCCGCATCCCGTCGGCGGTGGGTTACCAGCCGACGCTGGCCACCGACATGGGCGCCCTGCAGGAGCGCATCACCTCCACGAAGAAGGGGTCGATCACCTCGGTGCAGGCCATTTACGTGCCCGCCGACGATCTGACCGACCCGGCCCCGGCCACCTCCTTCGCCCACCTGGACGCCACCACGGTGCTGTCGCGCTCGATCGCCGAAATGGCGATCTTCCCGGCGGTGGACCCGCTGGACTCGACCAGCCGCATCCTGGACCCGCGCGTCGTCGGTGAGGAGCACTACACCGTCGCCCGTTCGGTGCAGCGCGTCCTCCAGACCTACAAGTCGCTGCAGGACATCATCGCGATCCTGGGCATGGACGAGCTGTCGGAAGAGGACAAGCTGGTCGTGGCCCGCGCCCGCAAGATCCAGCGCTTCCTGTCGCAGCCGTTCCACGTCGCCGAGGTGTTCACCGGCACCCCGGGCGTGCTCGTCAGCCTGGAAGACACCATCAAGGGCTTCAAGGGCATCGTGAACGGCGACTACGACCACCTGCCGGAAGCGGCCTTCTACATGGTCGGCACCATCGACGAAGCCATCGCCAAGGCGAAGAAGCTGGCCGCCGAAGCCGCCTGATCAAGGTCGGCTGAGGTTCGGTAACGAGGCTAACCCTCTCCTCCGCCCGCGCGGGGGAGGGGGTTCTTATGAAGAGGCACCAGGAAACCCATGGCCGATAAAGTCGAATTCGAGCTGGTCTCTCCGGAGAAGCTGCTGACCTCGCAGCCCGTCGACATGGTCGTGGTGCCGGGTTCGGAAGGTGACTTCGGCGTCCTCGCCGGCCACTCGCCGATGATTTCGACCGTCCGTCCGGGCGTGATCGACGTCTACGAGGCCGACCGCGTGGTCGACCGGGTGTTCGTCGCCGGCGGATTCGCCGAGGTGACCGAGACCCGCTGCACCGTCCTGGCCGAGGAGGCCATCGCGGTCGCCGAGATCGACCGCGCCAAGGTCGAGCAGCAGATCCGCGACCTGGGCGAGGATCTGGAAGACGCCAAGTCCGACGACGAGAAGGCCCGCGTGGAGGCGAAGATCGCCATCGCCCGCGCCAAGCTCGACGCGACCGGCGCGACCACGCACTGACACCGGGGTCGGCCCGGCGGCGACCGCCGGCTGGGCCGTTTCCGTTGCATTGCGCCTTCGCAGCCATACATAGTATCCCGCAAGGGATCGAACGCCTCCCGGCCCGTCCGTCGAGGCGTTTTTGTTTTTATCGTCCTATTCTCCGTCAGAGCGTGGAACAACCGGCCCGGAACGGCGGCCGCAGCGGGAGTGGAGTGTGGCGTTGCACTGGAAATACGAAGAGCTTCCCTGGGATCAACTGGACCACAGCAAGGTCGATCCCGATCTCGTTCCGCTCATCAAGGCGGCGGCCCTGGTGGAGTTCAACGCCGACGACTACACGGCCTATCTCTGCAACGTCTTCCACGACGATCCCGAGTTCCAGGAGGTCGCGCACGGCTGGGCGGTCGAGGAGGTCCAGCACGGCCGCGCGCTCGGCAAATGGGCGGAGCTGGTCGATCCGACCTTCAACTTCGACCGGGCCGTCGAGCGCTTCCGCGCCGGCTACAAGGTGCCGATCGACCTCGCCGCCTCGGTCCGCGGCTCGCGGACCGGCGAGATGATCGCCCGCTGCATGGTCGAGACCGGCACCAGCAGCTACTACGCGGCCATCGGCGACTCGACGGACGAGCCGGTCCTCAAGCTGATCTGCAAGAACATCGCCGCCGACGAGCTGCGCCACTTCAAGCTCTTCTACACCTACACGAAGAAGTATCTGGAGCTGGAGCAGCTCAACAAGTTCCAGCGTCTCAAGGTGGCGCTGTCGCGCATCGGCGAGTCGGAGGACGACGAGCTGGCCTACGCCTACTACGCGGCCAACGCGCCGGAGGGCGAGCCCTACGCGCACAAGACCTACAACCAAGCCTACATGCGCCGCGCCTACGGCCGCTACCGGCCCAAGCATGTCGACCGCGCGGTGGCGATGGTCTTCAAGGCCTGCGGGCTGAAGCCGCACACCCGCTTCTACAGCGTCGCCGCGCGTGGCGCCTGGTGGCTGATCGAAAGCCGCGCCAAGCGGCTGGCCAAGGTCGCCTGAACAGGACGGGACGCGGCGGGGGTCATCCCCGCCGCAGCGTCGCAATGACCGAGGCGAACTCCGCCAGCACCGACTCGTAGACCGGGCGCTTGAAGGGCACGATCAGGCCGGGCAGATCGTCGGCGTCGACCCATGTCCAGGCGTCGAATTCCGGATGCTCGGTGGCGAGGTCGATGTCACTGTCCGCGCCGGTGAAGCGGGCGGCCAGCCAGACCTGCTCCTGACCGCGCCAGCGGCCCTTCCAGACCTTGCCCAGCAGATGGTCGGGCAGGTCGTAGCGCAGCTTTTCCACCGTCTCGCCGAGGATCTCGGCCTTGTCGGTGCCGATCTCCTCCTTCAGCTCGCGCAGGGCGGCCTCATGCACGCCCTCGCCCTCGTCGATCCCGCCCTGGGGCATCTGCCAGGCATCCTTGCTGTCGCAGCGCCGGGCCACGAAGACCTGTCCGCGGTCGTTCAGCAGCATCACCCCCACGCAGGGGCGGTAGGGGAGGGACTCGCGGTCGATGGGCTTCTTGCTCATGCGCTTTATTGCTTCTGCATGTTGGCCACGGCGGAGACCGGCACGATGGCGATGCCGCGATCAGCCAGCCCGGTGAGCCACAGGTTGATCCGTTCGATGGTGCTGGGGTAGGGCGCGCCGATGCCCACCGCGGCCCCGTTGGCCTTGGCGATGGCCTCCAGCTCGGCAAGCTGGTCGTCGATGGCGCCGCGCGACAGGTCGCGGTCGATCACCCGGTCGGCGAAGGCCCGCGGCACGCCGGCTTGCCCCGCCAGGGTTCCGGCGACGCTGCGCGGGTTGGCGCGGGCGTCCAGGACCATCAGGCCGCGCGCCTTCATCGCCGCGATGACCGGGTTCACCGCGTCGGGGTTGGTGGTGAATTTGCTGCCCGTGGTGCTGGTGATGCCGACATAGCCGACCGCCTTGCCCAGCGACCATTCCAGCCGCTCCATGTTGCGCTCGGGCGGCAGCATGCTCAGCAGGGCGTTGGGGCCGGGATCGTTGCGCGGGTAGTCCTGCGGCTCCATGGGGATGGAGAGCATCACCTCGTGCCCTTTGCCGCGGGCGCGCTCGACCCAGTTGTCCAGCCGGTCGGCGTAGGGGACGAAGGCCAGCGTGATCGTCGGCGGCAGCTTCTGCAGGGCGTTGCCGGTGGTCACGCCGGAGATGCCCATCTCGGCCAGCACGATGGCGATGCGCGGCCGGCGGTCGGCGGCGGGGAAGGGGCGGGCGTAGACCTGCCAGGGCTTGCGCCCGTCTTCGGCGATGCGCGGCAGCGGGCCGTTGCGCGAATCCTCGACCAGTCCAGGGACCGGCGCCGGTGTCAGGGTGACCGGCTCGTTCACGGCCACGGCGAGCGGCGGCGGGGGAACCGCGACGACGGGCGGCGGAGGTGCCGCCGGGGAGGCCGCAGGCGGAGCCGGTTGGGCGGGAACCGTCGCCGCGGCGGGCGGTGCCGCTGGCGGTGTTGGCGCTTGCGCGCCCTTCACCGCCACTTCGACGCTGGGAATGGCGGCCTGCCACGCCTCGGTGGTGTGGGTCGCGTTCATCGCCAGCCAGCCGGCCAGCCCGCCCAGCCCGAGGGCCAGCGCGGCGTAGGCGCCGAGCAGCCTCCTGGTGAGCGGCGAGAGGGGGCGTCGCTCCTTGCGGGCGCGCGGAGCGTCGTCGGAATCGCCGCCCTTCCGGCGTCGGAGGCGGGCCAGCAGGCCGGGTCCGGAACGTTCCCGTTTCGCGGGCTTCAGGCGGCCCAGAAGGGCGGCAGCGTTCACGGACCCGTTCCCTCCCCTCAGTGCGCGCGGGCCTGGAACAGGGCGACGCCCCGCAGCAGGTCGAGCGCGCGGGCCAGCTGGTAGTCGAAGGGCGGCTGGTTGGGCGCACCCTCCCCATTCTCCGCGGACGGTGCCGCCGGGGCGTTGCCATTGGCGGGAGCCGGGGTAGCACCAGGGGCCGCGCCCGGAGCCGCACCCGGAGCCGGTGCGTTGCTGGCGCCCGGCGCCGGGGCCGGCTGGGTGGTGGCCGGGCGGGGGGCGTCCGGGTTGCGCAGCGCGCCGCGCAGGTCGCTCTCGCGGCGGCGGATCAGACCCTGGTCGGTCTCCTCGACGCGGGCCGGGTGCACCTCGATGTCCGGGGTGATGCCCAGCGCCTGGATCGACTTGCCCGACGGCGTGTAGTAGCGCGCCGTGGTCAGGCGCATGGCGCCGTGGCCGGGCAGCGGGATGATCGTCTGGACCGAGCCCTTGCCGAAGGACTGGGTGCCGAGGACGAGCGCCCGCTTGTGGTCCTGCAGCGCGCCGGCGACGATCTCCGATGCCGAGGCCGAGCCGCCGTTGACCAGCACCACGATCGGCAGGCCCTTGGCGAGGTCGCCGGGCTTGGCGTTGTAGCGCGTGCCCTCCTCGGCCTTGCGGCCGCGGGTGGAGACGATTTCGCCCTTCTCCAGGAAGGTGTCGGAGACCGAGACCGCCTGGTCGAGCAGGCCGCCGGGGTTGTTGCGCAGGTCGAGGACGTAACCCTTCAGCTTGTCGCCGAGCTGCTGCTGGATCGAGGCGATGGCCTTCTCCAGCCCTTGCTGCGTCTGCTCGTTGAAGCTGGTGATGCGGACGTAGCCGATGTCGCCCTCGGTGCGGTAGCGGACCGACTGCACCTTGATGACGGCGCGGGTCAGCGTGACCTCGAACGGCTCGCCGGCCTCGCCGCGGCGCACGGTGACCTTGATGTCGCTGCCCACCGGGCCGCGCATCTTCTCCACCGCCTCGTTCAGCGACAGGCCCATCACCGCCTCGCCGTTGAGCTGGATGATCAGGTCGCCCGGCTGCAGCCCGGCGCGGAAGGCCGGCGTCTCGTCGATGGGCGACACGACCTTGATCAGGCCGTTCTCCATCGTCACCTCGATGCCCAGCCCGCCGAACTCGCCGCGGGTCTGAACCTGCATGTCCTGGAAGCTCTTGCGGTTCAGGTAGCTGGAATGCGGGTCGAGCGAGGTGAGCATGCCGTTGATGGCGGATTCGATCAGCTGCTCGTCCGTCGTCGACTCGACATACTCGGCGCGCACGCGCTCGAAGACGTCGCCGAACAGGTTGAGCTGGCGGTAGGTCTCGGAACTGTTGCCGGTGCTGTTCACCTGCGCGGTGACGGTGGCGACGCCGGCCCCCAGAAACACCAGGGCCGCGGCGGTGGCGGCACGCTTGACTATCCTCATCTACCCTTGTCCTTTCCCCTCCGGGGCGCCGAAACCGCGCTGTGGATTGATCGGCTGTCCGTGACGTCGAAGCTCGAAGTAAAGATCGGGTGACCCGTCGGCGGGCATCAGGCCGATGGGTTCCCCCGTGGCCACGCGCCGTCCGACGGCCGTGTCGATGCGGCCAAATCCAGCGATGAGACTATGATATCCGTGGCTGTGTTCCACGATCAAGATTTGGCCATAGCCGCGGAACGGCCCGGCGAAGACGATCGTTCCGGCCTGCGGCGACACCACCGTCGAGCCGGCGCGGGCCTGGATGGTGACGCCCCGGCTGGTCGCGCCGTAGCGGTCGGCCTCGCCGTAGCGGACGGTCACCCGGCCGCCCACCGGCAGGCGTTCCCCGGTGGGCGGGCTGGGCGCGGCGCGGGCGGTTTCCGTCTCGGCCCTGGCCCGCTGTTCGCTAGCCCGCTGGTCCGCGAGTTTCTGTTCGGCGGCCCGCTGTTCCGCCGCCTTTTGTTCCGCCAGCTTCTGTTCGGCCGCCTTCTGCTCCGCGGCCCGCTGCTCGGCGAGGCGGCGTTCGGCTTCGCGGCGCTCCGCCTCCAGCCGCTCGGCCTCGCGCTTGGCCGCCATGGCGGCGGCGGCGCGGCGTTCGGCCTCGATGCGGTCCATCAGCTGGCGCAGGTCGGCGGCCTGACCGGTCAGCCGGGCGGTGCGCTGGGCAATCTGCTGCCGCTCCTCCTCGGTCTGGCGCGACAGCTCCTCGCGCCGAGCGACGAGCTGGCCAATCTCTTTCTGGCGGTCGATCAGGGTGAGGCGGGCGGCGTAGGTGCGGCTGCGCTGGGCCTGCAGCGCCTCGCGCGTCTCGGCCAGCCGGGTCAGCGCCTGGGCCAGCGCGTCGGCGCGGGCGCGCAGGGCCGGCACCGTGTCGCGTAGCAGCAGGGCGGAGCGCAGCGTGTCCACCGGCCCGTCCGGGCGGGCCAGCGCCGCTTCCGGGGGGATGCGGGCGACGCGTTGCAGGGCGGCGAGCAAGGCGGCGATCTGCTGCCGCTCGCCCTCCAGCTTTTCGGCCTGGTTGCGCTCCTGCGTCTCCAGCGCGGTCAGGGACTCTTCGAGATGAGCGAGTTCGTCCTCCTGCGCCCGTTCCTGGTCGGCGAGGCCGACCAGCCGGTCGCGCAACTCGTCCAATTCCTTCTGGAGCGTCTGCGACTGGCGGTCGAGTTGCCGTTGCAGGGCCTTGTCGGTCTGGAGATCCTGCTCGACCCGCTTCAGCGTCTGGCCGGGGGACTCGGTCTGCGCTGCGGCGGCGGCGGAGATGACGAGAAGGGCGACGGTCAGCAGGGCCGGTCGCCAAGAAAGCGCCCGTCTCCGCCCGGCACCTTGCGGAACGGAGACGGGGAGGGGGAGCAGAGCAACACCCGCCGGATGATCGCGCCCTGCGCCCATGCCCGGTTCCGCCTTATTCCGCAGCGGCCCGCGCGCTGGCGCGGTCGATCAGGCTCTTGCCGGTCATCTCCGCCGGCTGCGGAAGCTTCATCAGGTCGAGCAGCGTCGGGGCGATGTCGGCAAGACGCCCGCTGCGGATCGCCGACACCCCGGCGGGGCCGTTCACCAGCACCAGCGGCACCTTGTCCAGCGTGTGGGCGGTGTGCGGGCCGTTGGTCTGCGGATCCTTCATCAGTTCGCAGTTGCCGTGGTCGGCGGTGACCAGCATCACGCCGCCCTGGGCGCGCACGGCGGCCTCCAGCCGGCCCAGGCTGGCGTCCACCGCCTCGACCGCCTTGATGGCGGCGGACAGGATGCCGCTGTGGCCGACCATGTCGGGGTTGGCGTAGTTGATGACCACCAGATCGTACTTCCCGCTGTCCACGGCGGCGACGACCTTGTCGGTCACCTCGGCGGCGGACATCTCCGGCTGGAGGTCATAGGTCGCGACCTTCGGCGACGGCACCAGGATGCGGTCCTCGCCCGGATACACGCGCTCCTCGCCTCCGTTGAAGAAGAAGGTGACGTGCGGGTACTTTTCCGTCTCGGCGATGCGCAACTGGGTCAATCCGGCCTCGCTGACCACTTCGCCCAGCACTTTGGTCAAGGATTTCGGCGGAAAGATGGTCGTCATCAGCTTGGCGAGCGTGGACGAGTACTCGACCATGCCGACAGCGGCGGCCAGCTTCGGCACCGAGGCGCGCTCGAACCCGTCGAAGGCCGGATCGACGAAGGCGGCCAGGATCTCGCGGGCGCGGTCGGCGCGGAAGTTCGCCATCAGGATGGCGTCGCCGTCCTTCATGCCGGTGTAGCCGTCGATGACGGTCGGCAGGATGAACTCGTCGTGGGTGCCGGCGGCGTAGCTTTGCTCGATCGCCTGGATCGGGTCGGCGGCCGTCTCGCCCTGGGCGCTCACCAGGGTGGCGTAGGCCTTGGCGACACGGTCCCAGCGCTTGTCGCGGTCCATGGCGTAGTAGCGCCCGCTGACCGTGGCGACGTTGACGCCGGGCAGGGTGTGCACGTCGGCCATGAACTCGGCCATCTGGTCCTTGGCGCTCTGCGGCGGCACGTCGCGGCCATCGGTGAAGGCGTGGATCTCGACCGGGACGCCCTCATGGGCCAGCACGCCGGCCAGCGCCGCGATGTGGTCCTGGTGCGAATGGACGCCGCCCGGCGACAGCAGGCCCAGGATGTGGCAGCGACCGCCCGAGGCCAGCAGCGTCTTGGCGAGGTCGTTCAGCGCGGCGTTGCGCTCCAGTTCGCCCTCGACGATGGCGTGGTCGATCATCACCAGATCCTGGCGGACGACGCGGCCGGCGCCCAGATTCATGTGACCGACCTCGGAGTTGCCCATCTGGCCCTTGGGCAACCCGACCTCCTCCTCGCTGGCCTCCAGGAAGGCGCGCGGCTCCGACGACCACAGGCGGTCCCAGTTGGGCGTGTTGCCCTGGGCGATGGCGTTGTCCTCGCGCTCCTCGCGGTAGCCCCAGCCATCCAGGATGCACAGCACTACGGGTCGGGGACGATTGGTCTCGGTCATCACAGTCCTCATACGCCTGTCACGGTCGGGTTGCGGGTCTCGGTCGAACGGTCTGACGCCAGTCTTCTTGTGGCCGGGTTCTTATTGCCTTGGACCGGATCAGAAAATGGCATGCCTGCGCACGCGCACAATGGGAGTCATGCACGGTGATAGGGGTGTCCGGCCAGAATTTGCTGGGCACGGTAGATTTGCTCCGCCAACATGCCTCGCACCAGCATATGCGGCCATGTCATGGCGCCCAAGGCCAAAAGGAAATCGGCGCGCGCACGCACGGCGTCGCCGTGGCCGTCGGCCCCGCCGATGAGAAAGGCGATGTCGCCCGCCCCCTGGTCCCGCCAGCCGCCGATCTTGGCGGCGAAGGCTTCGCTGGTGATGGTCTTGCCGCGCTCGTCCAAGGCCACGACGATGGCCCCGGCGGGGATGGCGGCCAGAAGCAACTCCGCCTCCTGCCGCTTCAGCTCGTCGGAGGCGAGGCGTTTCTTCACCTCGACTTCGCGCAACGTCAGCGGCCAGGAGAGGCGGCCGGCATACTCGTCATACAGGTCGCGCGCCGGACCGGTCCGTGACCGCCCAACCGCGGCAAGCCACAGACGCATCGGTCCGACTCCCGTTCGTCACCCGTCCTGAGCGTTGTCCGTCAGGCGCTCATGCGCTCGGCGGAGGGCCGCGGCGTCTCCAGACCCCACATCTTCTCGATGTTGTAGAAGGTCCGGACTTCCGGGCGGAACAGGTGGATGATGACGTCCCCGGCGTCGACCAGAACCCAGTCGCACTGGTTCAGGCCCTCGACCTCGACGCCGCGCAGGCCGGCCTGCTTCATGCGGTCGGCCAGCTTCATGGCCATGGCGGCGATGTGCCGGGTGTTGCGGCCCGACGCCACGATCATGTAGTCGGCGATGGTGGTCTTGCCGGCAAGGTCGATGACGACGACGTCCTCGGCCTGATCGTCGTCCAGGGACTTCTCGACGAGCGCCTTCAGTTCGTCCGGCTGGGGAACGGGAACGGGCGCGGGCCGCACAACGGGCGCGGCCGGTTCGATGAACGTGTTGATGGTACCTACCTCGCGATACAGGGTCACGACCCGCTGGCGCGTGCCCGGCGGATCGCCGTCGCCGAAGCCGGATGCAGAGGGTTGCGGAGGAAAATCCAGGCCGGTGTTTTCGAACCGGCCAACCCCTTGGCCTCGTGCATGCTCACCCGGCGACGGGCATAGCGCTGAGCGGCCATGCCACCAAGCGCTCCCATAGAATAAGTTGGACGGGCGAGAACTGCAACCGGCACCAGCCGGAAGATGCGCGTCCAATGCCGCCAGCGGGGGATTTGCCGAAGATTGTCCGCCCCCATCAGCCAGACGAAGCGCGTTTTGGGGAAGCGGAGCGTGAGCTTGGCCAGCGTGTCGGCGGTGTAGCGGGTGCCAAGCTCGCGCTCGATGGCGGTGACCCGGATGGCCGGATGGCGGGCGGTGCGCCGGGCCTCCTCCAGCCGCTCGGCGAGCGGCGCCATGCCCCGCACCGGCTTCAGCGGGTTCTGCGGGCTGACCAGCCACCACACCTGATCCAGCCCCAGCGCCTTCAGCGCGTACAGGCTGATGTGCCGGTGCCCGGCGTGGGCCGGGTTGAAGGAGCCGCCGAGCAGCCCGATGCGCAGGCCGGCGTGGAGCGGGCCGGCGTAGCGGTGGGGGGGTGTCGCCATGCTTGCCCCCTCCCTAACCCTCCCCCGCTTCGCAGGGGAGGGAATCAATCCCCCTCCCTCGCCGAAGGCGGGGGAGGGTCGGGGAGGGGGCAGACGTAAGCTCCAGGGCCGTAAACCTCACGGCCGCGTCTGGCCATCGCCGCGCACGACATACTTGTAGCTGGTCAGCTGCTCCGCCCCGACCGGGCCGCGGGCGTGGAACTTGTCGGTGGAGATGCCGATCTCCGCGCCCATGCCGAACTCGCCGCCGTCGGCGAACTGGGTGCTGGCGTTCCACAGCACGATGCCGCTGTCGATGCGCTGGAGGAAGCGCTCCGCCGCCGCCGGATCCTCGGTCACGATGGCGTCGGTGTGGTGGGAGCCGTGGCGGTTGATGTGGTCGATCGCCCCGTCCACCCCGTCTACCACGCCGCAGGCGATGATGGCGTCGAGATACTCGGTGTCCCAGTCCTCCGCCGTCACCGCCGTCACGCGCGGGTCGGCGGCCTGGGCGGCGGCGTCGCCGCGGACGGCGCAGCCGGCGTCCAGCAGGTCCTTCACCAGCACCGGCAGGACGGCGTCGGCGATCTTGCGGTCGACGAGCAGCGTTTCGGCGGCACCGCAGATCGAGGTGCGGCGCATTTTGGCGTTCATCACCACCTTGCGCGCCTTCTCCGGGTCGGCCCCGGCATCGACATAGACGGTGTTGTTGCCGTCGAGATGCTTGATGACCGGGATGCGGCTCTCTTCGGCGATGCGCTGGATCAGCGACTTGCCGCCGCGCGGGACGATCACGTCGATGAAGTCGCGCATGGTCAGCATGTGGCCGACCGCCGCCCGGTCCGTGGTGGGGACGAGCTGGATCGCCGCCTCCGGCAGCCCGGCGGCGCGCAGCCCGTCGGCCAGACAGGCGGCGATGGCGCCGGACGAGCGGATGCTCTCCGACCCGCCGCGCAGGATCGCCGCGTTGCCCGACTTCAGGCAGAGGCCGCCGGCGTCGGCGGTCACGTTGGGGCGGCTCTCGTAGATGATGCCGATGACCCCCAGCGGCACGCGCACGCGCTGGATGGCCAGCCCGTTGGGGCGGGTCCATTCGGCGATGACGCCGCCGATGGGATCGGGGAAGTCGGCGATGTCCTCCAGCCCCTTGGCCATCGCCTCGATGCGGGCGTCGTTGAGGGCGAGGCGCTCGATCATGGGACCGGCGAGGCCGCGTTCCCGGGCGGCGGCGACATCCGCGTCGTTGGCCGCCTGGATCTCCGCCTTGCGGGCGCGGATCGCGGCCGCCGCCGCCCGCAAGGCCTGATCCTTCGACGGGCTTGGCACGGTCGCCAGCTCCGCGGCGGCGGCGCGGGCGGCGCGGCCGAGGGCGAGCATCTGATCGTGCAAGGCGTCGGTGGTCTCAAGCAGGGCGGACATCGGTCTCACTCCAGTGGCGTTCGCCAATTGAAAAGGGCCGGAACCATAGCCGATCCTGTGTTTCCGCGAAAGCCATGCCGGCTAAGCCGAAAAGCTGAGTGGAATACTCAACATTCAGCCTGGGCCGCGGATTGTTGCGTGGTTAGCGTGCCGTCATGCAACATCGGTGAGGGAGCCTTTCATGAACCGGCTGGTCCGCCGCGGCGCCGCCGTGGCCGTTGGAATGGTGTGCCTGGGGGGATCGGTCTGGGCGGAAACACCATTGGAGCGGGGACGCGCCCTGGTCAACGGCATCGTCGCCTGCGGCAACTGCCATACGCCGCAAGGGCCGAACGGCCCGGTCGCGGGACGGGAGATGGCCGGCGGGACACCCTTCGTCGAGGACCCCTTCACCGCCTACGCCTCCAACATCACGCCGGACCCGGAGACGGGGATCGGGCGCTGGACCGACGAGCAGCTCGTCACCGCCATCCGCGAGGGCCGGCGGCCCGACGGCAGCCTGATCGGCCCGCCGATGCCCTTCGGCTTCTACCGCGGCCTGTCGGACGGTGACCTGCGCGCCATCGTCGCCTATCTGCGCAGCGTGCCGCCGGTGCGGCATTCTGTCCCGAAGTCGGAGTACCGCATGGCGCTGCCCGCCGCCTATGGCCCGCCGGTCGGGACGGTGGCGGAGGTGCCGCGTACGGACCCGGTGACGTACGGCGCGTACATGGCCGGCCCGCTCGGCCACTGCATGGAGTGCCACACGCCGATGCTGCCGGACGGGCGGCTCGACACGACCCGCATGGGGGCCGGCGGACGCAACTTCACCGGGCCGTGGGGCAACGCCGTGTCCCGCAACATCACGCAGGACAAGGAGCATGGGCTGGGCACTTGGACCGACGCGGAGATCGGCAAGGCGATCACCGAGGGTGTACGTCCCGACGGCAGCCGGCTGAGCCCGCCCATGGGCTATCACTATTACAAGGCCATGAGCGAGGGCGAGCTGGTCGCCCTGGTCGCCTACCTCCGTACGCTTCCTCCGGCCCGCTGAACCAACAACAGCGCCATGTGAATTACCGCACCGCCGAAAACGCAGTACCGTAAGCGTTGCCGAGAGGGCATAGTCCGCGGGCTTTTTCCACCCGCCGGACCGTGGCCCCATGCTGACCCTGCTGCTGATCGTCTCCGCCTTCTTCGCGGGCGTGCTCAACGCCGTGGCCGGTGGCGGCAGCTTCCTGACCTTCCCGGCGCTGATCATGGCCGGCGTCCCGCCGCTGAACGCCAACGCGACGAGCACGGTGGCGGTGTCGCCGGGCGCGCTGGCCAGCGCCTACGGCTATCGGCGGGAGCTGGGGCGGATCAAGGAGGTCAGCCTCCCGGCCTTCCTCGGCGTCAGCCTGATCGGTGGGCTGCTGGGCGCGCTGCTCCTGCTGTGGACGCCGCAGCGGGTGTTCGAGGCGGTCATCCCCTGGCTGCTGCTGTTCGCGACGGTTCTGTTCGCCTTCGGCCCGAAGGTGTCGGCCTACATCCGCCGCAACTTCAAGGTCGGCCACGGCACGGTGCTGATCGTGCAGTTCTTCATCGCCATCTACGGCGGCTATTTCGGCGGGGGGATCGGCATCCTGATCCTGGCGACGCTGGGCGTCTTCGGCCTGACCGACCTGCACGCGATGAACGGGCTGAAGGCGCTGGTTTCGGGCTGCCTCAACGCGGTGGCGGTGGTGGCCTTCGCCTTCGGCGGTGCGGTCTATTGGACCGAGGCGCTCATCATGATGGTGGCTGCCGTGGCCGGCGGCTATGCCGGGGCCGCCGTCGCCCGCCACATCCCGCCGCCGATCCTGCGCAAGTTCGTGATCCTCGTGGGCGTGGCGATGACGGTCTATTTCTTCGTCACGAAGGGGTGATGCGCCATGCGTCGCGCGGTTGAAGAGGGAATAAATTCTTTGCATGCTCGGTGACGGACACGGAACACGTGCGACCGGATGGGGGCTGGCCAGCGGGCCGGCCCTTTTTCTTTGGTGGAGTCCAGCGAAGACCCGTCCGACGATGCCGGGCCTTCCACCGACACGAAGAATGCTGCGGGCGACGAAGAGTTCGACGCGGCGTCGATGCCGGCCACCGAGTCCGTTTCCGACGACAAGGCCGACGGACTGCCAAATCCCGCGGACGCCTTGAATCACCTGATCGAGGACCCACGCTATCGGTCGGACCAGGAGTATGCCGATTACGTCACGCGCCAGTTCGAGCGGGTCTATGGCACCGACGGGGAAACCGACGCTACCGGACGTCTGATCGTCGATGGCGATTTCTCACGGTTCGAGCCGTTCGCGGATCGGTCCTCGGCCACGGATGACGACGCCGATGGAGTGGGCACCGATGGAATGGACGCGGCATCCGGTTTCTCGGTGAGGGACAAGGCGGGGCGGTCCGGTGCACCGTCACGGGTCGAGGATGCCTACGAGATCGAGAGCTGGCTGCGCGACCGCAGGATCGACGTGGCGGAGAATTCCAAGCCGAAGACGGCAACGGATGCCGTGACTGTGGATGAAAGCAAAAATCCGGACATTCCGGAATTGCCCAATTTCAAAGTCGAATATTTCAAGAAGCAGCCCGGAGCGTGGAGGAATTTCAACGAGGCCCTCGCGCGGGTGCCGAACCTGTCGCCGAACCAACGGCTGATCTACGCGGAAATCTTCGCCATGGAAGGCGGAATGACGACGCATCCGGGGTCGGGAGCGGCAAGCGGGATCACGCAGGATATTCTGGATCGGGCGAAGGAGGATCTGCCGGGTCTCGAAAAGGTCCGGAAACCCGATCAACTGACGGTGGGGCAGCGCGCGGCGATTTACCCTTACTATTTCGACGATGTGCTGCGGACCGTCGGTGGCCGGAAAGCGCTGGACGAGATCGGAAACGACGAAGCGGCGGCGGCCTTCGCCGACACCCTGTTCCGGTTCGGCCGGAGCCGAGGAACGGAGATCATCCAGGATGCGATGAACCGGGTGTTTCGGGAGAATGGCTATCCTGAAATGCCGAAAGACAGGCAAATGGGGCAGGGGACTCTTGCGGCCTATTCCTATCTCGCAACGGATGATGGCTTGGCTAAGAGGCTTTCATATTATCTTTTTGGCAGGAGGGTGGAGCATTTAAGGAATCAAAGAAATGATGAGAGGGATCGCTCTGGATATTTTGCATTTCCAAGAAGAAATCATAAATAACAGCACCTTCAATAAGGCGGTGAATACCACTCGAAGACGATCCATCGGCCATCGCCTTCCTTCCGCAAGTTATAGGTTGTGCCCATCTTGACGGGGTCCTTGTCGGGTGGTGGGCAGCCGTAGCTCCAGCACGAGCGCTTGCTCAGGGTGATCTGGACATCGCCGGCTTTGCACGTCGGTTCCAGATCATCGTTGAGGCAGCGTCTCGGGATGTCCCGTGGCGTGAGCCGGCGCGCCATGACGACCCGGTAAAGCGTGGTGCCTTTGCCTCGTCCGTCCATGTACTCCGCTCGTATTTTTCTTCCGGTCGCGAGCGTGCAGAGGGCGTTTATGGCATGGTCGAAGCACGCGAGCAGGGTTTCCAACGTGCAGATGGGGCTGATCAACTGGCCGATGCAGCGGCTGCTCGACTCGGCGTCGGTGGGTCCCATCCGGTGCCAGCGGTTGGGCGGGTCCACAGGCGGCACGTCCGGGTCCTTTCCCGCCGCCGGAAACGCCCATAAGGCGATGAGGACGGTAAGAAACGCGCGCGTCGCGGGGTGCGGCATGGTTCGGCAATCGAATGCAAGGGTGTGCATCCGGATCATGTCATGCCGTGGTTGCGGCGTCGCGTGCCGACCGGCAGCGCGTCAATCCGCCGCCATGCGCTCCGCGACGCCGCAGAGGCCATCCCAGTCCAGCGCCGCCGGGTCCTCCACCACATGGTCGGCGGCCTCGAACAGCAGGTCGGCGTGCTGGGGCCAGGCGATGGTCAGCATGCCGGCGGCCCTGGCGGCGCGGGCGCCGGTCGGGCTGTCTTCGATCACCGCGCAGGCCGCGGGCGGCACGCCGAGGCGGGCGGCGGCGGTCAGGTAGGGCTCGGGGTCCGGCTTGCCCTTGCTCACGTCGTCGCGGCTGAGGCCGAACAGGAAATGCGGGCTTCCCATGTGGCGCAGGTTGGCCTCCACCACGCGGCGTCCGCTGTTCGACACGCAGGCCTGCAGCAATCCCCGCTCCGCGAAGGCGTCGACCAGCGCCAGGGCGCCGGCCCGCGCCTCGACCTCGGCGATGCGTTCCAGATAGAGGTCGGTGATGGCGTCCGCCCATTCCCGGAAGGTCAGGGCCATGGGCCGGGCGGCGTGCAGCCGGGCGTACAGTTCGGGGAAGGCGACGCCCAGCGTGGCCGCGTAGTCCGTGTCGGACATAACATGGCCATGCAGCCGGCAGACCGCGATGGTGGCGCGCTGGTGCCACGGCTCGCTGTCGAGCAGCGTGCCGTCGATGTCCCACAGGATGGCCTGGAGAGGCGGGCGGCCCACGATCGAAACGCTCACCGCACCACCAGATCGTCGCGGTGGATCATCTCGTCGCGGCCCCGGTAGCCGAGGATCTCCTCGATCTCGTGGCTCTTGCGGCCGGCGATGCGGCGGGCGTCCTCGGCGGCGTAGGCGGTCAGGCCGCGCGCCACCTCGCGCCCGTCCGGCGCCTTGACCACCACCACGTCGCCGCGCTCGAAGTCGCCCTCGACGGCGCGCACCCCGGCGGGGAGCAGGCTGGCCCCGCGGGCGAGCGCCGACAGCGCGCCGGCGTCCACCGTCAGCGCGCCGTGGGCGTTCAGGTTGCCGCCGATCCACGCCTTGCGGGCGGAGGAGGGGGAGGCCGCGGGCAGGAACCACGTGCACAGCGCGCCGCCCTGCTCGGGCCGCTGCTCCAGCGCGGCCAGCGGGTTCATGCGCTTGCCCTTGGCGATGACCATGCGGCAGCCGGCGGCCAGCGCGACGCGGGCCGCGACGATCTTGGTCACCATGCCGCCGGAGCTGTAGCCCGGCGGCGGCTCGCCCGCCATGTTCTCGATGTCGGAGGTCAGTTCCTGGACGACCGGGATGTGCCGGGCGTCAGGGTCCTTGCGCGGGTCGGCGGTGTAGAGGCCATCGATGTCCGACAGCAGGACCAGCGTGTCGGCGCTGATCATCTGGGCGACGCGGGCAGCCAGACGGTCGTTGTCGCCGAAGCGGATCTCCGCGGTGGCGACCGTGTCGTTCTCGTTGATGACGGGGACGGCGCCGAGCTTAAGCAGCGTGTCGATGGTGGCGCGGCCGTTGAGGTGGCGGCGGCGCTCCTCCGTGTCCTCCAGCGTCACCAGCACCTGGGCGACGGTCAGGCCGTGGCGGGCCAGCGTCTCCTGATAGGCGGCGGCAAGCCGGATCTGGCCGGTGGCGGCGGCGGCCTGCTTCTCCTCCAGCCGCAGGGCGCGCCCGACGAGGCCGAGATGCTCGCGCCCGCAGGCGACGGCGCCGGAGGTGACGATCACCACCTCCTGGCCGCGCTTGCGGCAGGCGGCCACGTCGTCGGCCAGCGCGTCCAGCCACTCGCGGCGCATCCGGCCGGTGGCGCTGTCGACGAGCAGGGCGGAGCCGATCTTGACGACCAGCCGCCGCGCATCGAGCAAGGTGGGGAGCAGAGAGGAGGTATCAGCCTTTGGCGTTGTCGTCGCCGTTGCCGCTGTGCTCGGTGTCGTCACCGTCATCGTCGCCTTCATCGTCCCAGTCATCCCCGTCCGAGTCGGAGTCCGGCTCTTCGGGGAGATCGTCGTACTCGCCCGTCTCCTCGTTCCAGCCGGCATACTCGTCGTCCATCTTCTGGCCGACCGGGGCCCGGGGGATGGAGCGCGTGACCGGAGCCTGGATGACGTCGGGCTCCTCTTCCTTGGACTGTTTGATGAGCGTGAGCAAGCGGTAAAGCACCGCCTGGACGCCCTGGCCGGTGGCGCCGGACAGAACCATCACCTCCGCACCCGACGCCGCCTCAAGCGCCGCCTTCTTCTCCGCGACCTCTTCGTCGAGCAGGGCGTCGGCCTTGTTCAGACCGATGATCTCCAGCTTGTCGGCGAGGTTGCCGCCATAGGCGACCAGCTCGTTGCGGATGGTGGTGTAGGACTGGACCACATCCTCCGCCGTGCCGTCGATCAGATGGAGCAGCACGCGCGTGCGCTCCACATGGCCGAGGAAGCGGTCGCCCAGCCCGTGCCCCTCGTGCGCGCCCTCGATCAGGCCGGGGATGTCGGCGATGACGAACTCCTCGTCGCCCGCGCGGACGACGCCCAGGTTGGGGGCCAGCGTGGTGAAGGGGTAGTCGGCGATCTTCGGGCGCGCCGCGGTGGTCGCGGCCAGGAAGGTGGACTTGCCGGCGTTGGGCAGGCCGAGCAGGCCGGTGTCGGCGATCAGCTTCAGCCGCAGCCAGACCCAGCGCTCCTCGCCCGGCCAGCCGGGATGCGACTTGCGCGGGGCGCGGTTGGTCGGGGTCTTGTAATGGGCGTTGCCGAAGCCGCCGTCGCCGCCCTTCAGGATGACGACGCGCTGGCCGGGCTCCGTCAGGTCGAGCAGGACGGTCTCCTGATCCTCGTCGAGGATCTGGGTGCCCACCGGCACGCGCAGGACCACGTCCTCGCCCCTGGCGCCGTTGCGGTTGGCGCCCATGCCGTGGTTGCCGCGCTGCGCCTTGAAATGCTGCTTGTAGCGGTAGTCGATCAGCGTGTTGAGGCCGTTCACGACCTCGATCACGACATCGCCGCCGCGGCCGCCGTTGCCGCCGTCCGGTCCGCCATACTCGATGAACTTCTCGCGGCGGAAAGCGATGGCGCCGGGGCCGCCGTCGCCGCTTTTCAGATACACCTTGGCTTGATCGAGGAACTTCATCGGGGACCGTGCCGGCCAATCTACCGTTTGCGCACCGTCCTCCAACCGTGGGAAGGGGGCGGTGACCACCACATCAACAAAAGAAAATCGGGGGCCGGTTGCCCGAACCCCCGATTATCCCAACACACCGTACGGGCCGGACGAGATTACTCGGCCGCGACCGCCTGGACCTCGACCGCCTCGATGGCGACGTAGGTGCGCCCCTGGGCGCTGTGCTTGAAGGCCACCACGCCGTCCGTCTTGGCGAACAGGGTGTGGTCCTTGCCGATGCCGACGTTCTCACCGGGGTGGAACTTCGTGCCGCGCTGGCGGACGATGATGTTGCCGGCGACGACGTTCTCGCCACCGAAACGCTTCACGCCGAGGCGGCGGCCAGCGGAGTCGCGGCCGTTGCGCGAAGAGCCGCCTGCTTTTTTATGGGCCATGGGGAGTTACTCCTGTGACTGGTCGGCGGCCGTTCAGGCGGCGCCGTTGATCCCGGTGATGCGCAGGACGGTCAGGTCCTGGCGGTGGCCGTTCTTACGGCGGTAGTTCTGGCGGCGCTTCTTCTTGAAGACGATGATCTTCGGACCGCGATCCTGGGCGACGATCTCGGCGGTCACAGCAGCGCCGGCAACCGTCGGGGTGCCAAGGGTGGTGCTGCCGCCGTCGCTGACCATCAGCACGTCGTTGAGCGTGATGGAAGCGCCGGCCTCGGCCTCGAGCTTCTCAACGCGGATCACGTCGCCATTGGCGACCTTGTACTGCTTGCCGCCGGTGCGGATCACTGCAAACATCGTCGTCACTGCCTATCTCAAAACAAACGGAAGGGCCGCTCGCCCACCGTTTGAGGTGCAAGCCCGTTCGTGAGAGCGGGGATTTAACCGATGGGCCACCGGGAGTCAACAGTCATGGTGGCATTTTCCCGTTCATTTTCCTGCAAACAAGGGCTTGCATCCCCCCAGGCTTTTGGGTAGGTTCCGCGCCACCCCGGAAACGGGGCAGCGGATGGGTGGCAGAGCGGTTGAATGCACCGCACTCGAAATGCGGCATACCCGCAAGGGTATCGGGAGTTCGAATCTCCCCCCATCCGCCACTCTCATTCGAGCGAACGCTCAAACGAAAAAAGCCTTCCCGACCGGGAAGGCTTTTTTCGTTTCCGGCATCAGCTGTCCTTGAGCATCGCCAGCGCCGCCTCGAACAGCAGGCTGCCCGGTTCGGCGAAGCGGTCGACCACGCTGAAATGATCGGCGCCCGGCTCCACGATCTCCCGCACCGCGTTGCCCTGGGCGGCCCAGGCCAGGGCGTAGTCGGCCTGCTGGCGGTGCATCGCATCGGTCTCAAGGCCGCCCAGCGCTGGCATCAGCAGCGGGGCGGGGGCGGGAACGGCGTGGATCGGGCTCAGCCGCCGCGCCGAGTCGGGATCGAGCCGCAGCTGCTCGTTCACCTCGAAGCCGAGCATCGGCTCCAGGTCGTAGAGGCCGCTGATCGGAATGCCGCCGGCCACGCGGTCGCGGTTCTCCGAGACCAGCTTCGCCGTCAGGTGGCCGCCCGCCGAATGGCCGGACACCACCACCCGCCGCGGATCGCCGCCGAAATCCGCCGCGTTGGCGAACACCCAGTCCAGCCCGGCCTGGGCGTGGCCGCACAGTTCGTCCATCGTCACGTCCGGGCACAGGCCGTAGCCGAGAAGGACGACCGCCACCCCGCGCTCCACATAGGGTGCTGCGATGAAGGAGTGCAGGTCTTTCGACAGGGCCCGCCAGTAGCCGCCATGGATGAAGAGCAGCACCGGCGCGTTCCTGCCGGCGGGGAAGACGTCGGCGCGCTGGCGCGGGTGCGGGCCGGTGGAGACGTCGTAGCGTCCGCCGAGCCGGGCGCGCACCGCCTCGCTCTCCGCCTGCCAGCGGGTGAAATAGGCCGGGTGCTCCGGCACCAGCTTGCGGAAATTGTACTGGCGGTCGATCTCGGCGGCGGTCATGCCGCTGTACAGAGGGTCAGACGCCAAGATAGCGCTCCTTCAACGTGGGATCGGCGAGCAGGGCGGCGGAGCTGCCGGACCACACCAGACGTCCCTTCTCGATGACGTGATGGCGGTCGGCCAGGGCGGCGAGGGCGTGCACGTTCTTGTCCACCACCAGGATCGCCTGCCCCTCGCCCTTCAGTCGGGCGAGGCAGTCCCAGATCTCCTGGCGGACCAGCGGGGCCAGCCCCTCCGTCGCCTCGTCGAGGATCAGCAGCTTGGGGTTGGTCATCAGGGCGCGCCCGACGGCGAGCATCTGCTGCTCCCCGCCCGACAGGTTGCGGGCGAGGTTGCCGGCGCGCTCGGCCAGCCGGGGGAACAGGGCGTGCACCCGCTCCACCGTCCAGGGATCGCGCCGCCCGAAGCGGTTGGCGGCGGTGGCGATCAGGTTCTCGCGCACGGTCAGGGTGGGGAAGACCTGCCGCCCCTCCGGCACCAGGGCGATGCCGGCCCGCGCGATGCGGTGCGGCGGGCGCCCGGCGATCTCCGCCCCCTCGAACGTGATCGAGCCGCCGGTCGGCGCCACGAGGCCCATGATGGCCTTGATGGTCGTGGTCTTGCCCATGCCGTTGCGGCCCATCAGGGTCACCGCCTCTCCGGCGTCGACGGACAGCTCCATGCCGAACAGCGCCTGGCTGGAGCCGTAGGCGGCGGTCAGGTTGGCGACGCGCAGCATCAGGCGACCTCCAGCTCGTCGCCGAGATAGGCCTCGCGCACCGCCGGGTCGTTGCGGATCTGCTCCGGGGTGCCGCTGGCGAGGTCCTTGCCGCGCACCAGCACGGTGATGCGGTCGGCCAGCGCGAAGACGGCGTCCATGTCGTGCTCCACCAGCAGGATCGTCACGCCGCCCTTCAGCTCTTGCAGCAGTTCGACCATGCGGGCGGAGTCCTCCGGCCCCATGCCGGCCATCGGCTCGTCGAGCAGCAGCAGCCGCGGCCCGGTGGCCAGGGCCATCGCCAGTTCGAGCTGCCGCTTCTCGCCGTGGGCCAGAGCGTCGGCGCGGGTGTCGGCCCGCGCGCCCAGCCCGACCCGCTCCAGCACGGCGCGGGCGGGGTCGGCGAGCCGGCGGTCGCGCCCGGCGTCGCGCCAGAAGCGGAAGCTGTGCCCGGCGTGGGCCTGCACCGCCAGCGCCACGTTGTCGAGCGCCGTGAAGCTGGGGAAGATCGAGGTGATCTGGAAGCTGCGGGCCAGCCCGCGCTGCGCCCGCTTGTGCACGGGCAGGCCGGTCACGTCGCGCCCGTCGAACAGGATGGTCCCGGAATCGGGGGTCAGTTCCCCCGACAGTTGGCCGATCAGGGTGGTCTTGCCCGCCCCGTTCGGGCCGATCAGGGCGTGCAGCTCCCCCTCCGCCACGGACAGTGAGAGTCCGTCGGTGGCGGCCAGCCCGCCGAAGCGCTTGACCAGTCCGTTTGTGCTCAGCAGGGGGTCGCTCACGGGCGCCTCCCGGCGACGACGCCCCACAGGCCCTTGCGGGCGTACAGCACCAGCAGGATCAGCACCGGCCCCAGCACGATCTTCCAATGCTCGCCAAGCCCGGCGTGGGCGAGGTCCATCAGCTCCGGCACGAACTCCTCCAGCAGCAGGAGCGCGGCGGCGCCCAGCACCGGGCCGATCAGCGTGCCGATGCCGCCCAGCACGACCATCACGATCAGGTCGCCCGAGCGGCTCCAATGGAGATACTGCGGCCCGACGAACATGGTGGCGTTGGCGAGCAGCGCCCCGGCCAGCCCGGCCAGCGCCCCGGCGATGACGAAGGCGGCGAGCTTGTAGCGGGTGACCGGGTAGCCGAGCGCGGCCATCCGCCGCTCGTTGTCCTTGGCGCCGCGGATCACCCGCCCGAAGCGGGAATTGACCAGCCGCCAGCCCAGCGCCAGCGCCGCCACCAGAAGCCCGAGCACCACGTAATAGAAGGTGGTGTGGTCGGTGATGTTCAGCGGGCCGGGCAGGGTGGAGCGGCTCCACAGCGCGATGCCGTCGTCCCCGCCATAGGCCTTCAGACCGGTCATCAGGTAGAAGAGCATCTGGGCGAAGGCCAGCGTGATCATGATGAAGGGCACGCCGGTGGTGCGCAGCGAGATCGCCCCCACGGGCAGCGCCGCCAGCGCCCCGGCCAGCATGGCCAGCGGCCAGACGATCAGCCCGTTCACCGTGCCGGGAAAGCCGAACAGCGTCGAACCGTCCGACTGGTGGGCGAACAAGATGCCGACGGCATAGCCGCCGATCCCGACGAAGGCGGCGTGGCCGAAGCTGACCATCCCGCCGAAGCCGAGGATCAGGTCGAGGCTGACCGCCGCCAGGGCGAAGACCAGGATGCGCGTCGCCAACCGCACGTAGAAGGGCTCCCCCATCCAGTCGGCGACGGTGGGCAGCGCCAGCGCGACGGCCAGCAGGATCAGCAGGGCGATGCGGGGGCGGGTGAGCAGGGCGGTTCGGGGCGCGGTCGGGGGCATGGAGGGCCGGAAAAGAGGGGCGGTCAACCAGTCGGCAGGCCAATCGGTAGGCCCGTCTTTTCGCACAGATGGGCGGGCTTGAACACAAAAGGTCGTGACCGTCCGCTCATCCCCGCCTCCTCACCCCCAGGGCGTGTCGGGGTGCCGCCGCCGCCGCGACCGCTGGAGGAGCTGGCGCTCGGTGCAGCGCTTCATATGCTCCGGCACCTCCGAATCCTCGCCGATGATCGGGCCGCTCAGATAGGCGGCGCCCGCGGCCTCCGCCGCCTCCAGCTCCACCGGGGTACGAACGCCGTCCACATAGGCGAACATGCCGAACTTGCGCGGCCCGGGGCAGAAAGTCTGGAGCCGCTCCAGGATGTGTGGCTCGTCCTCCCGCCCGTCCAGCCGCAGCCCGACCCCTTTGATGCCGGCGGTGGCGTAGACCGACAGGTCGCCCGCGTCCTCGTGCAGGATGACCATGGCGGCGCGGGCGAAGGGGCGCAGCATCGCCACGATCTCCGCCAGCCGGCCATAGGGAACGCCGGCCGGCAGCCCGTCCAGCTCGAAGGCCAGGAAGGGCATCAGCACGCGGGGGATCATCCGGCAGGCCTGGATGTATTCCCGCCGCCGCCGGCTGGAGGCGAGGGTGCCGAAATGGACGGGGATGGTCTGGGCGTAGCGGAATTTGTTGGCGTACAGCTCGTTGTAGGTGCTGACCGCGAGGCTCAGCGTCTCCATGTCGAGGTCGAAGACGGCCTCCTCGCGCTCCGGGTCGAAGGAGTCCATCAGGTTCAGATAGCGGGCCGTGTCCGCATCGGTGCGGCAGCAGTAGGTCGACACCACCTTGTGCTTCACGTCGAAGACCGGGCGGAACAGCACCTTGGGCCGAAGCTGCGGCGTGATGGTGTCCGCCGGCATCTCGGTCCAGTGCGGGCGCCGCGCCTCCGCCGCCGGTATGGCGCCGTCAGTCGGTGGGGGGGAGGCCGCCGCGATGTCCTCGGGCTTGTGGATGGCGTCTTTGAGCAGGTCGGCCAGCCGCGCGGTGTCCAGGGCGACCCCGCCGCCGATGTCCACCACCGCGGTCTTGACGGTGATGCGCCGGGTGTCGGCGTGGCCAAGCAGCGCCTGATGCAGGCTTTCCATCACCTTGCTGCAGGTCAACTGCGCCGATTTGCGGTCGGCCTGGGCGAAGACGATGATGTAGTGGTTCTCGCCATAGCGGAACCAGACGTCGCGCGGCGACAGCATCTTCTTGAGCATGCGCTCGGTGTAAACGTGCACCCGTTCGTTCACACTTCCCCAGCGGTTGCCCAACTCTTTCTGGATTTCATCAAGACCGATCAGGTGGACGGACCCCGCGGTGACCGTCTGGCCGTGCGCCAGGATCTGCCGGGCGCGCTCCTTGAAGGAGTCGTCGATCGACTGGTTGGGGGACGGACCCAAAGACGGGATGGGGCCGTCGTTCTGTTCCGGTGGGGCATCGTCCGGACCGGAGGGATGGTGTGTGACCATGGTCGAGCTTCCCTTTCCGGCTGTGGGGAGCGCGAACCCAAAGGCAGGGCAGCCGCCTGAAATGGGTGCGAACGCAAATGGATCGACTGCACGAACAGAATGATCCTTTCGCACTTGCTAATGAGTTAACGGTGGCGTCGAACCGGCCCTTGCTCACGGTCTATGCGGAAAGGAGCGCGCCTCTGCCGAACCTGCCTATGCTGACGCCTGCCGTGCCTTAACTCTGGCCCTCATCAGCATTTGCCTTTCGGTGCAGCGCCGCATGTGTTCGGGAACGTCGGAATCCTTGCCGACCACGGCGCCGCCGATATAGGCCGCCCCGGCCTCGATCGCAGCCTGGAATTGTTCGACATTCCGGACACCGTCCAGATAGGAGAACAGGCCGTGTTTGCGCGGCATGGGGCAGAAGGCGTTGATCTTGTCGATGCAGCGCTGGTCGCCATCCCGGAAATCCATGGACAGCCCCACCCCCTTGACGCCGGCGTTGGCATAGACCGCGATGTCGGCGGTGTCCTCCCGCAGGATGACGATGGCGGCGCGGCCGAAGGGGCGCAGCATGGTGACCATCTCGGCCAGCCTCCCGTTGGGAATGCCCTGCGGGAGGCCTTCAAGCTCGAAGGCCAGGAAAGGGATCAAGTAACTGGGGATCATTCGGCACGACTGAAGATACTCCCGCCGCCGTCGCACCGAGGCGAGGGTTTCGAAATGGACGGGAATGGTCTGGGCGTAACGGAATTTGTTTTTATACAACTCATTGTAGGTGCTGATGGCGTGGCACAGGGTTTCCATGTCGTAATCGAAAATGGCTTCTTCCTGAAGCACGTCGTCCAGCGTGATCTGGTTGATATGGCGGCAGGTGTGGAGATCCGGGCGGCAGGTGTAAGTGGAGATCACCTTGTTCTTCACATCGTAGACCGGGCGGAACAGCACCTTCGGCTGCGGCGGCGGTTCTCCGTTGTCGAGGGCGAAACCGACCAGCGAGGGCCGCCGCCGCTCCTCGGCCTGCGGCTGGGAGGCCGGTTGGGCCGTCGGATGAGGGTGGGGTGGCTGAGCGGTCCGTTGGGTGGCCGGGCCGGCGCGGTCCGCCGGGCGCTCCGGCTGGCTGGCGGCGTGGTGGAGCAGATCGTCCAGGCGGGCGCTGCCGATGGCGATGCTGCCGTCGATTTCCATCAGGGCGGTCTTGACGGTGATCCGGCTGGTGTCGCTGTGGCCGAGCAACGCCTGATGCAGGGTTTCGACGATCTTGCCGCAGATCAGCTGGGCCGCCTGTATATCGGCATGGGCGAACACGATGATGAACTGGGCTTCGCCATGCCGGAACCACACATCCTGCGGGGACAGTATCTTTTCGAGCAGGCGGCCTGTGTAGTCTTGGACCCGCTCTTTCACGCTCCCCCACCGTTTGCCCAGCCGGTCCCGGATGTCCTCCAGACCGATCAGATGAACGGCGCCGGCGGTGACGGTCCGGCCGCTGGAAAGAATGTCCCTGGCCTTGTTCCGGAAAGCCGCGTCGTTCAGGTGGCAGGACGACTGGCAATCCGCCGCCTTCATGGCGCCGGTGCAGTGGGTAGTGGGGCCGGAGCAGGCGGATTCGGCGGGCTCATCCTGGGCGGAGGGGGGCGAATGGATTGCATTCACGGCAATAGCTCCCTTGCAACCGGAGCAGGCCTGTGCGCCGGTGTACTTATGCCTTCTGAATGTTCGTCGTCTTAACAACAATGTTACAGGGAAATTGCCGAAGTGTTAACAGCTGTGGGTTTTTTGGTGCGGTGCGGGGCCCCGGCGGCTGATCGCCGTGGGCGGGGGCTGCAAGCGGCCATGGCCGTTGACCCGCCGGCAGGACGGGATTATGCCGGGCCGCCCGGTGGGCATGGGGAAAGGGCAGGGACATGGACGCAAGGAACGCGGTGGTGCTGGTCAGTGGCGGGCTGGATTCCACGACGGTGCTGGCCATTGCCAGAGAGCAGGGCTACCGGCTGAACGCGCTCAGCTTCCGCTACGGCCAGCGCCACGCGGTGGAACTGGAGGCGGCCAAGCGCGTCGCTGCGGCCATGGCGGTGGACCGCCACGTCATCGCCGACATCGACCTGCGGGCCTTCGGCGGCTCGGCCCTGACCGACGCCATCGACGTGCCCAAGCACGCCAGCGCGGCGGATCTGGGGACGGGTATCCCGGTCACCTACGTGCCGGCGCGCAACACGGTGTTCCTGTCCTTCGCGCTGGCCTGGGCGGAGACGCTGCAGGCGTCGGACATCTTCATCGGCGTGAACGCGCTGGATTACTCCGGCTATCCGGACTGCCGCCCCGAATACATCGCCGCCTTCGAGACCATGGCGAACCTTGCCACCAAGGCGGGGGTGGAGGGCACCAGCCGGTTCAAGATCCACGCCCCGCTGATGACGCTCGACAAGGCGGGCATCATCCGCCGCGGGCTGGAGCTTGGGGTGGATTACGGCCTGACCCACTCCTGCTACGATCCGGCGCCGGACGGCGCGGCCTGCGGGTCCTGCGACAGCTGCCTGCTGCGGCTGAAGGGCTTCTCGGAGGCCGGACTGGCCGATCCGGTGGCCTACGGACCGCGGTGAGGGGGTCGGATTCTCGGGGGCAACAGGATTCACACGGATTTCGCGGATTTGGGCACGGATTTCACGGATTTTCTTTTATCCGTCCCAGGTGCAGGCCGTTCCGATTGGCACGCGCCGAGCACGCTCAAAAAGAAATCCGTGAAATCCGTGCCGGAATCCGCGAAATCCGTGAAGACCCTGTTGTCTCCCAAGAAACCCGAACCTCAGTGCGCCGGGAACAGACCCTTGGGTTTGATCGCCAGAACCACCGCCATCAGCACGTAGATCGCCATGGAGGCGAGCGCAGCCCCCGCGGCGCTGGCGTTGGCGGCGTCCATCACCAGCCGGAAGGCCGCGGGCAGCAGGGCGCGGCCCAGCGTGTCCACCATGCCGACCAGCAGGGCGCCGGCCAGCGCCCCGCGGATCGAGCCGATGCCGCCGATCACGATGACCACGAAGGTCAGGATCAGGATTTGCTCGCCCATGCCGACCTGAACGGCCAGCACCGGCCCGGCCATGGCGCCGGCCAGCCCGGCCAGCCCGCAGCCCAGTGCGAAGACCAAACCGAACAGAAGCCGGACGTCCACCCCCAGCGCCATCACCATCTCGCGGTTGGTAGCCCCGGCGCGGATCAGCATGCCGACCCGCGTGCGGGCGATCAGCAGCCACAGGAACACCGCCACGGCGAGGCCCACGGCGAGGATGGCCAGCCGGAAGGCCGGGTATTTCAGCCCGAACAGGTCCACCGTCCCGGCCAGCGCCGCCGGCGGGTTCAGGAAGATGGGGACCGGGCCGAAGACGATTTTCACCAGTTCGTTGAAGAACAGGATCAGCCCGAAGGTCGCCAGCACCTGATCCAGGTGGTCGCGGCGGTAGAGCGTGCGCAGCGCCACCGCCTCCACGACCAGCCCGAGCAGCGCCGTCAGCAGAACCGCCGCCGCCAGCGCCAGCGGGAAGCTGTCGAGCACCGGGACCAGCGCCGCCGTCAGGTAGGCGCCGACCATGTAGAAGGTGCCGTGGGCGAGGTTGATGAGGTCCATGATGCCGAAGACGAGCGTCAGCCCGGCGGCCATCAGGAACAGCATCACACCGAGCTGAAGCCCGTTCAGTCCCTGTTCGACAAGGAGGAGCGCGTCCATTCTCCGGCGTCCTGCCTGCGCCTCACTTCATCGGGCAGTCTTTGACGTAGGCGTCGGCGTGGTTGGTGAAGACCGTGGCGACGGTCTTGTTGGTCACCGCACCGTCGGCACCCTTCACCACCTCGCGCAGATAGATGTTGTGGATCGGGTAGTGGTTGGTGTTGAAGGCCACCTCGCCGCGCAGGCTCTGCAGCTTGGCGGAGGCCAGGGCGGCGCGCAGCGTGTCCTTGTCCTTCAGGTTGCCGCCGACCGCCTTCACCGCCGTGTCGATCAGCAGCGCCGTGTCGTAGCCCTGGGCGGCGTACATGGACGGGATGCGCCCGTACTTGGCCTTGAAGTCGGCGACGAACTTCTTGTTGGCGGCGTTGTCGAGGTCGGGGCTCCACTGCGCCGAGTTCTTGACGCCGAGCGCGGACTCGCCGACCGCCGCCAGGATGTCCTGGTCGAAGGAGAAGCCGGGGCCGAACAGCGGCACCGCACCCTTCAGCCCGGCCTGCTCATACTGCTTGATGAAGTTGATGCCCATGCCGCCGGGGTAGAAGACGTAGACGGCGTCCGGCGCCGCGGCCTTGAGCTGCGCCAGCTCCGCCGCGTAGTCGAGCTGCCCGACCTGGGTGTAGACCTCGCCCGCGACCTCGCCCTTGTAGTAGCGCTTGAAGCCGGCCAGACCGTCCTTGCCCGCCGGGTAGTTGGGGGCCATCAGATAGACCTTCTTGAAGCCCTCGTCCTGGACATGCTTGCCCACGGCCTCGTGGATCTGGTCGTTCTGGTAGGCGGCGTTGAAGAAGTACGGGTTGCACTGCGCGCCCGCCAGCTGCGACGGGCCGGCGTTCGGGCTGATGAAGAAGGTCTGCCCGCCGGCCAGCGTCGGCAGCATGGCCAGCGCGAGGTTCGACCAGACCACGCCGGTCACCATCTGCACGCGGTCGCGCTCGACCATGCGGTTGGCGAGGCCGACGGCGACGTCGGGCTTCTGCTGGTCGTCCGCCTCGATGACCTGGGTGTCCTGCCCGCCCAGCTTGCCGCCCGCATGCTCCACCGCCAGCGCGAAGCCGTCGCGGATGTCGATGCCCAGGCCCGCGCCGGGGCCGGACAGGGTGGTGATCATGCCGATCTTCAGCGTGTCCGCCGCCGCCGGGGTGGCGAGCAGGGCCAGCGCGGAGGCCAGCGTAAGCAGGTTGCGGGTCATGACGGTCCAGCCTCCAGGGGTTTTATGATTGATTTATGGGCAGTGCAAATTTCAGGCAGCCCGCAGCCGTCCGTCTGCCCAGGCGCGCGCCGTGGACGGGCGGCCTTCGGCGTCGATCAGGCCGCGGGTGAAGAGTTCCTCGACATGGCGGATGAAGAAGGCGGCGGTGCTGTCCCGCTCCCAGCGCTCCATCCAGTTCTGCTCCAGGAAGGCGAGGATCGCCGGCTGGCCCAGTTCGGCCTCCCACAGCACGCCGAGCAGTGAGGTCTGCTGCTCCTCGTGCATGCATTCCTCGAAGGTCAGCTTCTGCTGGCTGCGCGCCTCCTTGCGCAGCGTCGTCTCCGGCCCCGGCCCCAGGCCGAAGTCATAGAGCGGACGGCGCTCGGGCGCTGCGACCAGCCAGTGGGCGACCTCATGCACGATGACCGTCGATTCCACGTCGGTGCGGATGACCTCGCCGTCCCACATGAAGGAGGCGTTCGGCGGCTCGTCCAGCGTGCCGATGCCGTGGGCGTGGGCCAGCCGCACCGCTTCGGCGCGCTGCTCCGGCGTGTCGACGCCGCCGGGCACCGGCCATGTCGCGGCGATGCGCCGGAAGGCGGCGAGGGGCAGGGGCTTGCCGGCCAGCAGGCGCTCGAAGGTCGCCAGGGCCTCCGGCATCGTCTCGGCCGGGATCGGGGTCAGGATCATGATGGGGAACGGCAGTCCGGGGTGCGCGATGGCCCCTATTTGCCCAACAGGGCCGGGGCGGCGCAAGAAAAACCCCTCCTCCACCGCAATCGGATGGAGGAGGGGTGAAGAACAGCGGTGTCAGGCCGCCCGCATGTCGGTCAGGAAGCGGGAGACGAAGCCGCGCAGTCCCTCCGCCTCGCCGGTCAGCCCGTCGGCGGCGTCGAGGACCTGGCGGGAGGCGTCGCCGGTGGCTTCCGCCGCCTGGGTCACCCCGGCGATGTTGCCCGACACCTCCTGCGTGCCGCGGGCGGCCTGCTGGACGTTGCGGCTGATCTCCCGGGTGGCGGCACCCTGCTCCTCGACCGCCGCGGCGATGGTGGTGGAGATGTGGCTGATCTCGCCGATCACGCGGCCGATCTCGGCGATCGCCCCGGCGGCCTCGCGGCTGACCTGCTGGATGCCGGCGATCTGGCCGGAGATGTCCTCCGTCGCCTTGGCGGTCTGGTTGGCGAGGCTCTTGACCTCCGACGCCACGACGGCGAAGCCCTTGCCCGCCTCGCCCGCGCGGGCGGCCTCGATGGTGGCGTTCAGGGCGAGCAGGTTGGTCTGGCTGGCGATGTCGTTGATGAGCTGCACCACCTCGCCGATGCGCTGGGCGGCGTCGACCAGACCGCGCACGGTGGCGTCGGTCCGCTCGGCGGTGCTGACCGCCTGCCCGGCGATGCTGTTGCTCTGGGCGACCTGCCGGCTGATCTCCTGGATCGAGCTGGTCAGCTCCTCCGCGGCGGCGGCAACGGTTTCCACGTTGGCGGTGGCCTGGGTGGAGGCGGCGGCGACGGCGCTGGCCTGCCGGGTGGTCTGCTCGGCGGTGGCCGACATGCCCTGGGCCGTGCTGTTGAGCTGCGTCGCGGCGGAGGAGACGCGGGACAGCACCTCCATCACCATGCGGTCGAATTCGCGGGTCAGGGAGTCGATGCGCTCCGACCGCTCGCGGCGGGTCTCATGCTCGACGGCCTGTTCCGCGGCCATGCGGTCAGCCTCGATCAGGCTGTGCTTGAAGACCTCGACGGCCTTGGCCATGCCGCCGATCTCGTCGCCGCGGCCCAGGCCGGGCACGTCCACCCGGCGGTCGCCGCCGGCCAGCCGGGTCATGGTGTCGGTCATCGAGACGATGGGCCGCGACAGGCCGCGCCCGATCAGCAGGGCGGAGATCAGCCCGAGCAGCACGGCGACCAGGGCGGCGGCGGTGGTCGTCGTGCGGGCACGGTCGATGTTCGCCGTGGCGGCGGTGCCGAGCGCCGCCTGCTGGCGGGCGCTGGCGTCGCGCAACTGCTCGACCCGCGCGTTGACGGTCGGGCCGAGCGTCTCCAGCACCTGCGCGACCAGCTCGTCCCGCTTTGTGGTGGCGACGACGACCTTCTCGAACTGGGTGGCGAAGACGCGCTGATAGGCCAGGAAGGACGAGGCGCCGCGGCGGCGCTCCAGCTCGGTCAGCTTGGCGAGCATCGCGTTGCCGCGCTCGCAGGCGCTCTGCAGCTCCTTGCGGAAGATGTCGGCGCTCTCCGCCGAGCCGTCGGTCAGGAAGCGGTTGGCGGTGTTGCGGGCGGCCAGGAAGTGCCGCGACGCCATGCCCGCCTGATAGGCGGCCTCGGTGTCGCCGTCGGTGTAGGCGCTGTCCATGACGCCGCTCAGCGCCTTTTCCATCTTGACCCCGAGGTCCAGAAGCTCCGCCGACGCCTCGTTGCGGGTCGCCTGGAACTCCATGATGCGGGCGAAGGCCTCGCGGTATTGGCCCAGCTCATTGTCCATCTGGGTCACCGTGCGGTTCAACGTCGGCTCGGTGAACAAGGTCTTGGCCTCGTCGATCCGTCCGTCGAGATCGGCGGCCAGCGAGTCCACCGTGTGGGCGGCCTCCTCGCTGCCGGTCAGCAGGAAGGTTTTGGCCTGGAGCTGGACCTCCAGCATCGTCGCCTGGATGCGCCCGACCTCCGTGGTCTGCCGGGCCAGCGTCTGGTAGGTCGCGAAGCCGTCCTTCGCGTCCGTCAAGGCGTAGACCCCGATGCCGCCGATGGCGACCAGGAAGAGAAGAACCCCGGCGTTCGCCGCCGTGATCTTGGTGCCGACCCGAAGATGGTTGAACAGGCTCATGGTCGGGAAAACTCCGGATGAGGCTGAATGGTTTAGGTACAAAACATGGCAGTACCCGCTTACCAATTCATTAAGTGTGCCAACCGGTTTCCGGTCCCCGAAAACGGGCATGGAGTCCCTCCACGCACGCTTGGGGATGCCCTTATCCTTCCGGGTTCTGGCGGTTTCGCGGGGCCTTGGAATATTTGTCGGGACCGTGGCGTTAGCCCACCAGCGACGGACCGTTCCGGCGCCGGTTCCAGCGGCGTGCTGGTCACGGCTTAGGCCGTGGATGGTCACAATAGAGGCGTTTTGCTCATCCACATGTATCGTGCTATATGCCAAAGGGCGAAGCGCCCCGCCGGGGACGCCTGCCTGGACCCCTCCGACCCGGCTCGTGATCATCTGACCCAACGGCCGGCCATGTCCCTGACCGACGCGCCCACGACCGACGCGCCCACCCTGGCGGCTTCCGCCAGCCCCACCCCCAACCCCGCCCCCATCACCGGTGACGCCGCTTCCGCCCCGAAGCCGTCGCGCTCCGCCCGCACGAAGCGGGGGCGCCTGTCGGTGGTGATCCCCTTCTACAACGAAGGCCCCAACATCGCGGCGCTGTTCGAGCGGCTGGTGCCCGTGCTCGATCGGCTGGACGCAGATTGGGAGGTGGTCTGCGTCAACGACGGCAGCCGCGACGATACGCTCGACCGCCTGCTGGACGTCCATGACGCCGACCCGCGGGTCAAGGTGGTCGACCTGTCGCGCAACTTCGGCAAGGAGCTGGCCCTGTCGGCCGGGCTGCGCCACACCACCGGCGACGCCGTGGTGCCGATGGACGCCGACCTCCAGCACCCGCCGGAGCTGCTGCCCCAGTTCCTCGCCAAATGGCGCGAGGGCTACGACGTGGTCGTCGCCGTGCGCCACGCGCGGGTGGGGCAGAGCCTGAAGCACCGGGCGTTCGCCCGCGCCTTCTACTGGATCTTCGACAACCTGTCGGAGGTCAAGCTGCCGCGCGAGGTCGGCGACTTCCGGCTGATGGACCGGCGGGTGGTCGACGTCATCAACCGCATGCCCGAGCGCACGCGCTTCATGAAGGGCATCTTCGCCTGGGTCGGCTTCCGTCAGGCCAGCATCCCCTACCAGCAGGGGGAGCGCGCCGGCGGCGACACCAAATGGGGCTTCCTGAAGCTGCTCAGCCTGTCCTTCGACGGGCTGACCGCCTTCTCCACCTTCCCGCTGCGGGTGTGGAGCTTGGTGGGCATGGCGATCTCCGGCTTCGCCTTCGTCTACATCCTGCTGCGCCTGCTGCGCACCCTGATCTACGGCATCGACGTGCCCGGCTATGAATCGCTGCTGGCCGCGGTGCTGTTCATGGGCGGCATCCAACTCGTCACGCTGGGGGTCATCGGCGACTATCTCGGCCGCGTGTTCAACGAGGTGAAGGGGCGTCCCCTCTACATCGTCCGGTCCGCGCACGGCTTCGCGGATGACTCCGCGGCTGCGACACCAAATCCGGTGGACAATCCGGGCGCTTGGCGCCGGCCGGGAAGCGAGGACCGCCCTTCATGAGCCTGATGCCGCCGCTCGGCCTGAATCCCCTCGGGGCGACGCCCCCGGCGGGCGCCCTGGCGCAACGCCGCGCCGGCGCCCTGTGGGACGACATGGCGCGCGCGCTTCTGCTGTGCCTGATCATCCTCGCCGCGCTGACCTTCCGGAACTACGGGATCAGCACCGACGAGGAGGTGCAGCACATCTACGGCAAGAAGCTGCTGTCCTTCTACCTGTCCGGCTTCACCGACCGCTCGGCCTTCCATTTCAAGGACCTGTACCTGTATGGCGGGCTGTTCGATCTGGTGACCGCCCTGGTGGTCCCGATCTCACCGTTCGAGGAGTATGAGACGCGCCACCTGCTCTGCGCGCTGGTCGGGGTGGTGGGCATCGCGGGCTGCTGGCGTTACGCCCGGCTGCTGGCCGGGCCGCGGGCGGGCTTCCTGGCGGCGGCGCTGCTGGCGCTGTCCGGCGTCTATTACGGCGCCATGTTCAACAACACCAAGGACGTGCCCTTCGCCGCGGGTATGGTGTGGACGCTCTATTTCGCCACCCGCATCATCGGCCAGATGCCGGCCCCGCGGCGCAGCGCCGTGCTGAAGTTCGGGCTGGCGCTGGGCCTGACCCTGTCGATCCGGGTGGGCGGGGTGCTGGCCGGCTTCTACCTCGCGGTGGCGCTGGCGCTCTATGTCGTGCTGGTGGCGTGGCAGGGCGGGCTGCGGCCGGCGTTCGGCGTCGTCCGGCGCTCCGTGCCGCCCCTGCTGCCGGCCATTCCGCTGGCCTACGCGGTGATGGCGCTGTTCTGGCCCTGGGCGGTGCAGAAGCCGCTGAACCCGCTGGAGGCGCTGCGCGTCGTCTCGCACTTCCCCATCGACATCCAGACGCTGTTCATGGGGCAGATGGTCAGCTCCGCCGCCCCGCCGGCGCTCTACCTGCCGGTCTATCTGGGAGTGAAGCTGCCGGAGGCGGTGCTGCTGGGCACCCTGGCCGCGGTGGTGCTGGCCGCCCTGTGGGTGGTGCGCGGCGGCTGGCGGAGCGTGGACGGCGCCTTCGGCGCGGTGCGCTGGGTGCCGCTGGCGCTGGCGGCCTTCCTGCCGGTGATCCTGTTCATGCTGATGCGTCCGTCCGTCTACAACGGCATCCGCCACTTCCTGTTCGTGGCGCCGCCGATGGCGGTGCTGGCCGGCATTGCCTTCGACCGGCTGTGGAGCGGGGCCGAGGCGCTGGGCCGGCGTACGGGGCAGGCGTACGGGGCGGCGGCCATCGCGGTCGCCGTGCTGTACGCGTGGCAGCTCGGCGCCATGCACCCGAACCAGTACGTCTACTACAACCAGTTCGCCGGCGGGCTGAAGGGCGCCGAGGGCCGGTTCGAGCTGGATTACTGGGGCAACTCCCAGCACGAGGCGCTGGCCGAGTTGATCTCCCTGGTGGAGCGCGAGAACGGCGGCAAGGCGCCGCCGCGCCAGTACACCCTGTCGGTCTGCGGCAACACGCTGGCCGTACGCTTCGAGCTGCCGCCCTGGCTGAAGCTGGTCAACGGCACCGGTCTGGACTGGCGCAAGGCCGACTTCTTCATGGCCTTCACCCAGGTCAAGCAGTGTCCCAGCCTGCTGGGCGGCCAGCCGATCATCGAGATCGCTGCCGACGACGTTCCCCTGACCATCGTGAAGGACCGCCGCCCGCCGCTGGCGGAAATCCCGACCGAGTAGACGGACTCTCACCGGTCTAACCCGCCCGGCGCGACCTGCTCCGTTGGCGTGATGTCCGTCCGCGGGCGTACCGGCGGGCGGGACCGCTTCCCACTCTTCCCTAGCGCGTCCATTCCGCGCGCTGGTGACGGAGGCTGGGGATGCGGGGGCCGGTGCTCGGTGTCGTGTCGTTTCTTGCGCTCACCGTCTGGGCGACCACCCCGGCTCCGGCGGACGCGGTGCCCCCGGACCGTCTTCGGGAGGCGGTGACGGCGTTGGCCGATCGCCGTCTTGAGGAGGCGGGGGCGGGCAGCATCGTCGTCGGGGTGATCCGCGACGGGCGCAGCCTCGTCGTCGGGCGCGGCGACAGCGGACGGCCCGACGGCGGACCGCCGGACGGGCGGACCCTGTTCCAGATCGCCTCCCTGACCAAGCCCTTCACCGGCACCATCCTGGCGGAGCTGATCCGCGCCGGGCGCGTCGCCCCGACCGACCCGCTGGCCCGCCATCTGCCCAAGCCGGTCCACGCCCCGGACTTCGACGGCACGCCGATCCGCCTGCTCGACCTCGCCACCCACACGGCGGGGCTGCCCAACGTGCCGGAGACTCCGCGCTTCTCCTGGAGCCGGCTGGAGGACCCGCGCAACCCCTACAAGCCGCTGACGCGGGAAGAGGTGGGGTCGTGGCTGTCCGGCTTCAGCCTGACGGTGCCGCCGGGCACGCGCTTCCGCTACTCCAACGTCGGCATGGCGGTGCTGGGGGAGGCGCTGTCCACCGCCTCTGGCATTCCCTACGAGACGCTGCTGAAACGGGTGATCACCGACCGCTTCAGCATGACCGACACCACGCTGACGCCCACGGCCGGGCAGCGCGCCCGCAAGGCGGTGGGCCACGCCCGCGGGCAGGTCGTGCCCGATTGGGAGGCGCCGGCCATGCAGCCCTCCTTCGGCCTCTATTCCACCGCCGACGACCTGCTGCGCTGGCTGCGCGCCAACATGGGCGACTGCACCGGCCTGGGAAAGGCCGCCTGCGACGGCGAGACCGCCGCGACGCTGGCGCTCGCCCAGTCGGTGCAGGTGGACGGGCGGGCGCTGCGCGATCCGGGAGCGCTGGGGCAGGGGGCGATGGCGTTGGGCTGGTTCGTCGCCTGGGCGGCGGACGGCACGCCGATCCTCTGGCATTCCGGTTCCACCGGCGGCTTCAACGCCTACATCGCCTTCTCACGCGCCCACCGCTGGGCCGCGGTGGCGCTGACCAACAGCGACCCGGAGCGGATCACCGCCGACCGGGTGGTGGGTGATCTGATCTGGCAGTTGGAGAGGGCGGCGGAGCGCCGCTGAGCGCGCGAGGGGGAAAGAGGGGCCGCTCTCAGTGCAGCAGGCCGCCGGGCGGCAGGCGGTCGGGCGGCGTCAGGATCTGCGAAGCGGGTTCGGCGACCGGTCCGGCCTGGTGGTGGGCCAGCCGCCACTCGCCGTCCTCGCGCGCGAACAGGTTGGTCGCGGCCAGAACGGCGTCTCCCACGATCTCCTCGCAGAGGACGACCGCGGTTTCACCGTACAGGCTGACGCGTTCGTTGCGCGCCTGCACCGCCGGGCCGCGGGGGGAACGGAGCACGTCCTGCCAGCTCGACACCACCGCTTCCCGGCCGAACAGGATGGTCCAGCCGGGATGGATGCAGGACACGGGCAGGCGGGAGGCCCACAGCCGGTCCATGGCGGGAAAGTCACGCCCGGTGAAGGCCTGGTAGAAAGCCCGGTTCGCGGCCAGAACGGCGTTGCGGTCGGTCGTGGGGCGATCGGTCATGGGGAAGCGAATCTCCGAAACAGCGAAAGCCGCTTCTATACAGGGAGCCGGCCCGACGGCAAGCGCCGGCCCCCGTTATCACAGATCGCACCCCTTTTGCGGACGCCCCTTCCGGGAAAACGGCCCGCCCGTCCTCACGCCGTGATGTCGACCTTCTGGGCGGTGTCCGCCGCTGCGGCACCCTTGGCGGCGCTGCCGTCGGTCAGGCCGGGGATAGGCTGCGACAGGTCGAGGTTCAGGTGCATCACGCCATCGGCGCTCTTGGTCGGGGTCAGGGCGCCGAGGCCCTTCATCCCGCCCTTCGCGGCTATGCCGTTCAGCTTCTCCAGGACGCCCTTGATCTCGTCGTCGCTGAAGCCGTTGGCGCGGACGATCATGCCGGTGGCCTTGCCGGACACCTTGGTCGTGGCGGCGGAGAACATGGCGCTGCCCGAGCCGTCCCCGTTCAGCGTGGCCGCCAGCCCGCGGTCCTCGCGGGTGAAGTCCAGGGTGGACTTGGCGAAGGAGATGCGCACCGACTTGTCGCCGTCCTGGATGGTCAGTTCCATGCCGCGGGACTCGATGGACCACTGCGAGCGGGCTTCCTGCATGCTCATGCCCATCTGGCTGAAATCCATGGACTTCAGCTTGTCCTTCATGGCGCTGCCGAAATCGCCGACGGCGCCCTTCACGTCGTCGTCCGACATGCCCAGCCCGCCGAGCAGGCTGCCGAGATCGCCGGCCATGTTGTCGATGGCCTTCTCGAACAGGCCGGAGAGGCCCTTGGACTGCTCCAGCGCCTTCTGCATGATCTGCTCGGCCTGCTTGGCCCGGTCGGCCATCGCCTGGGAGCCGGTCTTGCCGCCGGCGGCCGCGTCGCCTGCCGCTCCGGCGTCGGCACCCGCCGCGGCAGGCTTCTTGCCCGACAGGTTGTCGAGCAGATTCTCCATCGACTGGCTGATCGTGTAGGCCGGGCTGGCGCTTTTCGCGGGAGTCGCGGCATCGGCGGTGGTGGCGGCGGCCTTGGCGCCGTCCGCGGCCTTGCTCTCGGTTGCCTTCTTGGCGTTGTTCGCCTGTTGCAGGACCGTGGTGGTCGTTCCTGTCGGTCCGGACATTTCCGAGTAATACATTGCCGCCTCCCGCGCGTGATCGTTTCGCCGTAAGGGTATGATCGAACCGGAGTCCTTTACCACAGGTTAATTCGTCGCAGAGCTCCTGCAACGCCCGGTCGAATCCCTTCGGTTTCGAAGGATTTTATCAGTTTTTGCTTGCGGAGTCCTCCACGGGCGCCAAGGGGTGGGTGGCCGGGCCGTTCAGAACCGTCCCGTCCACCGCGAAGCGGGAGCCGTGGCAGGGGCAGTCCCAGCTCCGCTCGCCGGGATTCCAGCGCACCACGCATTTCAGATGGGGGCAGATGGCGGAGCGGCGGTGCAGCGCCCCCGACTCGTCGCGGAAGACGGCGACGGGCCAGACGCCCGATTTCAGGACCGCGCCCTGTCCGGGCTCGATGCGGTCCTCGCCCTCCAGCTCCGGCCCCTGGACGTAGGGCAGGAAGTGGCGGGCCACGTCCAGGTTTTCCCGCAGATAGGTGCCGAGCTTGCTGGTCATCTTGCGGCCGGGATCGTACAGCGCGGCCCACGGGCTGCCGCTGCCGTGGATCAGCTCGCACAGGACCAGCCCGGCGATGGTGCCGTGGGTCATGCCCATGCCGCTGTCGCCGGTTGCCACGAAGACCCGCCCGCCATAGGCCGGGTCGGGCCCGATGAAGGCCAGCCCGTCGAAGGGCTCCATCACCTGTCCGGACCAGCGGTGCTCGACCGCCCCGGCCTGGGGAAAATGCGCGCGCGTCCAGGACTCAAGCGCGGCCCAGCGCTCGGCCATGTCGCGGGCTTCGCCGGTCTTGTGGTCCTCGCCGCCGACGATCAGCCGGTCGTGGTCGGCCTCCGGCTGGAGCCGCGCATAGTGATAGGTGTCGAGCGTGTCCCAATAGAGGGCGTCGGGCACGCTGCCCTTCGGCACCCGCAGGGAGATGGCGTAGGTGCGGTAGGGCGCCTGCTTGGAATGGATGGCGAAGCGGTCGCTGATCGGGGAGTTGGTGGCGACGACCACCGCGTCGGCCTCGACCAGCGCGTGGTCCGGACCGGCCTCGACGCGCACACGCTCCCCGTCCTGCCGGATCGTGGAGACATGCGCCCCGGTGGACAGAGCGCCGCCGCGCGCCAGGAAGGCGCGGGTCAGCCCGGCCAGATAATCCAGCGCGTGGAGGCGCGCCTGCCGGGGGAAGCGCAGGCAGGGGCCGGGATGCCGGATCGGCGGCGCGTCCAGCCGCTCCACATCGTCCAGCCCGGCGCGGCGGGCGGCGTCGCGCTCGCGGTCCAGCCCGGCGGGGTCCTGCCCCGGCGCCAGCATCAGATAACCGTCGAGGCGGGCGAAGCCGCAGTCGATGCCCTCCTCCTGGGCGATCCGCTCGATGGTGTCGATGGCGGCGCCGTGGCTGTCCGCCGCCATGCGGGCGCCGGACTCGCTGTGCAGCCGTTCGATCTCGGTGAAGCGGTCGTCGATGACGTTGGAGAGATGCGCCGTGGTGCGCCCGGTCTCGCCGCCGCCCGGCGGTCCGTCGTCCAGCAGCAGCACCGACTTGCCGGAGCGCTGGAGCAGATAGGCCGTGGTGACCCCGGCGATGCCCGCCCCGACGACGATCACGTCGGGTCGCAGGGCAGCCAGTCCCGTGGCGGTGGGAGCGACGGTCCCGGTGGGCATCGCCGGTCCGCCGCGGTCCATCCAGACGGAGGTCGTGGCCCCGGAACCTTGCCCGGACTTTTGCATGACCGGTCATCCTTCTATTGGCGTCCTGTCCTTCCGGCAACACAGCGTGTGGTGGGGCGGTTCCGCTGCGGCCGTGCGCCGCTTCCGCCCCCGGCCTCCGGCTGTTACGGTGTCGCCGATCCGCCGCTTCACCGGACGACGCCGCCATGACCGACCGCCTTTCCATCGCGCTGGCCCAGATCAACCCGACCGTCGGCGCCATTGCCGCCAACATCGACCGCATCCGCGACGCGCGGGCGGAGGCCGCCGCGCGCGGCGCCGACCTGATGGTCTGTCCGGAGCTGTCGGTGACCGGCTACCCGCCGGAGGATCTGGTGCTGAAGCCTTTCTTCCTGGACGTGGTGGAGCGGGCGGTGCGTGAACTCGCCGCCGAGACGGCGGACGGCGGCCCAGCCCTTCTGGTCGGCGCGCCCTGGCGCGACGGCGACAAGCGCCACAACGCCGCCCTGCTGCTCGACGGCGGCGCGGTCGCGGCGATCCGCTTCAAGGTGGACCTGCCGAACTACGGCGTCTTCGACGAGAAGCGCCTTTTCGACCCCGGTCCGCTGCCCGGCCCGATCAACGTCCGCGGCGTGCGGCTGGGCGTTCCGATCTGCGAGGACATGTGGTCCGTCGACGTGATCGAGACGCTGGCGGAAAGCGGGGCGGAGATCCTGGTGGTTCCCAACGGCAGCCCGTTCGAGCTGGGCAAGCACGACCAGCGCGTGCAGCTCGCCGTGCGGCGGGTCACCGAGTCGGGCCTGCCGCTGCTCTACGTGAATCAGGTGGGCGGGCAGGACGAGCTGGTCTTCGACGGCGCCAGCTTCGCGCTGGGCGCCGATTGCCGGCTGGTCGCGCAGGCCCCCGCCTTCACCGAGCATCTGCTGATCACCCGCTGGGAGCGCGGCGATGACGATGTCTGGAGCTGCGCCGACACGGAATGCGTCGCCCCGCCGGAGGGTCTGGAGTCGATCTACGCGGCGCTGGTGCTGGCCTTGCGCGACTACGTGACCAAGAACGGTTTCCCCGGCGTCATCCTGGGCCTGTCGGGCGGCATCGACTCGGCGCTGTCGGCGGCCATCGCGGTGGATGCGCTGGGCGCCGACCGGGTGCACGGTGTGATGATGCCGTCACCCCACACCGCGCAGGACAGCCTGGACGACGCCGCGGAATCGGCGGAGCTGCTGGGCTGCAAGCTGGACACCGTTCCTATCGTCCCGGCGATGGAGGCGTTCGAGCGGATGCTCCTGCCGGCCTTCGCGGGGCGCGACCCGGACGCCACGGAGGAGAACATCCAGGCGCGCTCCCGCGGCGTCACGCTGATGGCGCTGTCCAACAAGTTCGGCCCCATGGTGCTGTCCACCGGCAACAAGTCGGAGATGTCGGTCGGCTACGCCACGCTCTACGGCGACATGTGCGGCGGCTACGCCGTGCTGAAGGACGTCTACAAGACGACGGTCTACGCGCTGGCGCGCTGGCGCAACGCGCATCAGACGGAGGGCGCGCTCGGCCCGGCGGGGCGCGTCGTGCCGGAACGGGTCCTGGTCAAGGCCCCGACCGCGGAGCTGAAGCCCGGCCAGACCGACCAGGACACGCTGCCGCCCTACGACGCGCTGGACGACATCCTGCGCTGTCTGGTGGAGAAGGATCTGGGCGTGGCGGAGATCGTCGCCCGCGGCCACGCGCCGGAGGTGGTGGACAAGGTCTGGCGCATGCTGCATCTGGCCGAATACAAGCGCCGCCAGGCGCCTCCCGGCCCGAAGATCACGCCGCGGCTGTTCAACCGCGAGCGGCGCTATCCGATCACCAACGGGTTCGGGGGCATTGCGTGAGGTGTTGAGAGGGTAAAGCGCATTGCCCCCTCCCTAACCCTCCCCTGCGAAGCGGGGGAGGGAAGGGGCCCGCGGCGTCAGCCGTGGGAAGGGTGGGGCAAGACCCGCAGTTCACCCGCGCGTCAGGCGGATGATCGTCACCATCATGCCGACCGCATACAGCTCGGCCAGCGGAACGATCCAGGACGGGTGGAAAATGATCGACAGGGGCATGATCAGCAGAAGGATCAGCGCCGGAAACACGAAGTAAGGCGAATTGCAAAAAGCCGGCAGGCCATGCACCAGGCCCGAGACATCGCGAGACTCTCCGCCAATCAAACGATCCGCATCACCAACAGTTTGGTCAACCATTCTCTAGCACCCACTGTATTTATGGTCTTTTTGTTCTCCATCTCTTTGGGACGGAGCGGCGTCCCTATAACACAGTTTGCCGCGGTGCGGGCACGACTTCGCGCCGTCTTGCCGGATGGCGAAAACGGCGCGGGAAGTCCTGAATTTTATTGTGGCTTTACGCCGCTTCGGTCAGCGCCAGATGCGGGCGGCGGACCATCGACTGGATGGTGAAGGGGGCGCGCACGCCGCCGCTGAACAGCTCGGCGCATTCCAGCGCCTTCAGCACCCGCTCCTCCGCCGGCAGGCCGACCGTGGAGGCGAGCGAGCCCAGCGCGTAGTCGGACCCGCAGCCGATGGCGTGATAGCCGCGCACCGCCTCGCCCACCTGATAGTCGGACTGGATCGAGAAGAGGCGCCCCTCGTAGCCGACCATGAAGGTGCCGCCGGTCTCCACGTCGTTGGAGCGGTGAGCGTAGCCGCCGTCCTTCAGGCAGCCCCGCACGGCGTCCACGAAATCGACCACCATGTAGCGGAAGACGTCGGCCTCGGGGTCGCGGTGCGGCGGCTCCAGCCGGTAATGCAGAAGCTGGCCCATGCGGAAGCTGCTGGTGAAGCCGATCAGCAGGTCGGCGTTGCGGAACACCTTGGTGTCCGCGCGCACGGTGATGTCGAGGCCGTTCACGCCCGCGCTGTCACCGCCCATCCACACACGATCGCCGTCCACCAAGCCAACAATGCAGGTCATCGCCGTCCTCGTCCCTGAATAAATTCTGCCCGAAAGCAAGGACAGGGTGGGCTTTTATGGTTAACGAATTGTTGCGCGGCAGCGGTGCCGAAGGGGGTATTTCGCTTCGGCACCTTGCTCCAAGCGCAAGCGCGACAACGGCTTAGCGGGCCAGCCCGATCGGTGGGAGGCGGACCGTCCGCCTGCGGATGCGCCTCCCCCGACCTTATTCCCGGGGCGCGGCGTGCAGGCGCTTCTGCCCCTGGACGAAGCGGGCCAGCGTGTCGGACAGCACGCCGCGGGGGATCATCGCCTCGATCAGCTGGAAGCGCCCGCGCGTGGCGAAGGCCTTGTCCAGCGCCGCCTTCAGCTCCGCCCGCGTGCGCACACGCACACCGTCGCCGCCCATGCCCGCCGCCATCTCGGCGAAGCGCCAGTCGTCCAGGTCATTGAAGGCGGATTCGGGCTGGAAGGTGCGCAGCATCTCCCAACTGGCGTTGTTGAACAGGATCACGATGGGGTCGATGCCCAGCCGTCGGCAGTTGCCAAGCTCCCACCCGGTCATCTGGAAGGCGCCGTCGCCGACCACCGTCAGGATGCGCTTGCCGCCCGACACGCACTGCGCCCCGATGCCCGCCGGCACGCCGAAGCCCATGCCCGCGTAATAGCCCGGCGCCATCAGCCCGGCGTCGATCATGTCCATGGCGGTGAACAGGCAGTCGCCCATGTCCGCCGCGATCAGCAGCGGCTCCTGCCCGGCGCGCACGCGGTCGTTGACGGCGCGGGCGATGTCCATCGGTGCGATGGGGCCGTCGTCGGCCTGAAGGCCGGTCGGGTAGGCGTGGGGTTCCTTGCCGCGCGTCGTGCGGTCGGACGGCGGCAGCCGCTCCAGCAGCGCGTCCACCAGCCCGTCCAGCGGGATGTCGGCGTAGGTGTGATAGCCCAGCGTCACCGCCCGGTCGAAGGCGTGGATGGTCTTGCGCAGGTCGATCTTGCGCTGGGACACCGCGAAGTTTGTGTCGCTGAGGATGGCGCCGAGCAGGAACAGCCCGTCCGACTCCTCGACCAGCCGGGTGATCTCCGCGTCGCCGGCAACGCCGATGTAGGTGCCGAGCGGCGGGGTCGGCGCGTCGGCCAGCAGGCCGCGCCCCATGAAGGTGGTGACCACCGGCACGCCCAGCCGCTGCGCCAGCTCCGCCACCTTGGCCTCCAGCCCGTAGCGGCGGACCTCGACGCAGACCATCAGCACCGGGGACGTGGCCGAGCGCATGGCCGCCAGCACCTCGTCCGCGCAGGCGGCCAGCGCGTCGCGGTCCACCGGCCAGGCGGGGTCGTCGCCCACCGGCTCGACCTCGGCGTTGACCATGTTGCGGGGGATTTCCAGATAGACCGGGCGCGACAGGGCGCGGGCGGCCCCCAGCACGCGGGCGATCTCCGCCGGGGCCTTGGCCGGGTCGTCCAGCCGGGCCTGGGCCACGGTGATCTCCTTGAACACCTGGAACTGCGTGTCCAGCGTGCGGCCCTGGTGGTGCAGCAGCAGGCCGGCGTTGCCCTCCGTCGTGCCCGGCGCGCCGGAGATGACGACGACCGGCGACTTCTCGGCGTAGGCGCCGGCCACCGCATTCACCATGTTGAAGGCGCCCGCCCCGTAGGTGACCGCCGCCACCCCTAGAGTGGAGCTGTAGCGCGCCGCCGCGTCCGCCGCGAAGCCCACCGCCGGCTCGTGGCTCAGCGTGTGGAGCGGCAGGATCTGCGTTTCCTCCGCCACCTTGAAGAAGGGCAAGGCGAAATCGCCCGGAATCCCGAACATGGCCTGTGCGCCGCGATCCTTCAGCGCGCGCAGCAAGGCTTCGGCCAGCTTCATGGCCGCTCTCCCGTTCCAATAGGTTTCGCGGGCCGAAAACCCGCACAGGGGGACAGCATCGCCTCCGCCACCGCTCCGCGCAAGAATTGTTTCATTCGAAACAATCCATATGCGCCGGAAATTGTGGAGGGGTGGGAGAGCGATCGGGCGCCGAACGCGATAGACCCCGCGGCGCCTGATGGGCGTCTTTCGGACCGGCGCGCGGCGTGCTACGACTGCCGCCCTGTCCCGACTTTCGAATGATGCCCGCATGTCCGTCGCCGTCCGCTTCGCCCCCAGCCCGACCGGTCTCCTCCATGTCGGCAATGTGCGCCTCGCGCTCGTCAACTGGCTGTTCGCGCGCAAGGCGGGCGGCAATTTCCTGCTGCGCCTCGACGACACCGACGAGGAGCGCTCCAAGCCGGAATACGCGGAAGGGATCGAGCGGGACCTGACCTGGCTCGGCCTGACCTGGGACCGCTTCGCGCGGGAAAGCGACCGCTATGGCCGCTACGACGAGGTGGCGGCGGCGCTGAAGGCCAGCGGGCGGCTCTATCCCTGCTACGAGACGCCGGAGGAGTTGAACCTCAAGCGCGCCAGCCTCGTCTCGCAGGGCCGTCCGCCGATCTACGACCGGGCGGCGCTCCGCCTGGGCGACGCCGACCGTGCCCGCCTGGAAGCGGAGGGGCGCAAGCCGCACTGGCGCTTCAAGCTGGAGCACACGCCGGTCGAATGGACCGACCTCGTGCGCGGGCCGGTGCATTTCGAGGGTTCCGCTCTCAGCGATCCCGTGCTGATCCGCGAGGATGGGCGCCCGCTCTACACGCTCACCAGCGTGGTAGACGACGCCGACCTCGCCATCACCCACGTCATCCGCGGCGAGGACCACGTCGCCAACACGGCGGTGCAGATCCAGATCTTCGAGGCGGTTGGTGGGGCTGTTCCGGTCTTCGCCCATCTGCCGCTGCTGACCGACGCGACGGGACAGGGCCTGTCCAAGCGGCTGGGCAGCCTGTCCGTGGCCAGTTTGCGTGAGGAGGAGGGGATCGAGCCGATGGCGCTGGCCAGCCTGCTCGCCAAGCTCGGCACCTCCGACGCCATCGAGCCGCGGCTGACGCTGGACGAGCTGGTGGCCGAGTTCGACATCGCCAAGGTGTCCCGCGCCACCCCGAAATTCGACCCGGAGGAGTTGCTGCGGCTGAACGCCCGCATCCTCCATCTGCTGCCCTTCGAGCGGGTGGCTGGGGAGCTGGCCGCGCTCGGTCTGGATGATGCCGACGCCGCCTTCTGGGAGGCGGTGCGCCCCAACCTGTCGCGCGTCGCGGAGGCCCGCGACTGGTGGGCGGTGACCCACGCCCCGGTCGCCCCGGCGGCCGACGATCCCGCCTTCCTCGCCGAGGCGGCGGCCCTGCTGCCGGAAGAGCCCTGGGACCTCTCCACCTGGGGCACCTGGACGGGTGCGGTGAAGGCGAAGACGGGTCGGAAGGGCAAGGATTTGTTCCTCCCCCTGCGCCGCGCCCTCACCGGGCGGGACCATGGACCGGAATTGAAGAACCTGCTACCCCTGATCGGCCGAACCCGCGCGCAGAAGCGCCTCGCGGGAGAGACCGCGTAAGCTCTCGAAGACCCCTGACAGGAGACATGGCGCCGTGCCGCTGGACCTCTACAACACGCTGACCCGCCGCAAGGAACGCTTCGAGCCGATGACTCCGGACCGGGTGGGCATGTATGTGTGTGGACCCACGGTCTACGACACCGCGCACATCGGCAACGCCCGCCCGGTGGTGGTGTTCGACCTGCTGTTCCGGCTGCTGCGGCGGCTGTACCCGGCGGTGACCTACGTCCGCAACATCACCGACGTGGACGACAAGATCATCGACCGCTCGCGCGACAGCGGGGAGCCGATCGAGGCGCTGACCAAGCGCACCGCGGACCTCTACCACGCCGACATGGACGCGCTGAACGCGCTGCGCCCGACCATCGAGCCGCGCGCCACGCACCACATCTCGCACATGGTCGCGCTGATCGGCCTGCTGATCGAGCGCGGCCACGCCTACGCCGCGGAAGGGCACGTGCTGTTCTCCGTGCCGTCGATGGCGGAGTACGGGCAGCTCTCCCGCCGCTCGCTGGACGAGATGATCGCCGGCGCCCGCGTCGAGGTCGCCCCCTACAAGCGCGATTCCTCCGACTTCGTGCTGTGGAAGCCGAGCACCGACGGCCAACCCGGATGGGACAGCCCGTGGGGCCGCGGCCGGCCGGGCTGGCACATCGAATGCTCGGCCATGGCCAAGGAGCATCTGGGCGTCACCTTCGACATCCACGGCGGCGGGCTGGACCTGATCTTCCCGCACCATGAGAACGAGATCGCCCAGAGCCGCTGCGCCCACGGCGGGGAGCCGCTGGCCCGCTACTGGGTCCACAACGGCTTCGTGACCGTCGAGGGCGAGAAGATGTCCAAGTCGCTGGGCAACTTCTTCACCGTGCACGAGCTGCTGGACGAGTTCCCCGGCGAGGCCATCCGCCTGACGCTGCTGAGCGCCCACTACCGCCAGCCGCTGGACTTCACCCGCGAGGGGCTGAAGCAGTCCAAGGCGACGCTCGACCGCTGGTATCAGGCGCTGCGCGGCGACCCGGCTCCGGCGCAGGCCGAACTGCCGTTCGACGTATTGGCCGCGCTGGAGGACGACCTCAACAGCCCGCTCGCCATCTCGCATCTGCACGAATTGGCGTCCGCGGTGAACAAGGCGACGGGTGAGGCGGAAAAGGCCGCCGCCAAGGGCGCGCTGCGCGCTGCGGGCGAGGCGCTGGGCCTGCTCCAGCAGGACCCGGAGGCGTGGTTCCGCTGGGCGCCGAAGGGGGCCGCCGCCCTGTCCGACGCCGACATCCAGCAGCGCATCGAGGACCGTCTGGCCGCCCGCAAGGCCAAGAACTATGCCGAGGCCGACCGCATCCGCAAGGAGCTGGCCGATCTCGGCATCGTCCTGGAGGACGGCCCGCAGGGCACGACCTGGAAGCGCGCCTGACGCGCTAACCGGTCCGGCGCGCCATCGCCTCGCGGCCGCGCGCCGGACCGCTTTGCTTCTTCGCTTCTCCCGGCGGGACGCCGTTCATCAGGAAGCGCAGAGTCGGCGAGCGGCGGACCAGCCCGTGATGGACCGCCAGCGGCACGAACAGGCCGACCGCGGTGATCGTGGCGAATTCCAGAAGCGGTGGCGCGGTGACCGCCAGCAGGGCGAAGCCGGCGGCCATGACCACCAGATGGTGCAGCAGGTAGATCGTGTAGGAGGCCTGCGACAGCGCCCGCACCCGGCGGCTCTCCGCCGAGAAGAAGGACTGCGTCAGGCCGAGGACGAAGCGGAAGGCCGACCAGGCGGCGACGGCGCGCAACGCCTCGTCGAGGAAGCGCACCGGCATGGGTTTCTCCACGCCGACCATGCCGATGTGGATGGCGAAGCACACCAGATAGGTCAAGGCCACGCCCCAGCTCGCCTTGGCGTAGCGCGCGGCGCCGCCCGGCCAGTGGGCGATCAGCACGCCGACCGCGAAGAAACCCGCCGAGATGACGATGCTCACCGCCGTGGAGTTGGTCGGCACCAGCGGCGTCACCAGCCGATCGGAGATGTTGTCGAAGCCCAGCACCCCCATCATGACGAGGCTGAGCAGAAGGGGCGGCAGCCAGTCCGGCGGATCGGCCAGCCAGCGGGCCAGCCCCGGCGCTCGCTCCGCCATCCGCCGGTGCAGCGCGACCAGCAGCGGGTAGGCGAGGCAGAGCGCCAGCACGCTGATGAACAGTTCGACCAGGAACCACAGGTGATAGACGAGCCCGCCGCTCCAGAAGGCCGCGGGAATGGTCTGGGTGAGGAACTCCCCCGCGGTCAGGCCGGGGTCGATGGCGCGGCTTTCCATCCATAGCTGGGCGACGTTCAGCGTTGCCGCCATGGCGACGAGCGGCACCAGCAGCCGCGAGGCGCGCGAGGTCAGAACCGCCCGCGGCCCGTGGCGGCGCAGGCTGTGGGTGATCAGCAGGCCGGAGATCAGGAAGAAGGCGGGCATGCGGAAGCTGTGGATGAAGTCCGCGAACAGCCCGATCCAGGCGATGCCGTCGGGAGAGTTCATCACCCAGTCGTAACCCGGCGAGTAGATCAGAGCCGCGTGGTAGGGCACGCCGAGGATCATCAGCAGGCTGCGCGCCGCGTCCAGGGAATGATCCCGTGTGCCGCCCATTCCAATTGATACGCCCGCCGCCGCCATCGCCCTCACCTTTCGGGGTCTCTTTCGTTTCGCCTCTCCGAACGAACGCGCCAGGGCATCGTCCGGACGCACTAGGGCCATCGACGCATTCGGGGGACCGAGATGGGGGTAAGACGTTCTTACCCGTTGCGCTCCGTCCGCACCGGCGCGTGCCGAGAGCTCACGACGCAAGGGTTCACGGCGATGACCTGAACCTGTTACAAGACCGCTGCGGAGCGCTCGCATTCACGCGGGTGGCGCCGTCGTTCGCGCCCGTATTTCCGCGGGTGGCTTTTGGAGGATTCCGTCATGCTTTGGCTCGCCGCCTACATTGGCAGCGTACTCGCCATCAACTACGCCTTCAGCCTGGCGCCGCATCTGGATCTGGTGTGGTCCTGCTGGGCCGGGTTGATCTTCATCCTGCGCGACATGGTCCAGGTCCGTTACGGCCACTGGTCGCTGGCCGCCATGCTGGCCGCCACGCTGTTGTCCTTCCTGCTGGCCGACCCCTTCGTCGCGACGGCCAGCGTCACCGCCTTCGCGGTGTCGGAACTGATCGACTGGGGCGTCTTCACCGTCACGCGCCGCCCCCTGCGCGACCGGCTGTGGATCAGCGCCGCCCTGTCGGTGCCGGTGGACACGGCGCTGTTCTTCGGCATGCTCGGCATCTGGGACCCGACGGTCTGGGCGGCCAGCCTCGCGTCCAAGCTGGCCGGCGTATCGGTGGTGTGGATGCTGATGCGCGCCCGGTCGGCGCGGCCGGCAACGGCCTGACGCTGAAGGGTTTGGCAATCGCCGACTCGGCAACCCACGGGTTCCGCCGCGTCTGTTCCCAGCCTTGCCGGGGATACGTGGCGTCGGCGATTGCCAAAAGGACCGCAGGGCGTCAGGCCACGGAGGTCACGATCTCGGTGGTCTGGCGGGGACTGGGCGCCTCGTCGGGAATCTCGACCAGGAAGATGGCGCCGCGGCCGGGACGCGACAGCACCCGCACCCGATAGCCGAGCAGGCGGCTGAGCCGCGCCACGGTGGCGAGGCCGAGGCCGAGGCCCTTGCGCCGGTCGCGCTCGGGATTGCCGATCTGGTAGAAGTCCTCGAAGATCAGATGCAGCCGGTCCTGCGGGATGCCGGGGCCGGTGTCCTGCACCTTGATGGCGGTGAAGCCGCGCGCCTGCCGGCAGGTCACCCGGATGGTGCCGCTGGGCGTGTATTTCAGCGCGTTGCTCAGCAGGTTGCGCACGATCCGCTCCAGCATCGCCGGGTCGGTCGTCACGCGGGCGCCGCCGCAGGTGACGCGGAAGCCCAACCCCTTGCCGGCGGCCTCCAGCCGGCCTTCCTCGCAGATGCGCTCCAGAAAGACGGGCAGGTCCAGTTCGGACAGCTGCGGGCTGATTACGCCGGTTTCCAGCGTGGCGATGTCCATCAGCGAGTTCAGCAGGCGCTGGGTCGCCTCGAACCCGTCGCGGGCGGCGTCCACCAGCTTGCGCAGCCGGGGGCTGTCCGCCTGTTCGCCGATCATGTGCAGATAGATGCCCAGCGTCTGGAGCGGCTGGCGCAGGTCATGGCTGGCCGCGGCGAGGAAGCGCGACTTGGCGGCGTTGGCCTGCTCCGCCTCGGCCCGCGCCAGCGCCAGCGCGTCGTAGCTGCGGCGCAACTCCGCCATGCGGTCGCGGTCCTGGAGCACGGAGTTGACGGTGGCGACCAGAAGCAGGGTGATGATGAGGCCGGCGAACAGCACCGCCCGCGGCGTGGCGCTGGCCACGCTCCCCTCGAACGCATGGGTGCCGGACAGGACCAGCGTCCAGGGGCGCCCGAACACCTCGACGTGGAGAACCTCCTGAAAAGTGGCGTCCCGGGCGGTCGCGGAATCGAACATCAGCGAGTCCGGTGTGGCCTCCGTCCCGTCATGGACGCGGATGTCCAGCAGTTGGGACGCGCCCTGGCCCATGATGCTGCGCATCAGGTCGTGCGCGCGGAAGGGGCTGTAGACGAATCCCAGCAGCGCTTCCCGCCGGTCGGCCGCGGTGGTCAGCGGCAGGGTCTGGTCGTAGACGGGCACATAGATGAGAAAGCCGGGCTGCACGTCCTCCTCGGTTTCCTGGACCAGGCGCAGCCGGGCGGTCGCCGCGGCGGTGCCGGTGCTCCGGGCGCGCTCCATGGCGGCTTGGCGGGTCGGCTCGGCATGCATGTCGAAACCGAAGGCCCGCAGGTTGCGGCTGGCGAAGGGCTCGATGTAGACGATGGGGAAATATTCGGGCCGCTCCCCCTCCGGCGTCACGCGGTAGCTGTAGAAGCCGGCAGCGTGCAGCGCCGCCTCGTGCTGCTCCCGGTCGGGCGCCTTCACGCGCTTGGCGTAGCCGATGCCCTGGATGCCGGGATAGCGGTCCTCCACATGCAGGCCGGTGACGTAGGCCCGCCATTCCGTGCGGCTGACCTGCCCGCCGCCGGCGTCCACCATCGCCACGGCGCCCTGGAGCATCTGCTCGTAGGTGTCGAGCCGCTCCGTGACATCGCCCGCCAGATCGCGGGCCAGCGCACGGAAGCGCGTCTCGGCCAGCCGGTGGTTCTGCTCGGTCAGCAGCCACCAGGCGAGGCCGGTCAGCAGCAGCCCCAGCCCGAAGACCACCCAGCTTTCCCAGGAACGGAACAGCCGTCCGTCGGGAACGGCGGCGCGCTTGCGCTTCGGCCCGCTGTGCTTTGGCCCGCTGTGCTTTGGCTTGAGTGGCGCGGCGGGCGCCGGTGGTAAGGGAACGTCCATGCCGGTCCGGCCCGTCACGCCGTGCCAGCGGACTGTTCGCGCAATACCTTGGTCAAAACTGCCTGGAGATGGGGCGGCAGCACCGGCTTCTGCAGGACGGTCAACCCGCGGGCTCGGGCGTCGCGCAGCCCTTCGGTGGAGGTGTCGCCGGTGATGATGACGCCCGGCACCTCGGCCCCGGCCTCCGCCCGGATGCGGTCGATGGCTTGGACGCCGGTGCGCCCTTCGCGCAGGCGGTAGTCGGCCAGGATGGCGTGCGGCGTTTCCCCGGCGATGGACAGGCGGTCGATGGCCTCGCCCTCGCTTTCGGCGGTGACGACCCGGTACCCCCACATCTCCAGGAGGAGGTTGAGGGCCTGCAGAACCGTCCGCTCGTCGTCGATCACCATGACGAGCTTGTCCTGGTCGTCGTCACCCGCGGGAGTCACTGTGTCCAATCCATCCGTTCACAAGGGGCGTTGATCATACAGTCCAACCGGCATCCGGCCAGAAAAGAGTACCGCACCCGTGAGATGGGCGCCATGCAGAGGGGCGGCTGTGTAGCACAGACGATGGTTTGTTCGGTCAGTACATTTGTCCTATTACCTCCATTGCGTACCTATGGCCGGCGCGGCAAAGCCCCGCATTCCTGGCGGGTTCGATCAAAAGCATTGAGCTGGCGAAGCGCATCGTCCATTCTTCCGGCCCTCCGGACAGTCCCCTCCAGACAGTCCTATGACCTTCCTTCGGGCGACCAATATCTTCGGGCGGCGGCAATGACGGGCGAACGCATCCATCTGTACGACACGACGCTGCGCGACGGGGCGCAGACCCAGGACGTGGATTTCTCCGTCGCCGACAAGATCGCCATCGCCCGCGACCTCGACCGGCTGGGAATCGACTATGTGGAAGGCGGCTGGCCCGGTGCCAACCCGACCGACGACCAGTTCTTCGCCGAGGCGCCGGATCTCGCCCGCTCGACCTTCACCGCCTTCGGCATGACCCGCCGTCCCGGCCGCAGCACCGCGAACGACCCGCAGCTTGCCGCCCTGATCCAGTCCAAGGCGCGCGCCGTCTGCATTGTCGGCAAGACCTGGGATTTCCACGTGGACGTGGCGCTGGCCATCCCGCGCGAGGAAAACATCGAGCTGATCGCCGACAGCATCGCCGCGCTGAAGGCCGCCAAGGGCGAGGCGCTGTTCGACGCCGAGCATTTCTTCGACGGCTACAAGCGCAACCCGGCCTACACCGCCTCCTGCATCAAGGCCGCTTACGAGGCCGGGGCGCGCTGGGTCGTGCTGTGCGACACCAACGGCGGCACGCTGCCCCACGAGATCGACGCGATCGTCCGGCAAGTGATCGATGAGCACGGCATTCCCGGCGACCGGCTGGGCATCCACTGCCACAACGACACCGAAAACGCCGTCGCCAACTCGCTGGCCGCGGTGCGGGCCGGGGTGCGGATGGTGCAGGGGACGATCAACGGGCTGGGCGAGCGCTGCGGCAACGCCAACCTTGTGTCGCTGATCCCGTCGCTGATGCTGAAGATGGGCTATGACGTCGGCATCAAGCCCGCCGACCTGCCGTTGCTGACCGAGATCAGCCGCAAGTTCGACGAGCGGCTGAACCGCGCGCCGAACCGCCACGCCCCCTACGTCGGCGCCAGCGCCTTCGCCCACAAGGGCGGGCTGCACGTCTCCGCCGTGGAGAAGGACCCGTCCTCCTACGAACATGTCGAGCCGGAGGCGGTCGGCAACCGCCGGCAGATCGTCATGTCGGACCAGGCGGGCCGGGCCAACGTCATTGCGCGGCTGCGCGAGATGGGCATGGCCGTGGACCCGAAGGACGAGCGGCTGAACCGCCTGCTCGATGTCGTGAAGCAGCGCGACACCGAGGGCTACGCCTACGACACCGCCGAGGCCAGCTTCGAACTGCTGGTCCGCCGCGAGCTGGGCGAGGTGCCGGACTATTTCACCCTGAAGCGCTTCCACGTCACCGACGAGCGCCGCTACAACGCCAAGGGCGAGCTGGTGGTGGAGTCCGAGGCGGTCGTCCGCGTGAAGATCGGCGGCAAGGAGTATCACGAGGTGGCGTCGGGCAACGGCCCGGTGAACGCCCTGGACACCGCGATGCGCAAGGCGCTGGAGCCGCTGTACCCGCTGCTCGACGGGGTGAAGCTGTCCGACTACCGCGTGCGCATCCTGGCCGCCAAGGACGGCACCGGCGCCATGCCGCGCGTGCTGATCCGCTCGCGCAACGGCGACGGGCAGGAATGGTCGACGCTGGGCGTCTCCACCAACATCATCGAGGCGTCGATGGAGGCGCTGGTGGACAGTTACACATTCAAGCTGTTTAAAGGCGGCGCAACACCGCGAAGCTGAGACCAAAGTTCAGATCATGACCTCCGGCAAAGACCCCAACCGGCCCTCCGTCCTGGGCGGCCCGACCATCATCCTCGTGCAGCCCCAGCTCGGCGAGAACATCGGCGCCTGCGCGCGGGCAATGCTGAATTGCGGCCTGACCGAGCTGCGTCTGGTGAAGCCGCGCGACGGCTGGCCGAACGAGAAGGCGGTGGCCGCGGCGTCGGGCGCCGATCCGGTGCTGGACGGGGCCAAGCTCTACGAAACGACCGCGGAGGCCGTGGCCGACCTGAACGTGGTCTTCGCCACCACCGTCCGCACCCGCGGGATGATCCAGGAGTTCGTCACCCCGCGCGTCGCCGCGACGGAGCTGCGCGCCCATGTCGACTCCGGGCACAAGACCGGCGTGCTGTTCGGGCCGGAGCGCACCGGTCTGGTCAACGACGACCTGACGCTGGCTTCAACGCTGATCACCGTTCCGCTGAACCCGGCCTTCTCCTCGCTCAATCTGGCGCAGGCGGTCCTGCTGATCGGCTACGAGTGGTTCCAGACCGGCGAGACCCCGCCGGACCGCGTTCTGCACACCGGCCAGACCCGCCCGGCGACCAAGGCGGAGCTTGTGAACTTCTTCGAGCATCTGGAAGGCGATCTCGACCGCACCGGCTTCTTCACCTCGCCGGAGAAGCGCCCCTCCATGGTCCGCACGCTGCGCAACGCCCTGGAGCGGATGCAGATGACCGAGCAGGAGGTCCGCACCTTCCACGGCGTCGTCGCGGCGCTGACCGGACGGCGCAAGGGAGAAGCGTAACCCTCTTCCCTAACCTCTTCCCTTCCGGGGCTAATCGCGGCCTATACTGCCCCATGGAATACACCCTCCAGCATATGGACGTTGGCCTCGTCCTGCTCGACGGCGACCGGCGCGTCGTCTCGGTCAACGCCTCCGTGGCGCGGATGCTGGGGCGCGACCGTCCTCTGCTGGGGGCCAGCCTGCACGACCTGCACCCGCCGGGCAGCCGCGCCAAGGTGGAACTGCTGCTGGCCGCGGCGCACGACCCGGACTCCCCGGCGGCGGCCAGCTCCATGATGGTGGCCCTGCCGGGGCGGACCATCGTGGTGAAGGCCACCGCCCTGCCGCCAGGCGGCGCCGCCGCGCTGGCCCTGATGCTGTTCGAGGTGACCGGGAAGGCGCTTCACGAGCCGGTGCCGCCGCCGCCCGCGGACGTGGCGTCCGAACCGGTCACGCCGCTGGTGAAGCTGCCGATCACGACGCGCCAGGGCGTGGTGCTGATCGACCCCGCCGACGCGGTCTATGTGCAGGCCGACGGCCATTACACGCGGGTCCACACGGCGGACGGCGCCTTCTTCTGCTCTCTCTCGCTGTCGGAGCTGGAGGCGCGGCTTGACGTGCGACAGTTCGTGCGGGCGCACCGCCGCTATCTGGTCAATCTGCGCCACGCCCAGGCCATCGACCGCAGCGACGGGCGGGCCGCCTTCGTCATGGCGGCTCCCGGCTCCCCCCGCGTGCCGGTCAGCCGCGGCCGGATCGAGCAGCTGAAGAAGTTGTTGGCCCTCTAGCCTTTCTCCTCACGCGCATCAGGGTTGTTCCCGCCGGCCTGTGACATCCCATGCCGGTTGATCCGCCTCAATCGTCCGGCGCCGCCGCAGGCGTAGAACAAAGCCATGGCCGGCGCCCGCATCGGGTGGGCGCCACGATGACGAGGAGATACGGCCATGGCTTTCCAGGACGACGACCGCGCCTATGTGGACCAGCTCGTGGTGGAGTATTACGGCGACCGTCTGACTGCGCTCTCGCCGGAGCGTCTCGCCGCTCTGCACGCCCTGTTCGGCGAGGTGATGTGGCACGAGGGGATCGAGGCGCTGACCCCGCAGCGGCTGAACACGCTGCTGGACTTCACCGAGGAAGAGCTGTCGCACGCCGCCTGAAGGATGAGAGCGCGAACCGTTCGCGCAGGACTCCCGCCGTTCACGCCGTCCGCCCGCCGTTCGTGCAGCGGGTCTTGTTCCTGGACCCGCCTTCCGCGATGAGGGATGTCAACACAACCCTCTTCCGCAGGACGCACAACCGTGGACGCAACCGACACTCCCGACCGCTACGTCTCCTTCAAGGGCATCGACTGCGAGGGCAACTCCCGCCGCATCATCGAGCGCCTGTACATGCACATCGACGACCCGGCCAAGACCAACGCCTTCTGGGAACGCTTCCGGGCGAAGCTGGCCGTGGCCGACGACCCGTTGAAGCGTCAGGCGGACGGCCTGTGCCTGCTCTGCGCCAACGTCTACTACATCTCCGACCTGTTCGAGGAGTATGAGGACGAGGAAGGTCTGGCCATGCTGCGGCAGTTGGAGGACGAGTGCTGCTGAGGCTTCGTGGTGCGACCCGACTCATGGTTTGAGCCGACTCATGGTTTGACAAGGCGCGCCGAATCCGTATAGTGCGCGCCTTCACTCCTGGGAAAGCGGGCGTGCCTCTTGTTTGCGCCCCGTCCGCGGCCTGTTCCGCGGAACTACCGGGACAAAACCAACTCGTGTTCCATCGAGGATCAAATGGCCAAGCGTCAACAGTCCAAGTACAAGATCGACCGCCGCCTCGGCGTAAACCTCTGGGGCCGTGGCAAGTCGCCGATCAACAAGCGTGAGTATGGCCCCGGCCAGCACGGCCAGCGCCGCAAGAAGCCGTCCGACTACGGCCTGCAGCTCATGGCGAAGCAGAAGCTGAAGGGCTACTACGGCAACATCGGCGAGAAGCAGTTCCGCCGCATCTACGCCGAGGCCGTGCGCCGCAAGGGCGACACCGGCGAGAACCTGGTGGGCCTGCTGGAGCGCCGCCTGGACGCGGTGGTCTACCGCATGAAGTTCGCGCCGACCCCGTTCGCCGCGCGCCAGATCATCAACCACGGCCACATCCTGGTCAACGGCCGCCGCCTGAACATCCCGTCGGCCCAGATCAAGGAAGGCGACACCATCGAGGTGCGCGCCAAGTCCAAGCAGATGGCCCTCATCCTCGAGGCCACCGCCTCGGGTGAGCGCGACACCCCGGACTACCTGGAAGTCGACACGGGCGCCCTGAAGGGCCGCTTCGTCCGCGTCCCGCTGCTGGCCGACATTCCGTACCCGGTCCAGATGGAACCGAACCTGGTCGTCGAGTTCTACTCGCGCTGACCGTTCGGCCCAGCCGACACGCGAAAGGCCGCGCCTTCGGGCGCGGCCTTTTTCGTTTGGGCCTTTTTCGTTTGGGGATGGGCGGTCGGATTGAGTTCCCTCTCCCCTCTGGGGAGAGGGGAGGGTGAGGGGGTTGCGCGACTCCCGAACTTGTCATCAAGCGCAGCCCCCTCACCGGCCCTCCGGGCCACCCTCTCCCCAGAGGGGAGAGGGCTGGAAGGCGTCATTGAGTACTGTGAAATAGGTTGTAAAGGTTCTGAGCGGTGTTCAAGAACCTTTCTCTGTCGCGTTCAGTGTGGCCCGGCATTCGGCCCGCATGGCCTCGGCATCCCACTCTCCGCCGTCTCCTTCGCTCGGTTCCGGATAACAGCCGACTCCCGGAACGGGCAACGTCGGCGCTGGTGGCCCGGTGGAAAGAAACCCGGTGGAAAGAAAAAAGCCGGAACCCTTGCGGGTCCCGGCCTTGAGGTGCGGGGATCGGGGGCAATCCCCGCGGGGGAGAGGGATCAGGCGTCGGCCGTTTCCAGCGCCAGATAGTCGGTGTAGCCGCGGGCGTCGCCGCCGTAGTAGCTGGCCTTGTCCGGTGTGTTCAGCGTCGCGTTGCGGCGGAAGCGCTCCGGCAGGTCCGGGTTGGCGATGAAGGGCTCGCCGAAGCTCACCGCGTCCGCCGCGCCGGCGGCGATGGCCGCCTCGGCCTGCTCCTTGCTGTAGCCGCCGTTGATGATGAGGGGGCCCTTGAAGATCCGGCGCAGTTCCGCCGCAAGGTGCGGGGCGCCCTCCGGCGGGGCCATGTGGTGGCCCGGCTGGCCTTCGATCACGTGCAGGAAGGCGAGGCCGAAGGGATTCAGCGCCTCGGTGACGTGGGTGTAGAGCGCCCGCGGGTCGCTGTCCGCCATGTCGTTGAAGGTGCCGGTGGGCGACAGCCGGACGCCGACCCGGCCGGGACCGACGGCGGTGGTCACCGCGTCCAGGATCTCCAGAAGGAAGCGCGCCCGGTTCTCCACGCCGCCGCCGTAGCGGTCGGTGCGCTTGTTGGTGCGGTCGCGCAGGAACTGGTCGATCAGATAGCCGTTGGCGCCGTGGATCTCCACCCCATCCAGCCCGGCGTCGAACACCGCGCGCTTGGCGGCGTCGGCGAAGGCCTTGACCAGACCGGGAATCTCATCGGTCTCCAGGGCGCGCGGGGTGGGGAAGGGCACCAGACCCTTGCTGGTGTAGGACTCGCCGGCGGCGGCGATCGCCGAGGGGGCGACCGGCAGGGCGCCGTTCGGCTGGAATTCCGCGTGGGAGATGCGGCCGACGTGCCAGAGCTGCGCGGCGATCAGCCCGCCCTTGGCGTGGACCTCCTCCGCGATGCGGCGCCAGGCGAGCGTCTGCGCGTCGGTGTGGAGGCCCGGCGTGCTGGGATAGCCCTGGGCGGTGGCCGAGACCTGCGTCGCCTCGGTGATGATGAGGCCGGCGGAGGCGCGCTGGCTGTAATACTCGGCCATCAGCGGGGTGGGAACGTTGCCCTCGCCCGCACGGCTGCGGGTCATCGGCGCCATGATGACGCGGTTCGGCAGCTCCATGGAGCCAAGACGCAGCGGCGTGAACAGATCGGCGGTGGTCATGATGCGGTTGCCCTCTCGATTCAAAAATCGGGTCCCACGTTGGGGCGTCCCAAGTTGGGCGATCCAAGGCGGGGTCCGGGGTTCCGCGGGTTGGGCGGCGCCCGGTATGTATGTGGGTACATACTTGCCAGCGCCATCCGGGCTTGTCAAGTATGCACGTGCATACCTATTATCATTTCAGCCGCCATACGGATGGGCGGCCAGTGAGAGGGCCTGCATCGTGGACAAGACCGACACCCCGGCCGTTGATGAGGGCTGTTGCGGAACCGGAGCCGACGCTCCCGCGCGCAAGCGCGACCGCGAAGCCACTAAGGGCGTCCTGCTGGACGCGGCGAAGATGGTGTTCGCCGAGCGCGGCTTCGACGCCGCGACCACGCGCGACATCGCCGGCCGCGCCGGTGTGAACGAGCAGCTCATCCAGCGCTATTTCTCGGGCAAGGCGGGCCTGCTGCTGGCCGTCGTGGAGCGCTACGGGCGCGAGGAGGGGAGCGGCTGCGCCATGCCGCCGCCCGGCGACGATCTGGAGGAGGATCTGGCGGCCTTCCTGCTGCACCAGCTCCGCCACGCCTGGAAGTGCCGCGACTTCACGCGGGTGATGCTGGCCCGTGCGCTGGTCGATCCGGACATCGCCAACGAGATGGCCCGCACCCTGTCGGAAAGCCGCATCCCCTGCCTGCTCAGCCGGCTGGAGGTTTTCCGCGAGCGCGGGGCAATCGCGGCGGACGCCGACCTCGCCCACGTTGCGGCGGGCATCGCCACGCTCAGCTTCGGGCTGGGCTTCCTCGATCAGGTGGTGTTCGGGCGCTGCCCGGACCGCGTCAACGAGGTGGTGAAGACGCTCGCCCACACCATGGCCCACGGCCTCGCGCCGCGGGCCTGAGCCACCTCAATCGGCGCGGCAGGCGGCGGCGGCGCGCGCCTGCTCCGCTCGGCTTCGTTCCGCCCGGGCTTCGGCGCGGGCGGCCCGATGGGTGAACAGGGCGTCCGCCGAATAGAGCGCCAGCGCCACCCAGATGCACACGAAGGCCAGCAGGTGGGAGGAGGTGAAGGCCTCCCCATAGACCGCGACGCCGAGCAGCAGCTGCCCGGTCGGGCTGATGTATTGCAGGATGCCGATGGTCGACAGCTTCAGCCGGGCGGCGCCGACCATGAACAGCACCAGCGGGATGGCCGTCACCGGGCCGGTCAGGATGATCAGCAGGTCGGTGCCCAGCCCGTGGACGCCAAAATTCCCCAGCCCGTGGGCGTTGAGCCACAGCAGATAGGCGATGGCCGGCGGCACCAGCAGCACGGTTTCCACCAGCAGCCCGATCACCGGGTCGATGGCCGCCTTCTTGCGGACCAGCGCATACACGCCGAAGGACAGCGCCAGCGACAGCGCCACCCAGGGAACCTCGCCATAGGACAGGACGAGGCTCAGCACGCCCGCCGCCGCGATCACCACCGCGACGCCCTGCCGCTTCGACAGCCGCTCCTGAAGGAAGGCCATGCCCAGCAGCACGTTGATGATCGGGTTGATATAGTAGCCGAGGCTGGACTGCACCAAATGGCCGTTGTTCACGGCCCAGATGAAAATGGTCCAGTTGCTGCCGATCAGCGCCGTCGTCACCAGGAAGATGCCCAGCCGCCGCCAGCTTCCCACCTCGCGCAGAATGCCGGACAGGCCGCGCGTCGGCACCAGCCACAGCCCGACCAGCACCACGGTCCACAGCACCCGGTGAGCGACGACCTCCACCGCTCCGACGTTGCCGAGCTGCTTGAAGAAGATCGGCGCCAGTCCACCCCAGATCAGGAAGGCGGTCAGGGCGGCGGCGAAGCCCAGGGTGGCGGGGTTGCGCCCGTCGGCCTGCGGCAAGGAGGGGGAGGGGGTCTGGGCCATGGCTTCCCTTTACCATGCCCAAGAAATGGGCGATAGGAACGCCCCCTCATGCCCGCACTGCGCGCCGGGAATGCCGTATTTCCCGCGTGGGTTTTCCCGCTCAGCCGCCTCCGCCGCCTGCGGTGCCGCCTCCGCTTCCACTGCCGGTGGGCGCTGCGTTCCGGGGCATCGATCCGGACGACCCCGACGAGCCCCGGCCGATCGGGACGTTGGTGCCGACGCCCTCGTTGCGGACCAGCGCGCGGGCCTCACGCAGCCGGTCCACGCAGCCGTCCGGATCGCCCTTTCCGGCGGCGGATCGCGCCTCGCCCAGCAGGCCGCGCAGCCGGTCCTTCTGCTCACCGGTCAGGGCGGTGTGGTTGCGCCCGCCGGCCACCACCTTGTCGCCGAGAAACAGGTCGGAGAAGCGGGACACCTCGTCCCGGCACGCGGTCAGCCGTTCCTGTTTCGGGACCGTTCCGTCCTGGCCTTGTGCGTGAACGGGAAAAGTCATCAGTGCCAGCAGCGCCGCCGCTGGGAACACGCGCTTGTCCATGACCAGGCCTCCTTTTCCGTGCCGACACCTCCGCGGGTTCGTCGATGGAAAAACAAAGGCGGGCCGGGGCCTGTTCCACAAAAGGAAAAGGGCTCCGCGGTGGCGGAGCCCTTTGTCACATCCCTTCGACGGGTATGGCCGATCAGGCGTTGGCGCCCGTCGCGACGCCCTTGTCGGCCAGCAGCGACTGCAGCTCGCCCGACTCGTACATCTCGCGCACGATGTCGCAGCCGCCGACCAGCTCGCCCTTGACGTAGAGCTGCGGGAAGGTCGGCCAGTTCGAGTAATCCTTCAGCCCCTGGCGCAGGCCCGGGTCCTCCAGGATGTTGATGCCCTTGAACTTCACGCCGACGGTGCTGAGCACCTGGACGACGGCAGCGGAGAAGCCGCACTGCGGGAAGACGGGCGTGCCCTTCATGTACAGCACGACATCGTTGCCCTTGATGTCCTGCTCGATGCGATCCTTGACGTTCTGGTCAACCATGTCTCTCGGCCTTCTTACGATGTGGTCGTGTCTTGCGGGGGTGTCTTGCGGGGACGCCGTCCTACACGCCTTCCGGCACGGCGGTGGTCAGGGCCAGGGCGTGCAGCTCCCCGCCCATCCGGCCCTGGAGGGCGGCGTAGACCATCTGGTGCTGCTGCACGCGCGACTTGCCCTTGAAGGCGGCGGAGGTGACCAGCGCGGCGTAATGGTCGCCGTCGCCGCGCAGGTCGGCGATCTCCACCGTCGCGTCCGGGATGCCTTCCCTGATGAGCTTCTCGATCACCGCGGCTTCCATCGCCATGGCCGTCATCCTGTTCCGTCAAACCCTGCCCATGCGGGCGCTGCCCGTATAATTAGGCGGACCGGCCGGGTTTGTCACCGGAGAAGCGACGACATTCCGCGGTGCGAAGCACTCGCCCCCTCCCTAACCCTCCCCCGCTTCGCAGGGGAGGGGACTGAAACTCCCTCTCCTGCGATAGCGGGGGAGGGAAGGGGCCCGCGGCGCAGCCGTGGGAAGGGTGGGGGCAAGACTCCGCCCCAAAACGAAAAGGCCGGGCGATGGCCCGGCCTTCCGTTCCTCAACCCTCAACCGCGTCCGATCACTCGGCGGCGGCCATGTAGCCGGGCAGCCAGGCCTCGTTGGCCGCCTTCAGGCGGGCGATGGTGATTGCCTCGCCGCCGCGGCCGGTCAGGGCCGTGCCGTTGGTCTTGCCGAGCACGCTCACCGGCACGCCGGCGGCCTTGGCCTTCTCCTGCACCGTGGCGGCCTTGTCGGCGCGGACGGCCAGGACGTAGCGGCCCTGGTCCTCGCCGAACAGGGTGCCGGCGTCCGCACCGTCGAGGCCAGACAGGGTAGCGCCGATGCCGCCGGCCATGGCCATCTCGGCCACGGTGACCAGCAGGCCGCCGTCCTGGATGTCGTGGCTCGACACCACCAGACCCTCGGCGATCAGGCCGCGGACGAACTCGCCGTTGCGGCGCTCCACCGCCAGATCGACCGGCGGCGGCGGGCCGTCCTCGCGGCCCAGGATCTCCCGCAGGTAGAGCGACTGGCCGAGATGGCCGGTGCCCTCGCCGACGAGCAGGATCGTGTCGCCCTCGTTCTTGAAGGCGATGCCGACGGCGATCATGGCGTCCGGCAGCAGGCCGACGGCGCCGATGGCCGGGGTCGGCAGGATCGCCTCGCCGTTGGTCTCGTTGTAGAGCGACACGTTGCCCGACACGACCGGGAAGTCCAGCGCGCGGCAGGCGTCGGCCATGCCCTGGATGGCACCGACGAACTGGCCCATGATCCGCGGCTTCTCGGGGTTGCCGAAGTTCATGTTGTCGGTGACGGCCAGCGGCAGGGCGCCGACGGCGGACAGGTTGCGGTAGGCCTCGGCCACCGCCTGGGCGCCGCCGCGCACCGGGTCGGCGAGGCAGTAGCGCGGGGTGCAGTCGGTGGTGACGGCGATGCCCTTGCTCTGGCCGGGCAACCGCACCACGCCCGCGTCGGCCTGACCGGACATGAAGCGGGTGTCGCCGTTCACGAGGCTGTCATACTGCTCCCAGATCCAGCGCTTGGACGCCTGATCGGGGCAGGACATGATCGTTTCCAGGATGTCGCCCAGCGTCTTGTCCGCCGGCAGTGCGCGCACGGCGTCCTCCAGCTCCGCGGCGGCCGGGGTCGGCTCCCACGGGCGGTCGTAGAGCGGCGAGGCGTTGGACACCGGCGCGATCGGCATGTCGCACCAGGTCTGGCCGTGCATCTTGATGACCAACTTGCCGGTGTCGGTCAGCGTGCCGATCACGGCAAAGTCCAGCTCCCACTTGTCGAAGATCGCCTTGGCGACGTCCTCGCGGCCGGGCTTCAGGATGATCAGCATGCGCTCCTGGCTTTCGGAGAGCATGATCTCGTAGGGGGTCATTCCCTCCTCGCGCATCGGCACGTCGTCGAGCACCAGCTCGATGCCGAGCCCGCCCTTGCCGGCCATCTCGACCGACGAGGAGGTGAGACCGGCCGCACCCATGTCCTGGATGGCGACGATGGCGTCCGTCTCCATCAGCTCCAGGCAGGCCTCGATCAGCAGCTTCTCGGTGAAGGGGTCGCCGACCTGCACGGTCGGGCGCTTCTCCTCCGAATCCTCGCTGAACTCGGCCGACGCCATGGTGGCGCCGTGGATGCCGTCGCGGCCCGTCTTGGAGCCGACATAGACCACCGGGTTGCCGACGCCGGCAGCCGCCGAATAGAAGATCCGGTCGGCCTTGGCGACGCCCACGGTCATCGCGTTGACCAGGATGTTGCCGTTGTAGGCCGGGTGGAAGTTGGTCTCGCCGCCGATCGTCGGCACGCCGACGCAGTTGCCGTAATGGGCGATGCCGGCCACCACGCCCGACACCAGATGGCGGGTCTTGGGATGCTCGGGCGCGCCGAAGCGCAGCGCGTTCATGTTCGCGATGGGCCGGGCGCCCATGGTGAACACGTCGCGCAGGATGCCGCCCACGCCCGTCGCCGCACCCTGGAAGGGCTCGATGTAGGACGGGTGGTTGTGGCTCTCCATCTTGAAGATGATGGCGTCGCCGTCGCCGGCATCGACCACGCCGGCGTTCTCGCCGGGGCCGCAGATGACCTGCGGGCCGGTGGTCGGCAGCGTCATCAGCCACTTCTTCGACGACTTGTAGGAGCAATGCTCCGACCACATCACCGAGATGATGCCCAGCTCCGTGTAGGTCGGCTGGCGCCCCAGGATCTCCAGGGCGTTGTTGTATTCCCCTTCGGACAGGCCGAACTCGCGGGCCATCTCCAGGGAGACTGCGGGCTGCTGCGCGGTGGTCACGACAGGGCCTCCACCAGACCATCGAACATGGGCTTGCCGTCGGTGTTGCCATGGAAGGCGGACACCGCGTCCTCGGGGTGCGGCATCAGGCCGAGCACGGTGCGCTTGGCGTTGAAAATGCCGGCGATGTTGTCCAGCGAACCGTTCGGGTTCCAGTCGTTCCGGTTCCAGCGCGGGGCGGCGTCGCCCTCGTCGCTGACGTAGCGGAAGGCCACCTGGCCCTCGCCGTCCAGCCGCTTCACCGTCTCGGCGTCGGTCCAGTAGTTGCCGTCGCCGTGCGCCACCGGGTAGCGGACGATCTGGCCCTTGCGGTACTTGGCCGTGAAGGGGCTGTCCGTGTTCTCCACCCGCAGATGCACGGTGCGGCAGATGAACTTCAGCTTGGCGTTGCGCATCAGCGCGCCGGGCAGCAGCCCCGCCTCGGTGATGATCTGGAAGCCGTTGCAGATGCCGAGCACCCGCACGCCCTGATCGGCCCGCGCCTTGACCTCGCGCATGATCGGCGAGTGCGCCGCCATGGCGCCGGAGCGCAGATAGTCGCCATAGGAGAAGCCGCCCGGCACGAGGATGAGATCGACCTTGGGCAGTTCGGTGTCGCGGTGCCAGACCAGATGCGGCTTGGTTCCGCTGGCGGCCTCCAGCGCGGCGACGGCGTCGCGTTCGCGGTTGGAGCCGGGGAAAACGATGACGGCGGCCTTCATGGGGCTTGGAAAATCCGGCGTCGTGGGGGGAACGGTTCGAGGCCGGACACTAAAGGCCCCGCCCCGCCAAAGCAAGGGCAAGGACCCCGCCATTCTCCCTTATCGGCCCTGCGTTGACGCGGCGGCGGCCTGTTCGCGCAGCCAATCGGGGAAGGCCGGCGCCTCGGTGTGGCCGCGCTGGCGGCTTTCCAGCAGGTAGTAATGGCCGGACACCACCCCCTCGGCCCCCAGCGGCGCGGTCAGCCGCCCGGTCTCCAGCGGGCGTTCCACGAACAGCCGCGGCACGATGGCGACGCCCAGCCCGTCCTCCGCCGCCTGGATGGCGAAGTAGGTGTGGTCGACCTCCATCCGGCTGCGGAAGGCGTCCAGCTCCAGCCCGTGCGCCGTGCTCCAGGCCGGCAGCAGGTCGGCGCGGGCACGAATGGTGATGACCGTGCGGCGGGTCAGGTCGGCGGGGCTGCGCAGCGTCTCCAGCCCCGGCAGGGAGGGGCTGCACACCGGCACGCAATGCTCGCGCATCAGCGGCAGCGGCTTCAGCCCGGCGAAATGGGCGGGGTCGCGGCGGATGGCGTAGTCGAAGGGACGGCCGATGTCGATCGGGCCGGGGGCGGTGGACAGCGACACCGCCAGCTCCGGGAAGCGCTGCTGGAACAGGGGCAGGCGCGGCAGCAGCCAGTGCATGGCGAAGGTCGGAATGCAGTCCACCCGCAGTGTCCGCCGCCCGTCGCCGTCGAGCAGCGTGTCGGTCGCCTGCTGGATCTCGGTGAACAGGTCGGCGATGCGGGTGAAGTAGCGCGCCCCGGCCTCGGTCAGCCGGACCTGCCGCTGGCTGCGGTCGAACAGCGCGATGCCGAGGAAGAGTTCCAGGCTGCGGATCTGGCGGCTGACCGCGCCGGGGGTGACGTTCAGCTCCTCCGCGGCGAGGCGGAAGCTGGAATGGCGGGCGGCGGCGACGAAGGCGCGCAGGGCGTTCAGCGGGGGAAGACGGGACGGCATCCGTTGAGTTTTTCTCACCGGTTGGCGGAAGACAAGTCGTTTGTCGGTGTCCGAGCGGCTGGCTAGGGTGCCTGCCGCTTTCCGTCGCCTCCTGGCCCGTCATCCCCTGGTCCGTCATGTCGCACATCACCCGCCGGCTGGTCTGGTTCCTCGGCGTCTCGCAGCTCCTGTGCTGGGGCATCTCCTATTACCTGATCGCCATCTTCGGGAACCCCATGGCCGCCGACCTGGGCCTGAGCCTGCCGGTGGCCTTCGGCGGCTTCACGGCGGCGCTGCTGGTCATGGGCGTGGTGTCGGGCAGCGTCGGGCGGGCCATCGACCGCTGGGGCGGGCGCCCGGTGATGGTCATCGGTTCGCTGTTGACGGCGGCGGGGTGCCTGGGGCTGGCCTCCTCCACCGGGCTGGTGAGCTACTACGCGTCCTGGCTGGTGCTGGGTCTGGCGATGCGGGCGAGCCTGTACGAGGCGGCCTTTGCCGCGCTGGCTCGGCTGGGCGGCCCGCTGGCGCGGGTGCCGATCTCGCAGATCACCCTGCTGGGTGGGCTGGCCTCCACCGTGCTTTGGCCGGTGGGGCAGGCGATGGCCGACGCCTGGGGCTGGCGCGGCGCCCTGGTCGCCTACGCGGTGATCGCGCTTCTGACGATCCCGCTGCACGCCGCCATCCCGTCCGACCGCTACGTGCGCCCGCCGGCGCCGGCCGGGACGGAGCCCGCCGGGACGGCGGACCCGCGACGGCGGGCCTGGGTGGCGCCTGTGTTCTACATGGTGATGACCACGGCGGTCGGCGTGCTGACCTCGGCGATGTCGGCGCACATGATCGGTATCCTGGTCGGGCTGGGGGCGGCGCCTGCGGCGGCGGTGTGGATTTCCACGGTGCGCGGCGTCGGTCAGTCCTCGGCCCGGCTGTGCGAGGTGCTGTCCGGTGGGCGCCTGCATCCCACCGTCCTGGCGCTGCTCGCCTGCGGCCTGCTGCTGCCCGGCTTCATCATCGGCTTGTGGAGCGGCGCGGTGCTGGCCGCCGGCGTCGCCTTCTCGCTGCTGTTCGGGGCGGGGGCCGGGCTGGCGACCATCGTGCGCGGCACGCTGCCGCTGGTGCTGTTCGACCCGCAGAGCTACGGCCGGACGGTCGGGCGGCTGCTGGTGCCGAGCTTCTACGCCGCCGCGCTGGCGCCCATGGGCTACGCGGTGATCATCGAGCGGGCGGGGGAGACGGCGGCGCTTCTGCTCTCCGCCGTCCTGGCGCTGGTGGCGGTGGGCGCGGCGGGGGTGCTGTGGGCGACCGCCCGCCGCTGAGGGATCAGTCTCCGCCGTTCAGGCGCTTGCTCCAATCCTCGACGCCCTGGGTCAGCCGGCGCTCGGCCAGCGTGCGCCAGCTCTGGGCCAGCACCGGCAGGGCGGCCATCTCCGCCAGCGCCTCGCGGTTCTGCGTGTCCACATGGAGGACGTGGAGCAGCCGGGCGAGCGTCCAGTGCGGGTAGGGACGCTCGACCAGGGTCAGCCGGTCGCCGGGACCGATCTGCCCGGGTTCCGGCACGCGATAGTACCAGCCGGTGCGCCCGGTGGTCTGGACGCGCTTGGCCATGTCGGGCACGGCGAAGCGGTGGTTCAGCTTCCAGCAGGGCTGGCGGGCCTGGGCGACCTCCAGCAGGGCGGTGCCGGCGCGGAAGCGGTCGCCGACGCAGACGTCGGCCTCGGTCAGCCCCAGCGTCGCGAGGTTCTCACCGAAGGCGCCGGGCTGGCCGAGCAGCGGCACGTCCCCGCCCAGCTCGTCCCGCCACGCCGGGTGGTGGTCCAGCGGGTAGTGGTGGATGGCCTTGTCCGGCCCGCCATGGACGCGGCGGTCGGCCTGCTCGTCATCCAGGAAGCCCTCGGGGCCAACCGCGCGCGGGCCGTCCACCGGGGACTTGGCGATGGCGCTGGTGCGTCCCGGCGGACCGAAGGGAGCGGCCTTGCCGACGAGAACGGCGGTGATGGTGGTCTCGGTCACGGTGTCGTCTTTCCTTTGGGCGTCTTCTTGTTCTTGGCCGTCTTCAGGGCTCTGGCCTGTTCCTGCAAGGCCACGTAATGGTGCCACACCAGCTTGGCGGCGAGGCTGCGGTGCGGGCGCCAGGGCTCGGCGACGGCGAGGAGCTGCGCCTGGGTCGGCTTCTCCGCCCAGCCTTTCAGCCGCTGCACGCCGAGCTGGATGGCGAGGTCGCCGACCGGCCAGATGTCGGGGCGGTCCATCGCCATCATCAGGTAGATTTCGGCGGTCCAGCGCCCGATGCCCTTCAGCGCGATCAGGGCGGCGATGGCCTCCTCGTCGTCCATTTTGTGAATGGCGTCGAAGTCCAGCCGCCCCTCTGCGACGGTCTGGGCCAGCCCGCGGGCGTAGCCGATCTTCTGGCGCGACAGGCCGCAGGCCCGCAGATCCTCGTCGGGCAGGGCCAGGATGGCGTCGGGCGTCACCACCCCGACCATGGCCTGGAGCTTGGCCCACAGCGCCGCGGCAACCGTGGTGGAGAGCTGCTGCTCGATGATCAGGCAGAGCAGGCCGGAGAAGCCGTCCGGGCGGCGGAAGTCGCGCACCGTCGGGCCGCCGACGCGCAGGGACTCGGCGAAGATGGGATCGAGCGTGGAGAGATGGTCGATGGACATGGTGGGCCCCCATTCCCTCTCCCCTCTGGGGAGAGGGTGGCCCGCAGGGCCGGGTGAGGGGGATGTCGGGGGACCGTAGAGCGCGGCAGATGCCGGGCCCCCCTCACCCTAACCCTCTCCCCAGAGGGGAGAGGGAATTGGAAAACTCAGGCCACCAGCTCGATCGCGTAGTCTTCGATCACGGTGTTGGCCAGAAGCTTGCTGCACATGGCCTCGACCTCCTTGCGGGCGGCGGCCTCGTCGGTGCTCTTGAGCTGAAGCTCGATGACCTTGCCGGCGCGGACGTCCTCGACGCCGTCGAAGCCCAGCGTGTGCAGCGCGTGCGCGATGGCCTTGCCCTGGGGGTCGAGAACGCCGCGCTTGAGGGTGACGTGAACCTTCGCCTTCATCGGATGTCCGCTCGCTTGATGGTGCTGATGGGTAAGGGGAAAACTGATTACTGGACCGTCGTTTACTGAACCGTCTTGGGACCCTTGACGTCCACCGGGCCGCCTTCGGGCAGGATGCCGAGGCGCCGGGCGACCTCCTGGTAGGCCTCCTCGACCTGACCGAGGTCCTGGCGGAAGCGGTCCTTGTCCAGCTTCTCGTTGGTCTTGATGTCCCACAGGCGGCAGTTGTCCGGGCTGATCTCGTCGGCCAGGACGATGCGCATCTCCTCGTTCTCCCACAGCCGGCCGAACTCCAGCTTGAAGTCCACCAGCCGCAGGCCGATGCCGAGGAAGAGGCCCGACAGATAGTCGTTCACGCGGAGCGACAGCGCCACCATGTCGTCGAGGTCCTGCGGAGCCGCCCAGCCGAAGGCCGTGATGTGCTCCTCGGTGACCATGGGATTGTTCAGCTCGTCGGACTTGTAATAATACTCGATGATCGAGCGCGGCAGCGGGGTCCCCTCGGGGATGCCGAAGCGCTTGGACAGCGAGCCGGCGGCGGTGTTGCGCACGACCAGCTCGATGGGGATGATCTCGACCTCGCGAACCAGCTGCTCGCGCATGTTCAGGCGGCGCACGAAGTGCGTCGGCACGCCGATTTCCGACAAACGGCTCATCAGGTATTCGGAGATGCGGTTGTTCAGCACCCCCTTGCCGGTGATGATGCCCTTCTTCTGGTTGTTGAAGGCGGTCGCGTCGTCCTTGAAGTACTGCACCAGCGTGCCCGGCTCGGGACCTTCGAACAGGACCTTCGCCTTGCCTTCGTAGATGCGCCGACGTCGTGTCATGAGAGATCGTCCAAAAACGTGTAGCCCGGGCCGATGGGTGACCGGTCCAGGGGATATGCACGAGTGATATAGCAAGCTGGCCCAGGGAACACAATGCGCGGGGTCCGCGGCCACACCTACCCGAAGGAGACGGACTGCCACGGCGCCTCGTGCGGGCGGCCGGCGGCGAAGTGCCAGACCGGGTCGAGGTCCGGGCGCTCGACGGCGGGCAGGGCGATCAGCGCGCTCGACACCGTGCCGAAGCCAGTGGGCAGCAGGAAGTTCATCGCCCCGCGCTCGCCCCGCCCGCCGTCGTCCCAGATGCGGCTCGCCAGCAATTCCGGCCAGCCGCCCCACCGGTCTCCGGCCTCGCCCCGCTCCGGGTCGGGCGGTGCCGCGCGCTGGAAAAGGGGCAGATACTGGGCCTGCCGCGGGTCCTCCGCCACGTCGTCCAGGTCGCTGGCGGTGACCATGTGGACGCCCTCGGGGATCTCGACCACCTCCGGCCGGTTGCGCGGGGAGGGGCCACGATGGACCAGCAGCCGGGCGTCGCGGTTGTCGGCGATCAGCAGGTTGAAGGGGCGGTAAGCCCGCGTGTCGAGCTGCGCCATGGCCTCCGCCGCCTCCGCCGCGTCGGCGAAATCGAGCGCGTCGAGCACCAGCTCCCCGCGCGAGCGCTTGCCGGCCTCCGGCCCCAGCGTGCCCATGCGGTTCAGCACGGCGGCGATGACGCCCTCGTCGTTCATGCCCAGCCAGGAGCCGGCGGCCAGCTCGTCCAGCCCGGCGACGACGTTGGGGCGGTCGGGCCAGTGGCGCGCCGGCGCCTTCCAGGGCCGCCCGGCCATTTCGTCGCGGTTGGCGCCCAGGATCAGGGGCCATGTTGCGTCCGGTCGTCGCAGGAGGATCACGCTGCACATGGGGAATCTTGCCTTCCGCTTCCCTCTTGGGTATGTCGCCGCACGCCGGATTCGCCGATTGGCCGGTGGGTGGGGGCGATGACGACGCCCGTTCCACCGGCTATATAGTCTTGTATCTGGGAGCGCAAAACCAATCCAAGGAGCCGGGTCCCATGACGACCTTCGACGAGCGCGAGAGGGCCTTCGAGAACAAGTTCCAGCATGACCAGGACCTGCTCTTCAGGATTCGCGCGCGCCGCGACCGGCTGGCGGGTCTTTGGGCGGCGGGGCTGCTGGGTCTGACCGGTGGCGAGGCCGACGCCTATGTCCGCCAGATCATCGACGCCGACATCGCGGCCACCGGTCCGCACGACGTCCGCGACCGCCTGGCCGCCGACCTGCACGCCAGGGGCGTCGACATCTCCGACCACCGCGTGGAGAAGGAACTGGCTCGTCTGCTGGACGTCGCGCGCGTGCAGGTGCACGCGGAGTAAGGGGCTCGCCCCCACCCTGACCCTCCCCCGCTTCGCAGGGGAGGGGATAAAAGCTCCCTCTCCTGCGAAGCGGGGGAGGGAAGGGGCCCGCGGCGAAGCCGTGGGAAGGGTGGGGGCTCCGAGCATCAGCGAAGCCCCCGACCGATCACTCGCCGAACACGCGCTTGAACACCATGTCGACGTTCTTCGTGTGGTAGGTCATGTCGAACATCGGGGCCAGCGTCTCGCGGGAGATGTGCTTCGCCACGTCGGCGTCCGACGACAGCAGGTCGAGGAAGTTGCCGCCCTTCTCCCACACCTGCATGGCGTTGCGCTGCACCGCCTTGTAGCTGTCCTCGCGGCTCATCCCGGCCTGGGTCAGGGCCAGCAGGACGCGCTGCGAAAAGACCAGGCCGCCCAGGTCGTCCAGGTTCTTCTGCATGCGCTCCGGATAGACCACCAGCTTGTCCATCATGCCGGTCAGGCGGGCCAGCGCGAAGTCCAGCGTCACCGTGGCGTCGGGGCCGAACATGCGCTCGACCGAGCTGTGGGAGATGTCGCGCTCGTGCCACAGGGCGACGTTCTCCAGCGCCGGGACGACGGCGGCGCGGACGATGCGCGCCAGACCGGTCAGGTTCTCCGACAGCACCGGGTTGCGCTTGTGCGGCATCGCCGAGGAGCCCTTCTGGCCCGGATGGAAATACTCCTCCGCCTCGCGTACCTCGGTACGCTGCAGGTGGCGGATCTCCACGGCCAGATTCTCGATCGACGAGGCGATGACGCCCAGCACCGAGAAGTAGAAGGCGTGGCGGTCGCGCGGAATGACCTGGGTGGACACCGGCTCCGGCGTCAGCCCCATCTTGGCGGCGACGTGCTGCTCGACCCGCGGGTCGATGTTGGCGAAGGTGCCGACGGCACCCGAGATGGCGCAGGTGGCGATGTCGGCGCGCGCCTGGACCAGACGCTCCCGCCCGCGGGCGAAGGCGGCGTAATGGCCGGCCAGCTTCAGGCCGAAGGTCGTCGGCTCGGCGTGGATGCCGTGGCTGCGCCCGATGGTGACGGTGTCCTTGTGCTCGTAGGCGCGGCGCTTCAGCACGGCCAGCAGCTTGTCCATGTCGTCGAGCAGCAGGTCGGCGGCCTGGGTCATCTGCACGGCGAGGCAGGTGTCCAGCACGTCGGACGAGGTCATGCCCTGGTGGACGAAGCGCGCCTCCGGCCCGACATGCTCGGCGAGGTTGGTCAGGAAGGCGATGACGTCGTGGCGGGTCTCCCGCTCGATCTCGTCGATGCGGTCGATCTCCCACTTGCCGCGCTCCCACACGGCGGCGGCGGCCTCCTTCGGGATGACCCCCAGCTCCGCCTGCGCGTCGCAGGCGTGCGCCTCGATCTCGAACCAGATGCGGAACCGGTTCTCCGGCTCCCAGATGCGGGCCATTTCGGGGCGGGTGTAGCGGGGGATCATCGGACTCTCCGGGGGATGGCGGACCTGAACGCTTCGGCGGCGGGCGGGGGATGCATTGGGCCATTGCCATGGCGGAAACCGCCCCCTGTTGCCCGCGCGCGGGACCATAACCGTGCCGGGCGGCGCTGCAAAGCCCCTTCACAGCCCCGGTGAACACGGGATGCGCGTCATAAGGTTTTCGAGGGCAGGCTTGTCTTCCCGGAAAAATCGCAAAGACTGGCGATTCGTCGCGCCGGCTTCCTCACCTTGAACTTGCCGAGTCCCCGCCACGCGCACTAATGATCTACTCTGTTCGCCGCGGACGGGCTAAGCCGGGCGTGGTTCCAGGAGGGCTTTCCTTGTCCGATCCGATCGCCGAGTTGATGCGCGAGCCGTCCCGGACTTCGGACGAAAGGCGCCTTTACCGTCTCCAGTTCCTGGCGTCCCTGTTTCTGATTGCGGCGGTGGTGGGAGGCTTGGGCGCCTACTTCATCTGGCAGCATCGGCTGGATTTCGAAGCCGACCTGAAGCAGACCGAAGCCCGCTACCTGGAAGTGCAGCGCCAGACCCTGCAGGAGGAGCTGGAGAACGCACGCTCCTACCTCGCCTACATGCGGTCGCGCACCGAACCGCTGCTGCGCGCTGAGCTGCGCGCCAAGGTGGATGAGGCCTACGGCATCGCCTGGACCATCTACGAGCGCGAGAAGGAGTATCTGCCGGAGGAGTCGATCCGGCAGTCGATCAAGGAAACCCTGCGGCCCCTGCGCTTCTTCGGCGGGCGCGGCTACTACTTCATCGACGATATGCAGGGCACCTGCGTGCTGCTGCCCACCGACCCGCAGCGGGAGGGCAGCTCGCTGCTCGACAACCGCGACGACCAGGGGCGCCCGATCATGCGCAACCTGATCCGCGCCGTGGACGATCCGGAGATGCAGGGCTTCACCCGCTACCGCTGGTACGCGCCAAGCAACCCGCACAGCATGTCCGACAAGTTCGCCTATGTCCGCCGGTTCGAGCCGTTCAACTGGTTGATCGGCACCGGCGACTATGTCGGGGCGGTGGAAGAGAAGCTTCAGCGCGAGACGTTGGAGCGACTGCGCGCCCGGCGTTTCGGGGATTCGGGTTTCATCGCCGTGATGCGGGAGGATGGCGAGGTGCTGCTATCCCCGACCTCCCCGGCGGCGGAGGGCAAGAACGCCCGCGACCTGCCCTGGGAGACGGAGCGGGATCTGGTCAGCCGCCTGCTGGAGGCCGGGCTTACGGGCGGGGGGGAACTGCGCTTCGACTGGGTGCATCCGGTCACCGGCCGCCCGGCGCCAAAACTGTCCTACGCTACGGCGCCGGACGTCTGGGGGTGGGTGCTGGTCGCCGGCTTCTACAGCGACGACATCGATTCCGTGCTGGCGCAGCGGCGGGCCGAGATCAGCGCTGGCATGAAGAAGCGCATCCTCACCACGCTGGCGGTGCTGGCGCTGGCGCTGGGCGCCTCGGCCTGGGTGTCCTGGCTGGTCACCGGCTGGGTCCGCCGCATCGTCCGCGGCTACCAGTCCAACATGCGGGAGAGCGACAGCATGCTGCGCGAGCGGGCGCGGCAGCTCTACCTCGCCAACTTTTTCGTGGACCATGTGTCCGAGATCGTCGTGCTGGCGGATGCGGAGCTGCGCATCGCCTACGTCAACCCCTTCGGCTGCGACGCGCTGGGCGCGCCGCTGGCCGGGCTGGTCGGTAGCCACGCCGACCTGCTGGAGCGTTTCCGCGACGAGGCGACGGAGGCGTCGGCCCATTACGAGACGCTCTACCGCACCCGCGACGGGCGCGCGCTGGAGCTGGAGGTGACGGCCAGCCGCGTCACCTACGACGGCGACGCCTACTACTGCGCCATCGCCCGCGACATCTCAGAGCGCAAGCGCGCGGAGTGGGAGCTGCGGCTGTCCGCCAAGGTGTTCGACAACGCCGCCGAAGGCATGGTCGTCACCAACGAGAAGAACCGCATCGTCGCGGTCAACGACGCCTTCTGCCGCATCACCGGCTACAGCCGCGAGGAGGTGATCGGTGGCGATCCGGCCATGCTCGCCTCGGGCCGGCAGGACGGCGCCTTCTACGCCGCGATGTGGGTGAAGCTGAAGGAGGAGGGCCACTGGTCCGGCGAGATCTGGAACAAGCGCAAGTCCGGCGAGGTCTATCCGGAGTGGCTCAGCATCCAGATGGTGCGCAACGAGGCGGGGGAGGCCGTCAACTACATCGCCGCCTTCTCCGACATCACCGAGAAGCGCGCCCAGGAGGAGCGCATCCGGCATCTGGCCCAGTATGATTTCCTGACCGACCTGCCCAACCGCTTCCTGCTGCGCGACCGGCTGGAGCGCGCGATGCTCGCTGCCGACCGGCACGGCACGAAGGTGGGGCTGCTGTTCGTCGATCTCGACCGCTTCAAAACCATCAACGACAGCCTGGGGCACGGCGTCGGCGACCGGCTGCTGCGCGCGGTGGGGGCGCGGCTGCTGGGGACGGTGCGGGCCAGCGATACCGTCAGCCGCCAGGGCGGCGACGAGTTCGTCATCCTCGTCAACGACCTGGACGGCCCCGACGCGGCCTGTTCGGTGGCCCGCAAGGTGTTGCGGGCGATGACGGAATCCTTCCCGGTGGACGGGCACGAGCTGCAGATCTCCCCGTCCATCGGCATCGCGCTCTATCCCGACGACGCGACGACCATCGACACGCTTCTGAAATGCGCGGACATGGCGATGTACGCCGCCAAGGAGGCGGGGCGCGCCAACCACCAGTTCTTCACGCCGGAGCTGAACAAGCGGGCGTCGGAGCGGATGTGGCTGGAGAGCAACCTGCGCCACGCCCTGGCCGACAACGAGCTGGAGCTGCATTTCCAGCCGCAGTTCGCGGTGGACGGCCGCCGTCTGGTGGGGGCGGAGGGGCTGCTGCGCTGGCGCCGCCGCGATGGCACGATGATCCCGCCCGGCCAGTTCATCCCGGTGGCCGAGGACACCGGCCTCATCCAGCCGATCGGCGACTGGGTGCTGGGCGAGGCCTGCCGCCGCGCCGCCGACCTGCTCGCCCGCGGCCATCCGCTTCTCGTCGCCATCAACCTGTCGGCGGTGCAACTGCGCCGCCCCGGTCTGGCCGACCGCGTGGCCTTCTGGCTGGACGCCTACAAGGTGCCGGCCCGCTGCCTGGAGCTGGAGGTGACGGAAAGCGTGCTGATGGACGAGTCCGACATGGTGACCAACACCTTCGCCCGGCTGCGCGAGATGGGGGTGGCGCTGGCCATCGACGATTTCGGCACCGGCTATTCCAGCCTCAGCTACCTGAAGCGCTTCCGCGTCGACAAGCTGAAGATCGACCGCTCCTTCGTGACCAGCCTGACCGACGGGTCCGACGGCGGGGCCATCGCCGAGGCGATCATCGGCATGGCGCGCTCGCTGCGCATGCAGACCCTGGCCGAGGGGGTGGAGACGGAGGAGCAGTTCGGCGGGCTGGCCCGGCTGGGCTGCGACCAGATCCAGGGCTATCTGCTGGGCCGCCCCATGCCCTACGACGATTTCGTGGCCTTCATCGCCCGTCACGCCGCCGCCTCTGAGGCGGTCGGCTGACGGGCGATGCGCCGCGAGAGTGGCCTTACGTCCCGAGGACGCTGCGGTCGTTCTTGGCGACCAGCGCCTGGAAGTAGGGACCTAGCTTGGCATCGTCGAGGCCGAAGGCCTGCTGGAAGCGCGCGATCAGGTCACGCTCGCCCTGTTCGGCCTGGCCGTCGGCCATCGCGCTGTCGATCATGTTCAGCAGGATGCACAGCCGCTGCTGCTCGCTCAGGTTTGGCGTGGCGGCGGCCAGGAAGGCGTCGGGCGGGGTGCTGCGCGCGTATTTGAAGCAGCGGTCCAGCTCCTCCCGCGTGGCGCTGCGGCCCATCACCGACAGCAGATGGCCGACCTCCTCCGGGTCCAGCTCCCCGTCCGCGCCCATGCAGTAGATCAGCGAGACGACCAGCGTGCGGCGGGGGGTGAGATCCAGCGGCGCCGATCCCTTGAACATGTCGAAAAGGCCCATGGTGCTACCTCTGTGGTGACGAACGCCGCACATATGGGGGCGCCGGTCCGGCCAACAAGATGGGACTGCAGAACAGGGTTGCGGCTACAGCAAGCCTTGGGCTTTGAAGCTGACGTGCTTGCCCTTGCCGACGATGACATGGTCATGGACGGCGATGCCCAGGCTGTGGGCGGCGCGCAGGATCTCCTTGGTCATCTCCACGTCGGCGCGGCTGGGGGTGGGATCGCCGGAGGGGTGGTTGTGCACCAGGATGATGGCGCTGGCCGACAGCTCCAGCGCCCGCCGCACCACCTCGCGCGGGTAGACCGGAGTATGGTCGACCGTGCCGGTCTGCTGCACCTCGTCGGCGATCAGCTTGTTCTTGCGGTCGAGGAAGAGCAGGCGGAACTGCTCCATCGGCTGGTGGGCCATGGCGGCGGTGCAGTAATCCAGCAGCGACTGCCAGTTCGCCAGCACCGGCCGGTCCATCACCCGCTGCCGCATCCCGCGCAGCGCCGCCGCCCCGACCGCCCGCAGCATTGCGACGGCCTTGTCGGAGGCCAGCGAGACCTCCCCCACGCAATAGCCGCGCAGGCGGGGCGGCGGGGCGTTGACGACGCTCCAGATGTCGCCGAAATCGCGGATCAGCGCCTTGGCCAGCGGTTTCACGTCGCGGCGCGGGTTGACCGCGAACAGGATCATCTCCAGCAGCTCGTAATCCTGCAGAGCATCCGGCCCGCCGTCGAGGAATCGGGTGTAGAGACGCTGGCGGTGGCCCTTGTGATGAGCCTCTTGATGAGCCTCTTGATGGGCCTCCTCCACGGAGACGTCGGGGGGCGGTTCCAGCCCGGGAAGCCCTTGAGCCTCCGCCGCTTCCCCCGACCGCTTCGTGCTCTTCCGTCCCGCCATCCCGACGCCACCATACGGCTGTGTGCGTTGGGACTATACCTCTTCCGCGCGAAAATCACAGCCGCAGGAATATCATACGGCGGCGGTCGCTTCCTCGGCCGGGACGGCGTAGGGGGGCTTGTGGAAGCCGGCAGGGGACAGGGTGAAGATCTCGCAGCCGTCCTTGGTCACGCCGATGGAATGCTCGAACTGGGCGGACAGCGACTTGTCCTTGGTCACCGCGGTCCAGCCATCGCCGAGGATCTTCACGTCGTAGCGCCCGGCGTTGATCATCGGTTCGATGGTGAAGATCATGCCCTCGCGCAGGACGGCGCCGGTGCCGGGGTTGCCGAAATGCAGGACCGACGGCGGCTCGTGGAAGACGCGGCCCAGCCCGTGGCCGCAGAAGTCGCGGACGACCGAATATCGATGGCCTTCCGCGAAGGTCTGGATGGCGTGGCCGACGTCGCCCAGCGTGGCGCCCGGCTTCACCTGGGCAATGCCGATCATCAGCGCGTCGTAGGTGACGTCCACCAGCTTCTTCGCCTTCACGCCGACGTCGCCGCACAGATACATGCGGCTGCTGTCGCCGTACCAGCCGTCGAGGATGGGGGTGACGTCGATGTTCAGGATGTCGCCGTTCTGCAGCCGCTTGTCGCCGGGGATGCCGTGACAGACCACATGGTTGACGGAGATGCAGTTGGCCTTCGGGAAGCCGCGGTAGCCGAGCGGCGCCGGGACGCCGCCATGGTCGCGGATGTATTGCTCCAGCAGCCGGTCCAGCTCGCCGGTGGTGACGCCCGGCTGGACATAGGGCGTGATGAAATCGAGCGTGGCCGCGGCCAGCCGTCCGGCCTTGCGCATGCCCTCGAAATCCTCCGGCCCATGAATCCGGATGCGATGGGAATCGAGGTCGTCGTGGTCCAAGAGAATCGTCCCCTACAGATCAGGTCCCAGGAAAACGCGCCGGCAGGCCCGGCGGTGAAGACGTATCGCGGTCAATCCATGTGGATCGGCAGCGGCCGTTCCAGTTCGATCGCCTGCGGGGTGATCCTACAGGACCAGCACACGGCTTCCACCCCCGATTCGAGCGCGAGGCGCAATCCGGCGGCGTAGGCGGGGTCGATGTCGGCGGCGACTCGGAAGTAGGCGCAGTCGGCGCGCTGCACAAGATAGACCATCACCGCCCGTGCGCCCTGGCGGACCATCTCGGCCATTTCCACCAGATGCTTGGCGCCGCGGGCGGTCACGCAGTCCGGGAACTCCGCGGCCCGCCCGTCGCCCTGCGCGGGACGGCGCAGATGCACGTTCTTGACCTCGACATAGGCCGGCGGCCGGGCCTCGTCCTCCAGCAGGATGTCGATGCGGGAATTGCGTCCGTACTTTACCTCGCGGCGCAGCCGGGCGTAGCCGGCCAGCTCCGGGATGGTGCCGGCGGCGATGGCGGCGGCGACCAGCCCGTTGGGATGCGACGTGTTGACCCCGACGAGGCAGGGCGCCTCCGGGTCGTCCAGCGCCTCGACCAGCTCCAGCGTGTGGGCGAGTTTGCGCTTGGGGTTGTCCGACCGCGACAGCCAGACGGCGGAGCCGGGGGTGTCCACCCCGATCATGCTGCCCGAATTCGGCACATGGGCGGTGATCAGGGCGCCGTCGAGGTCCACGTCGGCGAGGAACCGCTTGTAGCGGCGGACGAGGCGGCCTTGCAGGAGGGGGGTGGGGAAGCGCATCTTGGGCCCCAGGTTAAAGCGCGCCCCCGCCGTCCGGCAAGCCCGCCGGTCCCGCCATCCCCGCCTCAATCGAGAACGGAGCCGACTCCGCATGTCCACATCCCCTGCTTCGCCCAACCCGACCGCCGCCGTCCTCGTCATTGGCAACGAGATCCTGTCGGGCCGCACCAAGGACGCCAACCTGCCGCACATCGCGGAGAAGCTGGCCGGCATCGGCGTCCGCCTGCGCGAGGCCCGCGTCGTCCCGGACATCGAGGAGGAGATCATCGCGGCGCTGGACGCCCTGCGCGGCCGCTACGGCTACGTCTTCACCACGGGCGGCATCGGGCCGACCCACGACGACATCACCTCGGCCTGCGTCGCCAAGGCCTTCGGCGTGCCGTTGGAGCGCAACGCCGAGGCGGTGGCCCGGCTGGAGCGTCATTACGGCGACCCGTCGAAGCTGAACGAGGCGCGGCTGCGCATGGCCAACATCCCGGCGGGGGCGTCGCTGATCGACAACCCGATCAGCGCCGCGCCGGGCTTCCGCATCGGCAACGTCTTCGTCATGGCCGGCGTGCCCAACATCATGCAGGCGATGCTCGACGGCGTCCTGCCGCAGCTGGAGGGTGGGCCGGACCTGCACGCCCGCACGGTGGCCTGCGAACTGGCCGAGGGCCAGATTGCCGCGGACCTCGGCGCCCTGCAGGATCGCTACGCCGACCTGGAGATCGGCAGCTACCCGTACTTCCGCAACGGCTTCTTCGGCGTCAGCCTCGTGCTGCGCGGCACCGACGAGGCCCGCGTGGTGGCGGCGACGGAGGAACTGGCGGGCCTCGTCCTGCGCTTGGGCGGTACGCCGAACGTCACGGTGGGGACCAAAGGCTAGACACGTCTCTAGGACGCCAAGCCGTCCTTGGTCATATTGTCGCCGCCATGGGTAATTCTATGTTGAGGACTGGGACGTGACGGTCATGAAAAGTCGTGCCATGAAACCCTTCGAAAAAGCGGCAATCCTGTTCTTGCTAAAGCATCTGGCATCCGGCGTGGCCGGGGCTGTTGTTCTAGCCACGGGGCTTTTGGTTCTTGACGTCGCCAATCTGGCGACTCTGATGGGAAACAGCGAGCACGGCATTATTGCCGCGATCATGCTGTATGCCAGCCTCATCCTCACCTTCGGCAGCGTGGCGATGGGCATCGGCATCATGACCCTGAACGAGGACACGCGGCCCTGACCGGCGCCGGGCGGCGGTCCGGATTCGGGGCCGTTCAGAACGGCCCGAAGCTGTCGTACGCCCAGACCAGTGCCAGGATGGCGGCGATCCAGACCGCCGCGTAGGGCAGCCAAGTGTTGCGGTTGCGCCGCAAAGCCGCCGGGACGATCAGAACGGCGACCATCAGCACGCTCACGACACCCAGCCAGTTGATCGATTCCAAACTCACCTCCCTTGAACGCCAAGGTTGCGGGGATTTTTGCGTGTCCGGCGCTTTAAACGCGCTCAATCCTTGACCAAACGCCCGCAGATTGTCTAAGTCAATCCAGCGGAACGGCGGGCTGCATACAATGATATGCAACTCCGGCGGGCGGGGGCAACCCGTTCTCCAAGCCGATCCGCGACGGTGCGCGGGCGTGGCGGAATCGGTAGACGCAAAGGACTTAAAATCCTTCGCCAACGGCATGCGGGTTCGAGTCCCGCCGCCCGCACCATAATCCCGGTGATGGATCGCCCCATCGGCGCATGTGCCGATGGCGTCGTCGATGCAAGAGCTGTGAGGCAAACCGTCTCAGATCGAATTCCCCGCTCGCCCAGCCGCTTCCGGTTCCTATACTCGCATCGGTGGTGTCGGGGCGATGCGTGCGCGCCTCTTCGTGGAAAGGGGGGAATAGTGCGTTGGGGCTTGCTTCGCAACATGATGGTGTCCGGCTTGGCGACGCTTGCGGCGTCGTGCCAGACGACGGGTTACAACACGGGGGAGCGGGTACAGCTCGATTGCGAGCGCTCGCCGATCCAGTCCAGCTGGAGCAACGTCTACACGCCGACCCGGACAAAGTGCTTTCGAGCCACGTCGGAAAGCGCAGACCTCATCAGCGTCGTCCATGCCCGGTCCTTCGAAATTCCAGGCGGCTATGCCAACGTCCTTTATCAGGACACGGGGCACAACACGTACATCGTCCAGCAGAGCGTGCAGGATGTTGTCCGCCAGCATGGAGAGATGTTCAAGGGCGCTTCGGGTTGGGGAGAACCGAGAACCGAAAATTTCGCGGGGAAGGACTATCAGATGCAGGACTTTGCCTTGCGTGGCAAGTCCTGCACGGCGTTCCTGTTGGCTGGCCCTTTGGCAGCTTATTTCGCCGGCCATCGGAGCAGAGCGTTCGGATACGCCTGTGCCAACCGGTTGGATCGGGAACTGGTGGAGCGGCTGCTGACGTCTTTCACCTACGATGTTTCCCGTACGGAGAACGCGCCGGTCAAGCCAATGCGATTGGAGAAGAAGAAAGGAACCTGACGCTTTTTTCCCCGCTCGGGTCGGTGGCCCGCTCACAAACGGCCACGATTCGCGGGTGCGGTGTCGCTGGTTGGGTAAAAAAAGAAAATCACCAAGAATTGGCGGTGTGAACCCTCCTCGGAAAGCATGATGACCATATGAATGACAATCCGATGTGAGATTCACTCTCAATGTCATTGGAGGGTTTGGGAAAAACTGATGTGATTGTTCTAGCTGTTGCTTTCCAATCGGTTGCCAAGGCTCCACAAATGGGGCATGGTCATTCCAGAAACGTCGCGATTCGACAAACAAACCGCATGGAGGCAGGACGTGAAGGGCGATCCGCAAGTCATCACCCATTTGAACAAGATCCTGACCAACGAGCTGACGGCGATCAACCAGTACTTCCTGCATGCCCGCATGTTGAAGAACTGGGGCCTGAAGCGCATTGCGCACAAGATCTACGAAGAATCCATCGACGAGATGAAGCACGCCGACAAGATGATCGAGCGCATCCTGTTCCTGGAAGGTCTTCCCAACCTTCAGGACCTGGGCAAGCTGATGATCGGTGAGGACGTGCCGGAAATGCTCGGCAACGATCTGAAGGTGGAGCACAAGGCCCGCACCGACCTGATCGATGCCATTACCCTGTGCGAGCAGGTCCGCGACTACGAGACGCGCGCGCAGCTCACCGAATTGCTGGACGACACCGAGGAGCACATCGACTGGATCGAGACGCAGCTCGATCTGATCCAGCGCGTGGGCATCGTCGCCTACCAGCAGGAGCAGATCTACGGCGAGAGCTGAGCCGCTCGGAGCCGTTCTGGGCCGATCGGAGGGGCGCAGCGGCAAGCTGCGCCTCCCGGCGCCTCCCCCTTTTGCGTTGGGTGGCGGGATGGGGTCGGCAACGCCTTGTTAACCATGCTCTCGTAGCTTGCCGGTTTCCGCTTCTGTTTGTACGGGAACCGCCATCATGCTCCCAAACACGTCCTTGCAGGTTGACGATCTGACACCGGAGGAGACCGCTGTCGTCGCGCACGCCTATCTGGCGGCGCTGGATGAGAGCGACCTGGATCAGGGCGATCATGAAAGCGCCTTCGACCGGGCGCTGGAGACGCTGCGTGGTTGCCGTCCCGGCCTGCCGCTGAACGTCGCCGCGGCGGAGCTGGAATTGCTGCTGGCCTCCCTGCCGGCCGCCGTTTCCACCGTGCAGGAGCCCGCCCTGGCGTGAGACGCGCCCGGCCGTCTGCTCCCCGGTTTATCAAAAAGGCCCGCTCCGGTTTCCCGGGGCGGGCCTTTTCAGTTTCGGGTGTGGGCCATAGGCCCACCGGTTACAGCCCCGTTTGCGGCTTGCCGGTATCGGCCGTCTTGGTCAGGCCGGGATCGATGAGGGGCTGCAGTGCCGGGGCAATGCTCTTCAGCAGCTGGGCGGGCAGGGCGCTGGTGAAGCGGTAGTTGTCGGCTTCCGGCCCATGGACGAAGGCGGTCATGGTGCCGAAGAAGCGGTCGCCGATGTAGAAGGCGAAGGTCGCCGTCCGGTTCACCGCCCGCGATTCGATCAGGTGCCCGCCGGGGCCGTAGCGGTCCAGCCGGTGGTCACCCGTGCCGGTCTTGCCGCCGATCGGGATGACCGCGCCCGAGGAGTCCTTGAAGGAGCCCCAGACGCGCTTGGCCGTGCCGTTCTGCGCCACGTCCATCAGCGCCTTGCGCAGGGTGGCCGCGACCTCCGCCTTCATCACGCGCTGGCCGCGCAACTCGCCCAGGCCGACGACGGCCTCATAGGGCGTGCCGGCGGCGAAATGCAGCTTGCGCACGCGCACGGTCGGCTGGCGCACCCCGTCGTTCTGGATGATGCCGACCAGCTCGGCCAGCGCCGCCGGGCGGTCGGCCGAGCTGCCGATGGCGGTGGCGAAGGACGGCACGAGCGTTTCGAAGGGGTAGCCCAGCTTGCGCCACTGCTCGGTGATGCGCTGGAAGGCTTCCTCCTCCAGCCCGATGCGGATGCGGGTGTTCTGGGCCGACTGGCCCTTCTTGAACAGCCAGCGGTAGCTTTCCTGGCGCTCCTGCACGCTGGCCTCCAGCACCTCCTGCCGCTTGGCGTCGGGGCGCTTCTGCAGATAGGAGACCAGCCACAGCTCCAGCGGATGGACCCGCGCCAGATAGCCGAGGTCGTTCAGCGGGAACTTGCCCGGCCCGTACTTGCCGTAGAGCGAGGCGATGTCGCCGTCGTCCAGCTTGGCGTCCGGCAGGCGGGCGCGCAGGAAGGCGCCGAACTCCTTCACCCCGGCCTGCGGGCGCACGGTGCGGAAGATCACCGACAGGCGGTGCGGCATCGGCCGCGACCGGGCGGCCAGCATGTTCAGCATCGCGTCCGGCGTGTGCTTCCGGTAGCTGTTGTAGAAGCGGTTCAGGAAGTCGCTGCCTTCCTTGTCGGCGAAGCGGGCGAGATAGGCCTGACGGGCGGGGTGGTCGGGGTTGTGCAGGATGTCGGTGCTGTCGTCGCCGCCTTCGGACAGATAGAACTGCACGACGTCGCGCATCATGCGGATGAAGGGCAGGTTGACCGAATTGCGCAGCGACTCGGTCACGGTCAGGATGCTGCCGTTGTCGCGTGGGTTGAAGTTCACGAAGCTGTGCAGCCCGCCGCCGGTGAAGAAGGCCTCGCCGGGGTTCGCCGAATAGCGGCGCTCCATGGCGGCGTCGAGCATGGCGCCCAGCCCGCGGTTGGAAGAGGTCGCCAGCCAGTTGGCGGCCCAGCGCGTCAGGTTGTCGGACGCCTCCTCCTCCACGTCGGCAAGGAAATCCTTGGGCAGGTGGGCGTAGCGGGTGTGCAGCTCCGCCACGATCTCCAGATAGGTCGCCAGCGTGCGCAGCTTCGCCGTGGAGCCGAGGTCGAGCTTGGCGCCCTCGTTGATGTCCAGCGGCTGGTCGAGGTTGTCGGCCTGGACGCGCAGGTAGTTGGCGTCCGGCCCGCGCTCGTAGAGCGTGACCGAGTAGATGATCTTGGACAGGTCGCTGCCCTTGGTGTCGAGCAGACGTTCGCCGGTCAGCCCCATCTGCGCGGCGAAGGCCGGGTCGCCCAGCTTCGCCAGCACCTCCACCACCCGCTGCTGAGCGGGGGCGTCGAGCGTCGATTCGGCGGTCAGGTCGATGCGGTCGAGCTGGTAGAGGCTGGACACGCCGAGCATGGAGAGCAGCCGGGCGCGGATGGCGTTGGGGGCCTTCTGCTCCACGAAATTGGCGGTCTGGGCCTGCGGCGGGTCCTCGCGGAACTTCAGCGTCAGGCCCAGCGCCGCGTCGCGCAGCGCGGTGTCGATCACGCCCGCGCCGTGCAGCACGCGCAGATGGCTGTCGGCCAGCCGCTCCAGCGCTTGCCGGTCCTGGATCAGGTAATAGGAGGGGCGGCGCTGGGCGAGCAGAAGGCTCAGCACCTGCTTGTAGGCCAGCGCCTTCAACTGAAGCGCGCGGGCGTCGGCGGGCTCCTCCGACAGCACCTTCTCGGCCATGGCGAGGTCGGTGCCGAACCAGGCCCACAGCCCGTCTCCCAGCCCGTTCACCTCGCCGAAGCCGGGGCGCCCGGTCAACGGGGTCGAGTTCAGATAGTCGATCAGGATGCGGCGGCGGTGGGCGCCGGTGTCCTCGCCATCCAGATAGGCGCGGGTGCTGGCCGAGATCATCTGGCGCAGCTTCTCCGTGGCGCCGCTGGTCTGGCCGTCGGGGGAGTGGCGGTACTTTTCGATCTGCGTCGCCAGGGTCGAGCCGCCGGGGGAACGCTGGCCGGGCTTGACCCACTGCACCGGCAGCATCGCCACGGCGCCGGCGAAGCGGTCCCACTCGACGGCGGGGTTGCGGCGCGGCTCGTCGGTGTTCAGCAGCTCGCGGTTCTCGATGAACAGCAGCGTGGCGGCGACCAGCGGCGGCACGTCCTCAAACTTGGCGAAGACCCGCTCCGGGTAGCGGGCGGAGAACAGCGCGGTGCCGTTGCGGTCGAGCAGGGTCAGGCCGGCGCGCGTCTTCTCATGGTAGATCGGGAAGCCGCCGGCGGCCATGAACTGGTCGAGCGTCGGCGACAGATGCGCCTGCATCTCCACCGCGTACATGTCCGAGGTCAGCGAGCGCAGATAGCCGGGCAGCCCGACATAGCCCATCCGCTCGTTGTAGGGGCCTTGGGTGGGGTGACGCGCGGCGGGGTTCGGCCCCTCGCCCAGCGTGTAGGTCATGTCCTTGGCGTAGCCGGCGAGCAGGCGGGCCTGCAACCGAGACGTGCGCATCTCCTCCTGCGCCAGGAGGGCGCCGCCGCCCAGCGTCGCCGCCAGCGTCACACCCCAGATCGCGCGTCGCACCCACAACCGTGTCATGTCCGGCTCCAGCCATGACCGCGGGGCAAGACCCGCGAATTGGTTAAAATGCTCGGTAAAATGGCCGAGCGATAGGACCGAAATGTAGAGGCGCCTTGGTTAACAACCGGTGTAATCCCTTGCCCTTCGGGTGTGCGAGTCCGCCCCGAAATCGGTGTAACTCAAATTCGTAGCGGACCGTTGCGGCGGCGCCACGAATGCGCCCATCGGTTGTGGGGTTAAGAAACGTGACCGCGCGCTTCCACGAAATCCGTTAACGCTGCGCGCAGGCGGACGACGACGCCGGACCAATCGCCGGAGCGGTCCTGGCCGAACACGCGCATGGTCGGATACCAGGGATTCGTCTCCCGGTTGCCCAGCCAGCGCCAGCAGGCATCGGCGCGCGACAGCGTCCAGGTCGGCCGCCCCAGCCCGCCCGCGAGGTGGCAGACGGAGGTGTCCACCGTGATGACGAGGTCCAGCGTCTCGGCCAGCGCCGCCGTGTCGGCGAAGTCGCGGACGCCGCCCATGGGGTCCTCGATGTCCATCCCCGCCGGGGCCTCGGCGAGCTGCGCCGCGCCCGGCCCCATCTGGAGGCTGACGAAGCGCACCCCCGCCACATCGGCCAGCGGGGCCAGCGCGGCCAGCGGCAGGCTGCGCCGCCGGTCGATCGGGCTCGCCATCCCGCGCACCGTGCGCGGCGACCCCGCCCAGACCAGCCCGACCCGCGGCCGCCCGTCCATTGGCAGGCGCTCGCGCCACGCCGCGACGTCGGCGGGATCGGCGCGCAGATAGGGCACCGTGGCCGGGATGCTGTGCAAATCCGTCCCGAAGGCGCGGGGCAGGCTCATCATCGGGATGTGGAGGTCGAAGGCCGGAAGCTCGTCACCCCAGGCGATGGCGGCGGTCACGCCGTCCACTCGTGCCATCAGCCGCACCAGGGCGGGGGAGCAGCCGACGATCACCCGTGCCCCCCGCCCGGCCAGCAGCGGCGCGTAGCGAACGAATTGCAAGGTGTCGCCGAGTCCCTGTTCGGCGTAGAGCAGGATGGTCCGGCCCGCCACATCCTCCGCCCCGGTCCATTGCGGCTGGGGGAAGCTCCGGTGCACGGGGTCGAGCTGCCGGGTCTCCCAGCGCCATTCGAACTCCTCCCACCCCTCGCGGAGCTGTCCGGAGGCGAGCAGGGCGACGGCGAGCGCCAGATGGGCCTCCGCGTCGGTGGGGGCGAGGCGGATGGCCTCCCGCCCGGCGGTGACGGCCTCGTCGCGGCGACCCTCGTGCAGCAGAAGGGACAGGCGGTTGCGGTGGAACGCGGCGCGGTCCGGGGCGATGCGCGCCGCGCGCCCGCACTGGCGCAGCGCCTCCGCGACGCGGACGGTCTGCTCCAGCAGCGGGACCATGTTGCCGTAGGCGTCGGCGTTGCCGGGGTCCAGGACCATGGCCCGCCGCCCGGCCCGTTCCGCCTCGTCGAAACGGCCCAGCGTGACCAGGAGATGGAGAAGGTTGGTCTGCGCGTCGGCCAGCGTGGGGTCGAGCCGCAGCGCCTCGTCCAGCGCCGCCACGGCGCCCTCCGGGTCGCCCGTCTGGGCCAGCGCGGCGCCGAGCATGCGGTGCGCCCCGGCGCGCTGCGGGGCGAGGCTGCGCGCCTTGCGGAAGGCGTCGGTGGCGCCTGCCCAGTCGCCGGCGGCGTAGAGCAGCAGGCCGGCCCGCTCGTACGCCTCGGCCAGCGGCTCGCTGCCGGTGGCGGCGCTGGCCGCCAAGGCGCCGGTCAGGGCGCGGTGGGCGGCGGCGCCGTCGCCGGCCTCGATCAGGGCGCCGCCCAGGGCGAACCAGTCGCCGGCGCCGTCGGGTTGCAGGGCAAGGACGCGGCGGAAGGCGGCGGCGGCCCGCGCCGCCCCGTCCGGCGTGCCCAGCGCCATCAGCGCCTTGCCGAGATTGCCGTGGATGTCGGCGGCGAGCGGCAGGAGGGCCGCCGCCTTGCCGATCATCGTCACCCCGTCCGCCAGCGCGCCGGTCTGGGCCGCCAGCAGCCCGGCGAAATGCAGGGCGTGGGGGTTGTCCGGGTCCACCGCCAGGATGCGGCCGTAGAGCTGCCGCGCCTCCTCCAGCCGCCCGGACAGATGATGGTCGAGCGCGAGGTTCAGGGCTTCGGCGACGGTGGCCATGGGCGGGGCTCACTGCGGTGGACGATCCCTCTCCCCTCCGGGGAGAGGGTGGCCCGGAGGGCCGGGTGAGGGGGTTGCGCATGGCGCTGCGTCCGGCACAAGCGCAACCCCCTCACCCTGACCCTCTCCCCAGAGGGGAGAGGGGACTTCAAATGCAATGACCTCGAAATGCAATGACCTCGCCAGAGGCGAGGGGAGGAGGTGGATCAAGCCCCCAGCAGTTCCTTCGCCTTGGCGGCGAGGTCGGCCAGCGGGACTTCGACCTGCTCGCCCTTCACCAGATGCTTCAGCGTCGCCGTGCCGCGGGCCTTCTCGTCGGAGCCCATCAGGACGACCAGCGGAATGCCCGCCTTGTCGGCGTATTTCATCTGCTTGGCGAGCTTGCCGCCGTCGAGCTGGATCTCCGTGTTGATGCCCGCCGCCCGCAGCGCCGTCGCCAGACCGTAATAGTCGGCGGACAGGGCCGGGTCCATCTGCGTCACCAGGACCTGGGCGGTGGCGCCGCCGCCCTTGATGATGCCGGCTTCCATGAGCTGGTAGAACAGCCGCGTCGCGCCGATGGAGATGCCCACACCCGGCAGCTTCGACTTGGTGTAGTGGCTGGCGAGGTTGTCGTAGCGCCCGCCGGAGCACACGCTGCCGATGCCCGGATGGTCGTTCAGGAAGGTCTCGTAGACCGTGCCGGTGTAGTAGTCGAGGCCGCGCGCGATGGCGAGGTTGATGCGCACCACGCCGTCCGGCACCTGGAGGGCCTTCAGCCCCTCGATGACCGTGGTCAGCTCCGCGACGCCCTGGCGGAAGGTCTCGTTCTCGATGCCCAGCGCGCCCAGCGCGGCGAGCGTCTCCTCGTTCGTGCCCTTGGCGTCGATCAGGGACAGGATCTTTTCCGCGGCGGCGTCGGTCATGCCGAGGCCGGTCAGGCTGGCCTGCACCTTGTCGCGGCCGATCTTGTCCAGCTTGTCGATCTCGCGCAGGACCAGGACGCGCTTCTCCGCGTCGTCCACGCCCAGCCCGTCGAGCAAGCCGAGCAGGACCTTGCGGTTGTTCACGTTGATGGTGAAGCCGCCGAAGTCCAGCTCCTTGAAGACGTGGTAGATGACCGCCGGAATCTCCGCGTCGTAATGGGCGGACAGGCTGTCCTTGCCGATCACGTCGATGTCGCACTGGTAGAATTCGCGGAAGCGCCCGCGCTGCGCCCGCTCGCCGCGGTAGACGCGCTGGATCTGGTAGCGGCGGAAGGGGAATGCGAGGTCGCGCTCATGCTCCGCCACGTAGCGGGCGAGCGGCACGGTCAGGTCGAAGCGCAGCGCGATGTCCGGCTTGTTCCCCTGCTGGAGGGCGCCGGTGGACTGCACGAAATAGACCTGCTTCTCGGTCTCGCCGCCGGACTTGGTCAGCAGGGTGTCCACCGTCTCGAACACCGGGGTTTCCACCGGCACGAAGCCGAACCGCTCGTAGCCGCGGCGGATGGTGTCGAGCAGACGCTGGAAGGCCACCTGCTGGCGCGGCAGCAGCTCCATCGTTCCGGGCGGGGTGCGGGGGGTAATGAGGCTCATCGGCGCGGGTCCGGCTTCGAATGTCCCTAGGGATTCGGCTAGGGTTCTAGCGGCTTTCGCCGGTCCCGTCACCATTGCAGTGGCCGGATACCGTTGAGTGGGGGGCCGTAAGGGGCTAGAACTCCGGCAAACTTCCTTCCGCGCCCGGAGCCGCCATGCCCACCGACCGTCTCGTCCTCCGCCGTCCCGACGACTGGCATGTGCACCTGCGCGACGGCGCCATGCTGAAGGCGGTGCTGCCCTTCACCGCCCACCAGTTCGGCCGCGCCATCATCATGCCGAACCTGAAGCCGCCGGTGACCCGCACGGCCGACGCCGTGGCCTACCGGGAGCGCATCCTGGCCGCCCTGCCGGAGGGCCACGCCTTCACGCCGCTGATGACCGCCTATCTGACCGACGGCACCGACGCCGACGATCTGGCCCAGGGCTTCGAGGACGGCGTGTTCGCCGCCGCCAAGCTCTACCCGGCCAACGCCACCACCAACAGCGCCCATGGCGTGACCGACCTCGGCAAGATCGCCCCGGTGCTGGAGCGCATGGCGGAGATCGGCATGCCGCTGCTGATCCATGGCGAGGTGACCGACGCCCATGTCGACATCTTCGACCGCGAGGCGGTGTTCCTGGAGCGCACCCTCGGCCCGCTGCTGGAGCGCTACGCGGCGCTGCGCGTGGTGCTGGAGCACGCGACCACCGCGGAGGCCGTGGCCTTCGTGCGCGAACACGCCGCCTCGGGCCGGGTCGGGGCGACCATCACGGCGCATCACCTGCTGATCAACCGCAGCCACCTGTTCGCCGGCGGCATCCGCCCGCACCTCTACTGCCTGCCCATCGCCAAGCGCGAGACGCACCGCGTGGCTCTGGTCGAGGCGGCGACCTCGGGCGAGGGGCCGTTCTTCCTGGGCACCGACACCGCCCCGCACACGGTGACCGCGAAGGAGAGCGCCTGCGGCTGCGCCGGCTGCTTCACCGCCGCCAACGCCATGGAGCTCTACGCCGAAGCCTTCGAGGAGGCGGGCGCCCTGGACAAGCTGGAGGCCTTCGCCAGCCTGAACGGCCCGCGCTTCTACGGGCTGCCGGCCAACGAGGACAAGGTGGTGCTGGAGCGCACGCCGTCCACGACGCCGGACATCGTGCTGACCGCCGACGGGGAGGCCGTGCTGCCCTTCCGCAGCGGCGAGACGACCCGCTGGACCTTCGCCGGGGCCGCCGCCTGAGGTTGGCTTCCGAGGCCGACCCCGCCGACTCCGACGATCAGTCGCCGGCGTCGGACAGGGCCGGGAGCGGAATCCGGCCCGCAGCCTGGCGCTGGTCGTCCAGCGCCAGGCGCAGCGCGGCGACCTCCGCGCGCAGGCTCCGCAACTCCTCCACCACATGGTGGGATTCGTCGAGGATGGCGTCGCCGACCTCCTTGCTGTCCTGATCCTGAAGGGATTGCAGCGCGTTCACGATCACCGCGACGAACAGGTTCAGCATCGTGAAGGTGGCGGCCAGGATGAAGGGCAGGAAGAAGGCCCAGGCGTAGGGATAGACCTCCATCACCGGGCGCACGATGCCCATCGACCAGCTTTCCAGCGTCATGATCTGGAACAGCGAATAGAGTGACGCGCCCAGCGTGCCGAACCAGTCCGGGAAGTCCGCGCCGAACAGCTTGGTCGCCATCACCCCGGCCACGTAGAACAGCAGGCACTGCAGCAGGACGATCATCGCCAGCCCGGGCAGCGAGGACACCAGGGCGTGGACGATCATCCGCAGCCGCGGCATGACGGTGACGAGGCGGAAGACGCGCAGCACGCGCAGGGTGCGCAGGACCATGATTTCCGGGCCGACCGGGGCCAGCGTGATCGCGACCACCACGAAGTCGAACAGGTTCCAGCCGTCCCGGAAGAAGGCGCGCCCCTGGTGGCCGATGCGCAGGGCCAGTTCCACCGTGAAGGCGATCAGGATCACGCTGTCGAGCGCACTGAGCAACGGCCCGATGGCGTCCGACACGGTGGATGACGTGTCCAGCCCCAGCACGATCGCGTTCAGCAGGATCAGCCCGAAGACGGTCCTCTGTCCCCGCTCGCTGTCGATCCAGGCTCCGGCCCGCGCCAACGGGCCGGTCGAGGCGGCGCGCTGCTCCATGTCCCTTCCCTCCGGTATCGCCGGGCATCGATCCGGCGGCGCACCACTATAAGGGATGGGCGGAGGAGGCTCGCCGTGGAAGTGCCCAGTCCGTCCGGCAGTCCGCTCCAGTCCGGTGCTCCGGAATGGAGCAAATCCGGGGCGGAGCCGATGGATTAGAACAGGCTCCCCTGGGTCGGCGGGCGGTTCGGCTTCTTCGGCTCCGCCTTTGGCCGGGGGCTCCTGGGCTTAGGCTCCGGGGCGGCAGGGGGTGGACCATCGACCCGCGGCCCGCCGTCCACCGTCGCGGCGGCCCGGCCGTCGGCGAAGACCAGCGACACCGCCAGACCCGGCGTGGCCTGGGCGGCGCTGGTCAGCGGCTTGCCGTCGCCGGACTGCACCAGCGCGAAGCCGCGCTCCAGCACGCCCTTGTAGGAGTAGCTTTCCAGAAGTTTCCCAACCGCCGTCAGCCTCGCCGCGCGCTCCTCCACCGCCTTGCCGTAGCTGCGGCCCAGCCGCGGCGTCAGGTCGGACAATCGCCGGCTGCCGTCGCCGAACTTCACCCGGATCGGGCCGAGCGTCAGCCGCCCGGCCACCCGCTCATACTGGCCGCGCGCGGCGACGACGGCGTGGCGCAGCGCGCCGTCGAGCGCGCGGGATTCCGAGGCCAGCCGCTGCCCGGCCTCGGCCAGCTTCTCGCGCGGATGGCGCAGCGCCGCACCCAGCTCGTTCAGGCGGGTGCGGCGGCGGTCGAGGAGCGAGGCGGCGGCCAGCGCCAGCCGCTCCGCCCGGTCGTCCAGCCGCTGGGCGTGGCTTTCCAGCAAGGCACGCGGGTCGCCGAGGCCGCGGGCCAGCCCCTCCACCCGCGTCCGCCGCTCGGCCAGCAGGCGGGTGGCGGCGCCGACCATGCGCCGTTCGTCGTCCAGCACCTGGGCCAGCAACTCCGCCCGCACTGGAACGGCCATCTCCGCCGCCGCCGTGGGGGTGGGGGCGCGGCGGTCGGACGCGAAGTCGATCAGGGTGGTGTCGGTCTCGTGCCCGACCGCCGAGATCAGCGGGATGCGGCTGGCCGCCGCCGCGCGGACGACGTTCTCCTCGTTGAAGGCCATCAGGTCCTCCAGCGAGCCGCCGCCGCGCGCCACGATCAGCAGGTCCGGGCGCGGCACCGGGCCGCCGGGGGGAATGCGGTTGAAGCCCTCGATCGCCGCGGTGACCTCCGCCGCCGCCCGCTCGCCCTGAACGGCGACCGGCCAGAGCAGGACCCGGCGCGGGAAACGGTCGTGCAGCCGGTGCAGGATGTCGCGGATGACCGCTCCGGTGGGGGAGGTGACGACGCCGATCACGTCGGGCAGGAAGGGGATGGGCTTCTTGCGCCCGGCGTCGAACAGCCCTTCCGCCGCGAGGCGCTTCTTGCGCTCCTCCAGCATCTTCAGCAGGGCGCCCTCGCCGGCCAGCTCCATCGACTCGATGATGAGCTGGTATTGCGAGCGGCCGGGGTAGGTCGTCATGCGCCCGGTGACGATGACCTCCAGCCCCTCCGCCGGCTGGACGGCCAGCTTCGAGGCGGTGCCGCGCCAGCACACCGCCTCGATCACCGCCGTGTCGTCCTTCAGGCGGAGGTAGCAGTGGCCGGAGCTGTGGCGCTTGGGCTGGGAGATCTCGCCGCGCACGCGGACGAAGCCGAACTCCTCCTCGATGCTGCGCTTCAGGCGCCGGGCGAGGTCGCCCACCGAGAATTCCGGAAGGTTCGAGCCGGGGCGCGGCTCGGGGGCGATCAGCGGAGAGGTCATATCAAGGTCTTGAGTCATGGCGGCACCATGATACAAGGCGCGGTGTCGGCAACAAGCGTGGAAGGACGAGGTGCCATGAAAGTCCTGGTGGTCGGGTCGGGTGGGCGCGAGCATGCGCTGTGCTGGGCCATTCGGAACTCGCCGCTGTGCGACACGCTCTACTGCGCGCCGGGCAACGCCGGCATCGCGGACGTGGCCGACTGCGTCGCCATCGGCGCCGAGGATGTGGACGCCCTGGTCCGCTTCGCCCAGGACAAGGCCATCGACTTCGTGGTCGTCGGGCCGGAAGGGCCGCTGGTGCTCGGCCTCGTCGACAAGCTGACCGCCATCGGCATCAAGGCCTTCGGCCCCAGCGCCGCGGCGGCGGAGCTTGAAGGCTCCAAGGGTTTCATGAAGGACATCCTGGCCAAGTACGGCGTGCCGACCGCCGCCTATGGCCGCTTCAAGGACGTCGAGGCCGCCAAGGACTTCGTGCGCAAGAACGGCGCCCCCATCGTGGTCAAGGCCGACGGTCTGGCCGCCGGCAAGGGCGTGACCGTCGCCCGCACCCAGGAAGAAGCCTTCGCCGCCATCGACGAGGCCCTGGTCGAGGGCCGCTTCGGCGCCGCCGGGGCCGAGGTGGTGGTCGAGGAGTTCCTGGACGGCGAGGAGGTCAGCTTCTTCGCGCTGTGCGACGGCGAGTCGGCGCTGCCGCTGGCCTCGGCCCAGGACCACAAGGCGGTGGGCGACGGCGACACCGGCCCGAACACCGGCGGCATGGGCGCCTACTCCCCGGCGCCGGCGCTGACCCCGGACCTCCAGGCCCGCGTGATGCGCGAGATCGTCGAGCCGACGGTCAAGGGCATGGCGGCGGAGGGGCGTCCCTTCAAGGGCGTGCTGTTCGCCGGCCTGATGATCGGCAAGGATGCCGCCGGCAACCCGGTGCCGAAGACGCTGGAGTTCAACGTCCGCTTCGGTGACCCGGAATGCCAGACGCTGATGATGCGCCTGAAGTCCGACGTTCTGGCCGCGCTGATCGCGGCGGCGGACGGCCAGTTGAAGAACATCGACCTGCGCTGGCACGACGAGACGGCGCTCTGCGTCGTCATGGCGGCGAACGGCTACCCTGGCGACTACGTGAAGAACACGGAGATCAAGGGCTTCGACGCCGCCAACGCGGTGGAGGGCGTGACCGTCTTCCACGCCGGCACGAAGCTCTCTGAGGGCCGGGTTCTGTCCACTGGCGGGCGCGTCCTGGGCGTGACCGCCAAGGCGCCGACCGTGGCCGAGGCGCAGAAGCGCGCGTATCAGGGTGTCGACGCGCTGGATTGGCCGGACGGCTTCTGCCGCCGCGACATCGGCTGGCGGGCGGTGGGGCGCTGACGGCGCTCCAACTGCCGGCTGGCGTGTCAGCCGAAGACATCAAGGCTCTGGCTTCCCGCTTTGGGGCCGGCAACCTGCGCGTCTTCGGCTCCCGTGCCACGGGGAGGGCGCGGCCCGGCAGCGACCTGGACCTTCTCGTGGAGTTGGAGCCAGGGCGGGATTTGTTCGACCTGATCGAATTGAAGCACGCTTTGGAGGAACGAACCGGCGCTGCCGTTGATGTGGTGACGGAGCGTGGCCTGTCGCCTTACATGCGCGACGGAATTCTTCAGTCGGCGCGATCCTTGTGACCGCAGACCGTGCTTATCTGGAACACATCCGCGAGGCGATCAGCCGTGTGATAGCGGCCATCGTGAACGAGAGTCTGAAAGAGACTAACGCCGCCCCCTGAAGAACTCCCGCAGCATCTCCCCCGCCCGCGTCTCGTCGATGCCGCCGTAGACGTCCGGGGCGTGGTGGCAGGTCGGCTGGTGGTAGAAACGGGGGCCGTGCACCACCCCGCCGCCCTTGGGGTCGTAGGCGCCGAAATAGACCCGCCGCAACCGGGCGAAGCTGATCGCCGCGGCGCACAGCGCGCAGGGCTCCAGCGTCACATAGAGGTCCAGCCCCGGCAGGCGCGGCTCGCCCAAGGCGGCGCAGGCGGCGCGGATCGCCAGCACCTCGGCGTGGGCGGTGGGGTCGTTCAGCTCCTCCGTCCGGTTGCCGGCGCGGGCCAGAACGGCGCCGGTCGCCGGATCGACCAGCACGGCACCCACCGGCACCTCCCCGCGGGATGCGGCGGCTTCGGCCTCGTCGAAGGCGATGTCCATGGGGGAGGGGGGGCGGCTCATGCGGGGCACCCTGCCCGGCGCTCCCTGTTTTCGTCAAGCCGCGGAACGCCCTCCGGCGTTGTTAAGCATCGGACGAAACAGGGAGGACGGTCATGAGCAACCATGTCTACAAGAAGGTGGAAATCGTCGGCACCGCCGAGACCACCATCGACGACGCCATCCGCAACGGCATCGAACGGGCGTCCAAGACGCTGAAGAACGTGGACTGGTTCGAGGTGGGGGAGATCCGCGGCCATGTCAGCGGTGGGAAGGTCGCCCATTTCCAGGTGGTGATGAAGGTCGGCTTCCGCCTCGAAGAATAACGGCGGGGACCCCGTGCCGTGGGTTGCGGGCGGGGCTTGCAAGCCCTATGGTCCGTGCCCATGGACACCCCCGATTTCGAACATTCCAAAGCCATGCCCGGCGCCGCCGATGCGGACGCGGGCGAGCCCGATGCCGGCGAGCGCATCGCCAAGCGGCTGGCGCGCGCGGGCCTGTGCTCGCGCCGCGACGCCGAGCGCTGGATCACCGACGGCCGCGTGGCCGTCAACGGCACGACCCTGGACAGCCCGGCCTGCGTCGTGCGCTCCGGCGACGTCGTGCAGGTGGACGGCAAGGTCATCCCCGAGCCGGAGCCGGCGCGGCTGTGGCGCTATTACAAGCCGTCCGGGCTGGTCACCACCGCCCGCGACGAGAAGGGCCGCACCACCGTCTTCGAACGGCTGCCGCCGGACATGCCGCGCGTCATCTCGGTCGGTCGGCTCGACCTGACGACCGAAGGGCTGCTGCTGCTGACCAACGACGGCGAGCTGGCCCGCTTCCTGGAACTGCCGGCCACCGGCTGGACCCGCCGCTACCGCGTGCGCGTCTTCGGCGAGGTGAACGAGGTGAAGCTGGCCGAGCTGGCGAAGGGACCGACCATCGAGGGGGTGAAGTACGGTCCCATCGAAGCCGTTCTCGACCGCATCCAGGGCCGCAACGCCTGGCTGACCGTCAGCCTGAAGGAAGGCAAGAACCGCGAGATCCGCAAGGTGATGGAGGCGTTGGACCTTCAGGTGAACCGGCTGATCCGCGTCGCCTACGGTCCCTTCCAGCTCGGCAAGCTGGAGGAGAGCGCCGTCGAGGAGGTGCCGAAGCGCGTCGTGCGCGAGCAGGTGTCCCGATTCTTCACCGGCGCCGATCCGGCGGAGGAGGGCAAGGCCAAGGGCAAGACCTCTGCCGCCAAGACCGCCACCAAGAGCGAGAGCGCCGGCGCCGAAGGCGCCAAGGGCCGTTCCGCCGCTCCGGCGAAGGCGGCCAAGCCGCGCGACGCCAAGGCCGGCTGGGCCAAGGCGGAGCCGAAGGCCGCGTCCGACCGGCGCGGCCCGGCCAAGCCGGCCTCGGGCGGCTACGCTTCCGGCAAGCCCGCTTCCAACAAACCGGCCTCCGCCAGGATGGACGGCAAGCCGGCGGGCAAGCCCGGCACGCTGACGCTGAAGGGCGGCAAGCCCGGCGGCGGCGGGAAGCCGGGGCCGAAGCCGCGCGGTGCCGGTGGCGCTGGCGGCGCCTCGGGCGGTGGTGCGTCGGGCGGCCGGGGGCCGGAGCGGACCCGTGCGGATCGTCGGCGGTAAGCACCGCGGGCGGCGGCTGGCCGCCCCGGGGGGCAGCGACACGCGGCCGACCACCGACCGCACCCGCGAATCCCTGTTCAACATCCTGTCCCACGCCGACTGGGGGCCGGACGGCGCCGACCTGCTGGAGGGCGCCGTCGTCGTGGACGCCTTCTGCGGAACCGGCGCCCTGGGGCTGGAGGCGTTGTCCCGCGGGGCCGCCCACGCCAGCTTCCTCGACCTGGGCCGCGCCGCGCTGGACGCCGTGCGGGCCAACGTCGCGGCGCTGGGGGAGGGGGCGAACGCCGCGATCCTGCGCGCCGACGCCACCCGCCCGCCGCCTCCGCCGGGCCGCCCCTGCACGCTGGCCTTCCTCGACCCGCCCTACGGCCAGGATCTGGCGCCGCGGGCGCTGGCCGGGCTGACAAAGGCCGGCTGGCTGGCCCCCGGCGCCGTGCTGGTGGTCGAGGTCGCCGGGCGCGACCCCCTGCCGCTGCCGCCCGGCTTCGCGGAACTGGATGAGCGCCGCTACGGCGACACCCGGGTCCAGTTCCTGCGTTACGGGATGCCTCAGCCGTAGGTGAAGAAGGCCGAGGTGACCTGGTTCGGAGCGATGCCGGCCAGGGTCAGCCGGTCGCCGCCGCCGAAGTCGAGCAGGGCGCTGCCGCTGCCGTCCGATCCCAGCCGGTAGGTCATGTTGGAGGCGATCTGGATGCGGTCGTTCTGCGCGCGGCTGAAATCGGCGATGCGGTCCTGACCGCCGCCGCGCGTGAAGACGAACAGGTCCGCCCCCGAGCCGCCCCACAGCGTGTCGTTGCCGGCATCGCCCCACAGCGTGTCGTTCCCCTCGTCCCCCATCAGCAGATCGGCGCCCGAGCCGCCATGGAGCGCGTCGTTGCCGGCCTGTCCACGCAGCGTGTCGTTTCCGGCGTCGCCCCACAGCAGGTCGTTTCCGGCGCCGCCGAAGAGCTGGTCGTTGCCGCTCAGCCCGCTCAGCGTGTCGTTGCCCGCCCCGCCATAGAGGCTGTCGGCCCATGTGTTGCCGGTCAGCGTCAGGTTCTTTGGCATTTCCACGATCTGGAAGGTCTTGCCGGTGAACTGCTCGGCGTAATAGTCGATGGAGTTCATGTAGTTGGGGCGCAGTGTCGGGGTCAGGTCCGACATGATGGTGCCGGTCGCGGCGAAGTTGCCGTAGGTGGCGCCGCCCGCATACTCGTCGAAGGCGCCGATCATGTGGCCGAACTCGTGGGCCGCCAGCTCGTCCTGGTAATCGGGCCCCCAGTCGGTCTGGGTGCACCAGTTCAGCATGTCGCAGCGCCCGTAGCTGTTGCTGACGTTCACGTTGTAATGCTGGGTCCCGGCCGCCACGAACTGCACGTCGAAGCGGATGGCGTAGCTGTTGGTGCCGTCCGACAGGCTGTACTTGTCGCCCCAGATCCCCTCGATCCCCTGCTCCCAGACCTGCTTCAGCGAACCGGCGTCGTCGCCGGTCAGATGGATGCGGGTCTGCACGGTGAAGGCCGTGCCGTCGAAGCCGAGGTCGTACTTCACGTCCCAGCCGAACCCGCCGTCGGCCCGCGTTTCCGCGTAGTTGATGGTCACCGGAGCGAAGCTGGTGGGAACCGGCGCCGCGGGAGCCGCCGCCAGGGCGCCGGCGTTGTTCCCGTAGGCGTAGCTGACGGCCTGCGTCGTGGTGGTCTGCGTCCCGGAGTTCTGCGGCGCGTTCTGGCGCATGGCACGCTTCATGGCACGATTCCCCTGGTTCTGTGCGTCTTGGGGGACATCATGCGGGCAGGATTGAAGGCTTTCTTGTGACTTTAACTATACATTAACCTTTTTCCTAAGGGCGTAGGACACCCCCTTACGGTTGGCTCGGCGGAGTGGCGGGACCTCGACCGGTCGGCTCTGTTATGGCCTAGGCGGTTTTGAGCGGGGCGGGCCATGATCAAGGATCTCTGGTATAAGAACGCGGTCATCTACAACCTGTCGCTCGGCACCTTCATGGACGCCAACGGCGACGGGATCGGCGATTTCCAAGGGTTGCAGCGCCGGCTGGACTATCTGCAGGGGCTGGGCGTGACCTGCGTCTGGCTGGGACCGTTCCAGCCGTCGCCGATGCGCGACCACGGCTACGACGTGGCCGACTACTACAACGTCGATCCGCGCTACGGCACGCTGGGCGACTTCGTTGAGTTCAGCCACGCCTGCAAGCAGCGCGGCATCCGTCTCATCATCGACCTCGTGGTCAACCACACGTCGGACCAGCACCCCTGGTTCCAGGCGGCGCGAAAGGACCCAGGCTCCCCCTACCGGGACTGGTACGTGTGGTCGGACAAGAAGCCGTCCGACGCCGACCAGGGCGTCGTCTTTCCCGGCGTGCAGAAGACGACCTGGAGCTGGGACAAGGAGGCCCGCGCCTACTACTTCCACCGCTTCTACGAGTTCCAGCCCGACCTGAACACCGCCAACCCGGAGGTGCAGGCCGAGCTGCTGAAGGTGATGGGCTTCTGGATCGAGCTGGGTGTGTCGGGCTTCCGCATGGACGCCGTGCCCTTCGTCATCGCGACCAAGGGGCCGGACGTGAAGAAGCCCAAGCAGCAGTTCGACATGCTGCGCACCTTCCGAGAGTTCGTGCAGTGGCGGTGCGGCGACGCCGTGCTGCTGGCCGAGGCCAACGTGCTGCCGACCGTCGATCAGGAGTATTTCGGCGACGACGGCGACCGCATGCAGATGGTCTTCAATTTCCAGGTCAATCAGACCCTGTTCTACGCGCTGGCGACGGCGGACACGCGGCCGCTGGCCAAGGCGCTGGACGTCACCCGGGTGCCGCGCCCCAGCACCAACCAGTGGGGCCTGTTCCTGCGCAACCACGACGAGCTGGACCTCGGCCGCCTGACCGAGGCGCAGCGCAAGCGCGTGTTCGACGCGTTCGGGCCGGACAAGGACATGCAGCTCTACGACCGCGGCATCCGGCGGCGGCTGGCCCCGATGCTGCGCGGCGACCGGCGCTGGCTGGAACTGGCCTACAGCCTGCTGTTCACGCTGCCCGGCACGCCGGTCCTGCGCTACGGCGACGAGATCGGCATGGGCGACGACCTGTCCCTGCCGGAGCGCGAGTGCGCCCGCACCCCGATGCAGTGGTCGAACGAACCGCAGGGCGGCTTCACCAAGGCGGACGACCCCGTGCACCCGGTCATCAGCGGCGGCGCCTACGGCTATGAGCGGATCAACGCCGCCCACCAGCGCCGCGAGCCGTCGAGCTTGCTGAACTGGACCGAGCGTATCATCCGCATGCGCAAGGAATGCCCGGAGATCGGCTGGGGCGACTTCCAGGTTCTGCCCACCGGATCGAACGCGGTGCTGGCGATCCGCTACGACTGGCGGAACAACTCGGTGCTCGTCGTCCACAACCTTGACGACCGCCCCCACGAGGTCGTGCTGGCGGTCGATGGCGCGGGGAAATCGCCGCGGCTGGTCAATCTGCTGGCCGAGGACCACAACGACCCCGAGGAGGACGGGCGGCACCGCCTGGTGCTGGAGCCCTACGGCTACCGCTGGTACCGGCTGGGCGGGCTGGACTATCTGCTGCGCCGGACGGAGGGGCCGGTCGGTGGGGCGAAGCGGTCTTGACTTTGCCCGGCCCGCTGGGGGACGCTGGCGGTGCCGTCCCCGTCCGGGGGCGGCGCAACAGACGCTTGTTCTCAGGGCAGGGTGAAAATCCCGACCGGCGGTAGCCCCTCGCACGAGGGGGAGCCCGCGAGCGCTCCCGGCCGTCAGGCGGGGAGGTCAGCAGATCCGGTTCAAGGCCGGAGCCGACGGTGACAGTCCGGATGGAAGAGGACGAGCCGGTCATCGACCGTGGTCCGCGCGTCGCGCCTGGCGTGGCGCGTGGGGCGCGTGCGGTGGCCTGCGACGGCGGTCCGCGCGGGGCATCCCGCGCGCCGCCGGATGTCTCTTTGCGCCCTGATTCAGGCTCGCCCCAACCGGAGTGAGAACCGTGAATCAGACCTTTGCCAGCAACCCGCTTTCCTCCACATCCTCCGCCGGCCTTCTCGACCGCTTCGGCACCGCCGAGGAACGGGTGATCCGCGCCGTGGAGGCCATCCGCCAGGGTGGCGGGGTCGTCGTCGTGGATGACGAGGACCGCGAGAACGAGGGCGACGTGATCTACGCCGCCGAAACCATCACCGCCGAGCAGATGGCTCTGCTGATCCGCGAAGGGTCGGGGATCGTCTGCCTGATCCTGACCGACGCCGACGCGCGCCGCCTCGACCTGCCGCCCATGGTTGGCAGCAACACGGCGCGCTTCGGCACCGCCTTCACCGTCTCCATCGAGGCGCGGGAGGGCGTGTCCACCGGCGTGTCGGCGGCGGACCGGGTGACCACCATCCGCACCGCCATCGCCGACGGCTGCCGGCCGGAGGACCTCGCCCGGCCCGGCCACGTCTTCCCGATCCGCGCGCACGCCGGGGGCTTGGCGGCGCGGCGCGGCCACACCGAGGCGACCATCGAGCTGACCACCCTGGCCGGGCGCCGTCCGGCGGGAGTGCTGTGCGAGGTGATGAACCCCGACGGCACCATGGCCCGTCTGCCCGAGCTGGTGGCCTTCGCCGAGCGTCACGGCATGCCGGTGGTGACCATCGAGGATCTGGTCGGGGCGATGCGTTTGCGCGCCGCCGCCTGACCGGTGTGGTGAGTGGGACCGGCTCCCTCCATGGGGGGCCGGTCCCTTCCGCCGTCTCCGATGCGATATCACACCCGTCGGCTCTTTTCCCATTGAGGGCGACCGGATTGCCCTGTACGCGGTGCCCGGCGACAGGCGATGTCGGGATGTGAGCGGAGAGGGTTGATGAGGACGACGGTGCGCGTGTGTTTGGCGGGGGTGGCGCGGTTGCTGGTCGTCGCCTTGATTCTGGCTTCGGCCCCGGCGCGCGCGGAAAACTGGACGGTCGCGTCCGAGGACTATTTCCCGCCGTACAACTTCACCGAGCGCGGCAAACGCACGGGAATGGACACGGAGATCGTCGATGCCATGCTGAAGGACATCGGCGTCTATCCGGTTCATCGCCCCATGGCTTGGCCGGAAGTGGTCCGCGCGCACGACGAGAACGCGGTGGATGTCGCCTTCCAATTCTTCACGTCGCCGCGCCGGTTGGAGCGTGGCCATCTGATCGGACCCTACCGTGTCGGCGCGACCGTGCTCATGGTCCGCAGCAATTCGGAGATCACCTACACAGGCATCGACGATCTGCGTGGTCTGCGGATCGGCGTCGTCGACGGCTTCGAGTACACCCCCGAGTTCGACAAATCGTCCCTGTTCGAGAAGGTCCGCAGCAGCAGCAACGTCGTGTCCTTCCGCCGCCTGCTTCTCGGCCGCGTCGACGCCATCGCCGGCGACTTGCAGGTGCTTCGATACTTGGCCGACAGCGAGGGCCGGACGGGGTCGGTCAAGATCCTGCCCACGCCGCTGGCCATGGTGCCGCGCTACATATCCGTCCCCAAATTGCGGGCGGAAAAGGCCGAGCGGTTGCAGGCGGCCTACGAAAAGCTCAAGCGGGACGGCACCATCGACGCCATCGTCCGCCGGTGGGAGCGGTAGAGCGTACGCTACGCGCGATGCCGCTTCGGCACCGTCGTCCTGGTCGCGAAGGACGGCAGGATCGTTTACCACCGTGCCGCGGGCCATGCCGATCGAGAGGCGGGCACCGAAATGCGCGAGGATGCGATCTTCCGCCTTGCCTCCGTCACCAAGCCGTTCGTGACCGCGGCCGCCATGCGTCTGGCGGAGAACGGGCGGCTGGATCTCGACGCGCCCGTTGCGCGCTGGCTGCCGGACTTTCGCCCGACGTTGCCGGACGGTTCGATCCCGGACATCACCATCCGCCAGTTGCTGACCCATACATCGGGGCTCGGCTATGCCTTCCGCGAACCGGCGGAGGGTCCCTATCACAGGCTGAACGTCTCGGACGGACTTGACCAACCGGGTCTTTCGCTGGAGGAGAGCCTCGCCCGCCTGTCGGCCGCACCGTTGCATTTCGCCCCCGGCACAGGCTGGCGCTACTCGCTCGGCATCGACGACACTGGCTTCCCGGTGCACGCGCCCTCCCGGCTCGCCAAGGCCTATGCGGACGGCAATCCGGAACCGGTGCCGATGACGGACGGGATGGCGGTTCCGCTGATGGGGCTTGCCGCAACCTTCGCGCCGTCGCGAATTTTCGACGCCAGTTCCTATCCATCGGGCGGTGCGGGCATGGCTGGGACGGCTTCGGATGTTCTCCGGTTTCTCGAAGCCATCCGCACCGGGGGTGGGCCGATCCTGAAGCCCGAGACGGTCGGGCTGATGGTCCATGATCAGGTCGGCGCGACGGCGCAAACGCAGGGGCCGGGTTGGGGCTTCGGCTATGGCTGGGCGGTGCTGGACGATCCGGCATTGACGGGCACACCGCAGGCCGCTGGCACGCTGCAATGGGGCGGTGCCTACGGCCATTCCTGGTTCATCGACCGCAAGAACGGCCTCTCGGTGGTTGCCCTGACAAACACCGCGTTCGAAGGCATGGCTGGGGCGTTTCCGACCGATGTCAGAAACGCCGTTTATGAATAGAACCGGCGCGAGGGCAGGACAATCGATCGGGGCTGCGGGATCGGCCCCATGGTGCTGCTCCGTCAAAACTTCGCCGTCAGGGCCATCTCCCAGTGACGAAGCCGCTTATGTCGGGTCACGCTTGGGCAGTCTTTGTTGATGTTCTGAGAAATCAGGGTCCATCCGAACTAGCGTGACTTGGGTTCTATGATAAAGATGGCCCGATTCAAAGCATTCGAAATAGTAATAATCTGTTTCAATCCAGGCCCTCGCACGGAGGGCGACCCGCCGCGCCCGCTCTGACCAAGCGGACGCGGACGGTTTCAATCCACGCCCTCGCACGGAGGGCGACGAGGACGGCTTCAAACCGGCCATCGAGGTCGTCGAGTTTCAATCCACGCCCTCGCACGGAGGGCGACCGCTACTACTGGCTTGAGGCACTGGACGCCAGCGGGTTTCAATCCACGCCCTCGCACGGAGGGCGACCGCATGTCGGCATCGCCGAGCCGGCGGCCTTCGTGCTGTTTCAATCCACGCCCTCGCACGGAGGGCGACCTCAAGCCCGCCCTGGAGCCCATCTTCATGGGGCAGTTTCAATCCACGCCCTCGCACGGAGGGCGACGATCTCGGCCACCCGATTGTCGGCGAGGTCCTGGCGTTTCAATCCACGCCCTCGCACGGAGGGCGACCGTCCGAGTTTGGACTGCGGAACCAGTTTTCGCTGTTTCAATCCACGCCCTCGCACGGAGGGCGACTCCTCATCTTTATGCACTTGTTCAACAACCCATAATCCCCCAACGGGCGCGAACCTCCATCGGGAGCGAATCGAGAAGCGGCCATCTCGATGTCGGAACCGTACAAGTCATTGATGAGAATGATGTGCGAACCCCTCGGGGGTTTCATGTCCGCTTCCGGTTCGCACCGATTTAAAAACCAACGCGTCGCCGAAATCCAGCACCGGTTTGACACCCTGTGCTCGATACGGCAGGCCGCCTCGACACCGATCAGTGTTCCGCCCACCGTTTGCACATCGGCGGGCGCCATGTGCTCCCAGATGGGGAAAGCGGAACCCGTTCCTCAGCCTTGACGATTACGACGATCCTTATCCTCTTCCGACACTCAACCGCACCCCTCTCCCGAACAAAAGTCCTTAACGGGCCGAGCGAACGACCGCCCGAACCGCTGTCCATTCCGTTGGGAGGAGGCCATGCCTCGACTGCCGCTCCGGCCGAGGCAAGCGGACCTTGGCGCACGACGGATTCAAGCCCGTGTGTGCTCGAAGAAGACCTGTGATCGATCTGTCTTTGATCGGATATGTCCGGGCGTAACCGCCTTTAAGGTGACCCAACCGCCGTGGCGTGGCAGCTGGTCATCCCATCCCGAAGTCACGGGCTCGACCGGCTCCCGGAATGGTTCGCAGTGATGCTCATCTGCCGACGGCCCACAGGCGAAGCCCATATTCCGATGGAAAAACTCCCTGGAAGTTTCCTTTTGGTTGATTTAAAGATTATTAAATAAATTACTAGGCTAGTTGACGGGGAGAACATGGCGAAAAACGTGCATGCTCATTCTGTCTTCGGCCAAAGCGAGGATGCCTGGGAACCTCTGGCTGACCATTTGAAGGCCGTCGCCAGCAAAGCCGCCGAATTGGCAGCACCGTTCGGCGGCGGGGGCGTGGCGGAGGCCATGGGCGCTCTGCACGACGCCGGCAAGGCGAACCCGGCGTTTCAAGCCTACATCCGCGGGCTGGGACCCGGCGTCGATCACTCCACCGCCGGGGCGGTGATCGCAGCCGAACGCTATGGCCCGGTTCTCGGGCGCATGATGGCCTTCGGGATCGCGGGGCATCACGCCGGCCTCGCCAACGGGCGCATTCCCGGTGGAGGCCTGTCCTCCCTGAACGATCGGCTGGCCGGGTGCCGTCCGCACCGCCTGGAGCCGGAGCAGGACGTGGCGCCGGCCGGCGCCGACCTGTCCGCTCCCGTCCTGTCGGAAGGGTTCTCGCACAGCTTTTCTCTCCCCTTCCTGATTCGGATGCTGTTCTCCTGCCTGATCGATGCCGACCGCCTGGAAACGGAGCGCTTCTACGCCGAATTCCGGAAGGAGGAGGTCGATCGCGGTTGCCCGCTGACCATCGGGGATTTGCGCGGGCGGCTCGACCGCCACCTGTCCCGATTCGAAGGGGAGAGCGGGCCGGTCAACGCCCTGCGGGCGGAGGTGCTGGCGGCGGCCAGGGCTGGTTCGGAACAGGCGCCCGGCCTGTTCTCCCTCACGGTGCCGACCGGTGGCGGCAAGACGCTGGCCTCGTTGGCCTTCGCGCTGGATCATGCGGAGCGGCACAATCTGCGCCGGGTCATCTACGTCATTCCCTTCACCTCCATCGTCGAGCAGACCGCCGATGTCTTCCGGACGGCGCTGGGCGACCGCGACGCCGTTCAGGAACACCACAGCGGCTTCGATTTCGGCCCGGGACCGGACAAGGGGAAACGCGCCGCGGACGATTCGGAGGAGGAGGGACGCGATGGCATCGCGAAGCTGCGCCGCGCCGCCGAGAACTGGGACCGGCCCATCGTCGTCACCACGGCGGTGCAGTTCTTTGAGAGCCTGTTCTCCAACCGCACCTCGCCCTGCCGCAAACTGCACGCCATCGCCGGGTCGGTGGTGATCCTGGACGAGGCGCAGACCCTTCCCCTGAAGTACCTTCTGCCCTGCCTGGAGGCCTTGCGGGAACTGGCGCGCGGCTACCGGACCTCGGTGGTTCTCTGCACCGCCACCCAGCCGGCGGTGACCGTCGACTCCGGCTTCAAGGGCGGGCTGGAGAGAGTTCGGGAACTGGCGCCCGACCCTCAGGGGCTGTACCGGCGGCTGAAGCGGGTGACGGTCGAGCGCATCAGGGAACCGCTCGGCGACGAGGAACTGGCGGAGCGCCTGCGGGCGGAGCGTCAGGTCCTGTGCATCGTCAACAACCGGCGGCACGCGCGCGATCTGCTGCGTCAGGTCGCCAACGGGCTGAACGAACCCCGAAGCGCCCGCCATTTGTCCACCTGCCTGTGCGCGGCCCATCGCCGGGCGGAACTGGCGGCGATCCGCAAGGACCTGAAGAGCGGAGCGCCGGTGCGTCTGGTCGCCACCTCCCTGGTCGAGGCCGGGGTGGATTTCTCGTTCCCGACCGTCTACCGGGCCTTGGCCGGGCTCGACTCCATCGCCCAGGCGGCGGGCCGCTGCAACCGCAACGGCGAGTTGCCGGAACCGGGCCGGGTCTTCGTCTTCAGCAGCCCCGAGGGCGAGAACCGCAAACCGCCGCCGGAGCTGAGCCAGTTCGCCGAGGTCGCCGCCAGCATCCTGCGCACCCACGACGACCCGCTCGGTCTCGACACCATCCGAGCCTATTTCCAGCGCCTCTACTGGCAGCGCGGGCGGGAGGAGCTGGACGCCGCCCTGGTCGGCGAGGGGGCGGAGCCGATCAAGGGCATCCTGGAGGCGCTGCGCCTGTATCAGCGGGGCCAGGACTACCCCTTCGCCGACATCGCCAAGGCATTCCGCATCATCGAATCGCCCCTGGTGCCGGTGATCGTTCCCTACGGGCCCGCCGACGATCCGGACGCCGTGCCGCGCTTGCTGCGGAACCTGGATCACGTTTCGGCAGAGAAGACGGGCGGCATCGCGCGGGCCTTGCAGCCTTATCTGGTGCAAATCCCGCGCAGCGCCCGCAACGCGCTGATCGCTGCCGGAGCGGCCGAATACGTCCGGAAGGGCGAGTTTGGCGAGCAGTTCGTCCGCTTGGTCAACGACGATCTCTACCACCCCGACGTCGGGCTGGATTGGGATGATCCGACGTTCCGAAATCTGGATTTGTTTTGAGCCGCGCGAGGAATCATTCGGGAATGAAGGGCGGATCGTGCAGATCCGCCCATTCATCGAACAGCCTTATGGGGAGGGCTGGGACATTATATTTCAATCCACGACGCCTGAAGCGCCAACCACCCGAGACTGCCCAAACTCAGCCAAAGCTTCAAGGTCCAATCTATCCTTCATAATCTCCCAAACCTCCCATAGTCTGATCGATTAAAGAAGTTGTTGACGCGCTCAAGCGTCCGCGTAAAGATATTGGCACGCCAGCGGATGCAACGCTGACGTGCCTAAGCCAGCCTCGTACAGTCCCGTGAGAAGAAAGGGGGCGCACGGTGCGATTAGCCTACGCCAGAAGATAAGCTGTTTGCAGCGTGAAGCCAAGAACCTTGGCAATGCGCTGCCACGGCCTTTGTGCTTGCGGTCCCCTCTCCCCTCTGGGGAGAGGGTCAGGGTGAGGGGGATGCGCATGGTGGTGCGCCCGGCAAAAGCACATCCCCCTCACCGGCCCTGCGGGCCACCCTCTCCCCAGAGGGGAGAGGGCTAAAAAGGCCGAATGCGGTCACCCCACAACACTGACGCTAAGGTGCGTCGAATCTGGCTTGCCAGAACAATTACGCCACTTTTGGCATGACGTGTGACGTTGTTATTTGAATTGTACTTAACAAACTAAGGTGGCGTCATGGCCTACGGCGTCAAACTCCACGTCTGGGGGGAGCGGGCGTGCTTCACGCGCCCGGAGATGAAGGTCGAGCGCATGTCCTACGACATCATGACGCCTTCGGCCGCGCGGGGAATACTGGAGGCGATCCACTGGAAGCCGGCCATCCGCTGGGTGATCGACGCCATCCATGTTCTGAAACCCATCCGCTTCCAGTCGATCCGCCGCAATGAGGTGTCGGGGCTCGTCCCGAAAAGCTTCGTCACCGCGGCGATGAAGGCCGGGGCCGTGCACGACCTGCGCATGGACGCTGCGGAGAACCGGCAACAGCGGGCGGCGACCGTTCTGGTCGACGTTGCCTACGTCATCGAGGCCCATTTCGATCTGACCGACCGCGCCGGGGCGGAGGACACGCCGGCCAAGCATCTCTCGATGTTCAACCGCCGCGCAGCGCAGGGGCAGTGCTTCCACCAGCCCTGCTTCGGCACGCGGGAGTTTCCGGCGCATTTCGCCCTGCTGGACGGCGACCTTCCTCCGTCCGCCCTGCCCGACGACCAGCGAAACCGCGATCTCGGCTGGATGCTGCTGGACATGCGGCACGATCGGGACAGCCGGGTCGGCAACCAGCATTGCTGCACGGCGCACTGCACGCCGCTGTTCTTCCACGCGGCCCTGCGCGACGGCGCGGTCGCCGTGCCGCCGCCGGAGTCGGTCGAGGTGCGGTCATGACCCTGTTCGCCGCTCTGAACGGCTACTACGACCGTCTGGCGGAGCGGGGGGACGTGCCGCCGTTCGGCTTTTCGATGGAGCGCATCTCCTACGCCGTCGTCCTGTCGTCCGGCGGCGAGCCGGTCGAGGTGACGGACCTGCGCATCCTGTCGGGCAAGAAGCCGAAACCCCGTCCGCTGATGGTCCCCCAATTCTTCGGGCGGTCCGGGACCAAGCCGCCGCCCTACTTCCTGTGCGATCACACCCGTTTCCTGTTCGGGGTGGGGGCCGACAAGGCCACGGGCGCCCGCGCGGCGTCCCCCGCCTATTTCGCCGCCTTCAAGGAGCGCCATCTCGCCGCCATCGACGGTTCGAACGACGAGGGGCTGGTCGCGCTGCGGAACTTCCTCACGCACTGGACGCCGGACGCCTTCCGGGCCCCGCTGTTCGACGACGCCATGCTCGACCAGTACATGGTGTTCATGCTGGACGGCGACCGCAACGCCGCGGGCCAGCCGCGTTTCCTGCACGACCGCCCGGCCGCCCGGCGCCTGTGGGAGAAGGAGCTTGCCGCGAAGAAGGGCGACGAGGGCTTCTGCCTCGTCACCGGGGAATGGGGGCCGGTCACCGCCCTCCACCCGCTCATCAAAGGCGTGTGGGGCGCGCAGGTCGGCGGTGCCCGCATCGTGTCGTTCAACAGCAATGCCTTCACCTCCTACGCCAAGAGCGACGGCCTCAACGCCCCGGTGTCCGACGCGGTCACCTTCGGTTACGGAACGGCGCTGAACACCCTGCTGAAGGAGGGAAGCGGCAACCGCCTGCAGGTCGGCGACGCCACGGTCGCCTTCTGGGCCGACACCTCGGGCGGCGAGAAGGCGGCCCAGAAGGCGGAGACGCTGTTCTCCGACCTCCTCGATCCGCCGCGCCCCGAGGACGCTGAGGAGGCGCAGAGGATCAAGGACGTCCTCACCCCCGTCAGCCAGGGACGGCCGGTGCGCGAGATCGACCCGATGCTGGACGAGCGGACGCGCTTCTTCATCCTCGGCCTGTCCCCCAACATCGCCCGCCTGTCGGTGCGCTTCTGGCTGGAGGACAGCTTCGGCGCCATCGCCGAGCACATCGGCCGGCATTGGCGCGATCTTGAGATCAAGCCCGATCCCTGGCGCACCGCGCCGTCGGTCTGGGCGCTGCTGCGCGAAACCGCCCTGATGGGCAAATCCGACAACGTCGCCCCGCTGCTGGGCGGCGAGGTGATGCGCGCGGTCCTCACCGGCGGCCGCTATCCGCGCAGCCTGCTGGCGGCGGTCATCACCCGCATCCGGGCCGGCGACGAGATCACCGGCGCCAAGGCGGCCATCTGCAAAGCCTGTCTGAACCGCGACTCCCGCCTGGGATCGACGAAGGAGGAGGAACTTCCCGTGAGCCTGAACCGCGACGAGGCGAACGCCGGCTACCGGCTGGGCCGGTTGTTCGCCGTGCTGGAGAACACCCAGCGGGCCGCCCTGGGCAAGGTCAACGCCAGCATCCGCGACCGCTATTTCGGCGCCGCCTCGGCCACCCCGGCCAGCGTCTTCCCCATGCTGCTGCGCAACAGCACCCACCATCTGGCGGTGCTGCGCAAGGGCGACAAGGCCCGGCTGGGCGGCTGGTTCGAGGGCGAGATCGGCGAAATCCTCGGCGGCCTCGGCGCCTCCTTCCCGCGGTCGCTGCGCATCGAGGACCAGGGGCGCTTCGCCATCGGCTACTACCACCAGCGCTACGCCGGCAAGACCGACGCCGCCATCCCCGCCGCCGACACGACCGATTCCGAGGACTGAGCCATCATGCCCGCCAATCAGAAGAGCCCCATCCAGAACCGGTACGAATTCGTCTATCTGTTCGACGTGACCAACGGCAACCCGAACGGCGATCCCGATGCCGGCAACCTGCCGCGCCTGGACCCGGAAACCAACAAGGGGCTGGTCACCGACGTCTGCCTGAAGCGCAAGATCCGCAACTACGCCGCGCTCAGCCGCGACGGCGAGCCGCGCTACGGCATCTACGTCCAGGAGGGCGCGATCCTCAACGAGAAGCACCGCGCCGCCTACGCGGCCGTCCGCCCCGACGACAAGGACGTCGCCACCGCCAAGAAGCTGTCGCCGAAGGGCGAGGAGGAGACCGCCGTCCGCCGGTTCATGTGCGACAACTTCTTCGACGTGCGCAGCTTCGGCGCGGTGATGAGCACCAGCATCAACTGCGGACAGGTGCGGGGTCCGGTGCAGATGTCCTTCGCGCATTCGGTCGAGCCGATCCTGCCGCTGGAAATCTCGATCACCCGCATGGCCGCGACCTCCGAGAAGGAGTTGAAGGAGCGCAAGGAGGGCGAGGCCGCGGAGGACGAGCGCCGCGAGAACCGCACCATGGGCCGCAAGCACGTCGTGCCCTATGGGCTGTACCGCAGCCACGGCTACATCTCGGCCAGCCTGGCGGGCAGGACCGGCTTCGACGAGGACGATCTCGAGCTGCTGTGGACCGCGCTGGAGCAGATGTTCGACCACGACCGCTCGGCCGCGCGCGGCGAGATGGCCGGGCGCAGGCTGTTCCTGTTCCGCCATGACAGCGTGCTGGGCAACGCCCCGGCGCACCGCCTGTTCGACCTCGTCACCGTCAAGCGCCGCTTCCAGGGCGCGGATTACGACCTGGACGGCGGTGGGCTGGACAATCTGCCGCCGGCCCGCCGCTTCGCCGACTACACGGTTTCGGCGGACACGGCCGGCGTGCCCGCCGGGGTGACGCTGATCGAGAAGTTCTGACGGCCCCGCCCCGATGGATGCGGCCCCGATGGACACGGATGACCTCCTCCCGCTGTCGGCCCTTCAGCATCACCTGTTCTGCCCGCGCCAATGCGCCCTGATCCATGTCGAGCGCCAGTGGCGGGAGAACCGGCTCACGGCGGAGGGCCGCCTGCTCCACGAGTCCGTGGACGCGGGCGGGCGGGAGGTGCGCGGCGGCGTCCGCACGGTGCGGTCGATGCCGCTGCGGTCGCACCGGCTCGGCCTTGCCGGGGTGGCCGATGTGGTGGAACTGCACGGGCCGGAGCGCCGCCCCTTCCCGGTGGAGTACAAGCGCGGCCGCCCCAAGGCCCACCGGGCCGACGAGGTGCAGCTTTGCGCGCAGGCCATCTGCCTGGAGGAGATGTTCGGCACCGCCATCGCCGAGGGCGCCCTGTTCTACGGCGAGACGCGGCGGCGCGTCGCGGTAGCGCTGGACGCCGCCTTGCGCGACCTGACCGAACGGACGGCCGCGGCGGTGCGGGAGATGGTGCGGACCGGCACGACCCCGCCGCCGGTCTATGAGGCCCGCAAGTGCCAGAGCTGTTCCATGCTCGACCTCTGCCGCCCGCGGCGCTTGAGCCACCCGCCCGCCGTCGCCCTCTGGCTGGCCCGGCAGTTGGGCGAGCCGGACCGGCCAGAGGGCGACGGCGAGACGGCCGACACACGGTCTCCCTGAAAACGGCGAGGTTGCAGGTCCCATGCGGCAGCATCTGAACACCTTGTTCATCACGACCGACGGCGCGTGGCTGCGTAAGGATGGCGCCAACATCGTGGTGGAGGTGGAGCGCGCCGAGATCGGCCGGGTCCCCATCCACATGATGGGCGGCATCGTCTGTTTCGGCCGGGTCGGCATGTCGCCGCCATTGATGGGGCATTGCGCGGAGTCCGGGGTGGCGGTTTCCTTTCTCAGCGAGCATGGAAAGTTCATGGCGCGGGTGGAAGGGCCATGCAGCGGCAATGTGCTTTTGCGGCGGCGCCAGTACCGCATCGCGGACGATCCAGCCGCCGGGCTTGTCATCGTCCGCGCCATCGTCGCGGCGAAAGCAGCGAACCAGCGCGCCGTGCTGCGGCGGGCATTGCGGGATCATGGCACCGGACGATCGCAGGACGCCGGCCATGCGCGGCTGGACGATGCCCAGCGCCGCTTGGGCGATGTGGCCCGCCGCGTGGCGGAAGCGCCCGACATCGACGCGGCGCGCGGCCACGAGGGCGATGCCGCGAACGCCTACTTCGGCGTGTTCGATCACCTTGTCCGTCGCACCGACGGCACGTTCCGGTTTGGCGGACGCAGCCGGCGGCCACCGTTGGACCCCTGCAACGCGCTGCTGTCGTTTCTCTACGCCATCCTCGGCCACGATTGCCGCTCCGCGCTGGAAAGCGTGGGGTTGGACCCTCAAGTGGGGTTTCTGCACCGTGACCGCCCCGGTCGAGCCAGCCTCGCCCTCGATTTGATGGAGGAGTTCCGGTCCACTCTCGCCGATCGGGTGGCCCTGACGCTGATCAATCGCCAGCAGCTGGGTGAAAAGGATTTCATCCGCATGGACGGCGGCGCGGTGCTGTTGCGGGACGATTCCCGCAAGGCGGTCCTGACGGCCTACCAGGAGCGGAAGAAGGATGAAATCACGCATCCATTCCTGAACGAAAAGGTGAGCCTCGGGCTGGTTCCCCACATCCAGGCGCAACTTCTCGCACGCCACCTTCGGGGCGACCTGGATGGCTACCCGCCATTTCTATGGAAGTGAATCCCCATGCTGATGCTCATCACCTACGATGTGAACACCCAGGATGCATCCGGGCGCCGCCGGCTGCGCCGGGTTGCCAGAGCCTGTCAGGATTTTGGGCAAAGGGTTCAGTTCTCGGTTTTCGAATGCGACGTCGACCCGGCACAATGGGCCGTTCTGCGTGCCCGTTTGATCGGAGAAATCAATCAAGAGACGGACAGTCTCCGCTTCTATCATCTCGGAGCCAACGCGGCCCGCCGCATCGAGCATGTGGGCGCCAAACCGGTGCTGGATCTCGGTGGCGCATTGATCTTTTGATCGGTGCGAACCGGAAGCGGACACGAAACCCCCGAGGGGTTCGCACGTCATTCTCATCAATGACTTGTGCGGCTCCGACACCGGAATGACTGCTTCCGCGGCCGCTTCCGAAGTAGGTTCGCATCCGTCGGGGGATTGTGGGTTCTTGAACAAGTGCATAAAGATGAGGAGTCGCCCTCTGTGCGAGGGCGTGGATTGAAACCATCCCCTCTCAGTACAAGATCGTCCAGCTCACGGCCGTCGCCCTCTGTGCGAGGGCGTGGATTGAAACAGGAAGGTGTGCACGCTCGCCCCAACGCACGTCACGTCGCCCTCTGTGCGAGGGCGTGGATTGAAACTGCTGCCAGCGTGGGCATGGCACGTTTCGGCGCGGTCGCCCTCTGTGCGAGGGCGTGGATTGAAACTGCTGCCAGCGTGGGCATGGCACGTTTCGGCGCGGTCGCCCTCTGTGCGAGGGCGTGGATTGAAACTGGCGCTCGGTCGATCCATGGCGGTAGACCCGCATGTCGCCCTCTGTGCGAGGGCGTGGATTGAAACTTGCGGCAAATGTCAGCGAGCTTCGTCATGGGCGCGTCGCCCTCTGTGCGAGGGCGTGGATTGAAACGCTAACCACTATCGAAACTCTAGCTTCACGGCGGTCGTCGCCCTCTGTGCGAGGGCGTGGATTGAAACACAAGTCCGGCCTCATGAAGTCCTGGGGCGGCCTGTCGCCCTCTGTGCGAGGGCGTGGATTGAAACCCTCCTCATCTGGCCCCTCAGGCGAGGATGGCGCGGTCGCCCTCTGTGCGAGGGCGTGGATTGAAACACGATCCTGTGGGGGCGGGAGTGGCCGCGGAGTTTCGTCGCCCTCTGTGCGAGGGCGTGGATTGAAACACGCTCCAGGCCGGGGACAGCCTGGGCACCGGACGTCGCCCTCTGTGCGAGGGCGTGGATTGAAACCGGGCTGGCCGGGGCGGCGTGTTGCTCGGCAGCGGTCGCCCTCTGTGCGAGGGCGTGGATTGAAACAGTGCGGTCGCGATGCTCGACGCCACGCCGTTGAGGGTCGCCCTCTGTGCGAGGGCGTGGATTGAAACACCGTCGTGTGGATGGACTTCGACGCCGCCAAGGCGTCGCCCTCCGTGCGAGGGCGTGGATTGAAACACCTTCCACACAGCGGCCTGCTTCCAGGCGTCGTGTCGCCCTCCGTGCGAGGGCGTGGATTGAAACGCCACCTGCACCGGGTCCGTGCTGGACTTCACAACGTCGCCCTCCGTGCGAGGGCGTGGATTGAAACTTGTAGCGGTGGGCCTCGTCGACGAACAGGCAGTAGTCGCCCTTCGTGCGAGGGCTGCTTCCTCAAGCCGAATCGCTCCTGTTGTGAAAATCGGTTCATGACGGCTCGGGGAAATTCAGCGTTCCCAGGGCATCGGCAGGTTCAGTCTATCTGTAACTTGATACGGGTGTATTGAGTCATGGTTGGGCTAAACCTGTTGATGTTTTAAATAGGTTAAGTTGGACCGACTTTTGACGGTACTGTTTCCATAATAAATCTTAAGACAAATGGGCCGTCACTGCTCAATTATTATCACTGCTTCGGGTGAAGGCTCACGATGTGCTGCGGCGGTTTGGTTCTGCCCGGTTTAGGTGTGGGCGGGGCGCCATCCGTCTGCTAAGGAAGAGGGTGCGGCCGCCAGCCGCGGGTGACGAGAATGCGAAGGGCGGGAAGCGCGTGTTCGTTGATAGCTTTATGAATGACCGATGCCTCTCATGCGCTGATGTCCGGTCCGTCCATGGCCGGGCGGCGCAGGCGGAGGAATGATGACGGAATCGTTCCCTGCCGGGGTACGCGCCGGGCGCCCATCCAAGGAGGGCACCGTCGAAACCTCCAACAGGATCATCGACATAACGGCGCAGCTATTCGCGGCCCAGGGCTTTGCGGCGACCTCGATCAAGCAGGTCGCGTCCGCCTGCGGTACGGGGGAGGATGCGATCTATCGGCACTTTCCGTCGAAGGCCGCGCTCTTCGAGGCGGTGGTCGAGCGCATGCGCGTGCGGACCTTGGACGGTCTCGAAACCGAAATCGACTCCGCGGGCGGCGAAGGCGACGCGCTGTCGCGTTTGAAGCGCGTCGCCCGCTGGTTTCTCACCGTCAACCTGGAACCGGACATGGTCGCGCTGAACCGGATCGCCTTGAGCGAAGCGATCCTTCACGGCGAGGATCGGCGGGACGAGGGGGAAAGCGATCCGATCACCGACCGGCTGGTCGCCCTGGTCGCCGCCGCCCAGTGGGACGGTAAGCTGGGTGGCGACGATCCCCGCGTGATCGCCGCGCACCTGCTGCACTCCATCGTGCTCGGACCGTCGAATGACGCCATGCTGGGCCGCGCAACCTACGCGTCCACAGAGGCCCAGGGCCGGTTTTTCGACCAGGCCTGGGCTTTGTTTCTGCGCGGGGCTGGACGATCGCTGCCGGCCGGTGCCCGCTGAACTTGCTCATGGGCCTGCTCCCCGTTCGTTCCGGATCACCGACCTTCTGGTCCGAGAGCGGAACCCGGCGCTCTTTCAAAGCGGTTGCATAGCCAGCGGCTCTCCTTAAAATAGAGCGCCCTGTGGAAAGCTCTTGCTCTGGGAGGATTCGTGAACCATACCGCCGCATTGACGCTGACTGTCATGATCGTCACTGCTAATTTTCCGGCACTGGCCCGCGATGAGCGTCTTATGTTCCCGGTGGAGGCCGCGCTCAGCACAGCCGCAGCTCAAGGTAAGTTGGACAGGGGCGTAAGGCTCTATTTCGGCGACCAAAAGCATCCCAAGACAGTTGCCAACCTCGGCGAGTGGGCGACCAACAAAAAGACCAACGCATTCAACAAATCCGACCGGGAAGCTTGCGAGTGGGTTTTCCTCAGCGCTGTTCTGGAACTTCAGGAACGCGCCCGCAAACAGGGCGGCGATGCCGTGATCAACATAAAAAGCAATTACAAGAACACGGAAACAGTCAGCAGCACAGAGTACATGTGCGGCGCTGGCAGCATCATGGCTGGCGTGGCGCTCAAGGGAACCGTGGTCAAACTGGGCGCCAAGTAGAGCGGCCGTCATGGGCCTTACGGCCGCAGCGATGCCTGGACGGATACGAAAGACGAGGAGCGAGCGATGCGGCGTCGGCTGTTGCTGGCGGCGGCCTTTGCAGCGGCGGCGCTGACCGGCGCCTGCACCGCCGATCCGCCGCCCCCACCGCCGGCCGTGACCGCCACTCCGGTGCTGACGGGCGGGGCGATGATCGCGAATGATGGCGCGCCGATACCGCTTCACACCTGGCCGGCGGAGAGCGCGTTGCGCGCGGTGATCGTCGCCGTCCACGGCATGAACGATTACGGGCTTGCGTTCGACCGTCCGGCGCGGCTGTGGGCGCGGGCGGGGATCGCGACCTACGCCATCGACCAACGCGGCTTCGGAAAGGCCATGGAGCGCGGTCACTGGTACGGCGGAGAACGCATGGCCGACGACGTCGTCGCGCTGTCCAGGCTGGCGCGCGAACGCCATCCCGGCGTGCCCGTCTATCTGCTGGGTGAAAGCATGGGAGGAGCGGTCGTCGTTCTGGCGGCGGCGCGGGCGGAGCGGGGACTGTTGTCCGGCATCGTGCTGTCCGCTCCGGCGGTCTGGGGCACCGGCTTTCGGGCGACGGTGACGCTGGATGCGGCCATGATCCTCGGATCGCTGGTGCCGGACATGACCGTGCCGCCGCTTCGGGTGGCCACTCCCTCCACCGACGATCCCATGGTTCTGCGGCGCATGCGCGAGGACCCTCTGATCATCCATCGGACGCGCTTCCAAACCCTGGCCGGCATCGTGGACCTGATGCATGACGCCCGTTTCGAGGCGCGCAAGGTGGACGTTCCGGTGCTGCTGATGCTGGGCGACCTGGATGTGCATGTGCCGCGCGACGGGGTGGCGGCATTGGCCAAGTCTCTGCCGCCGGACACGCGCATCGCGCTCTATCCGAAAGGGCGGCACCTGCTGATGCGCACGCTGGACGGCGACCGGGTGACGCAGGACGTGGCCGCATGGGTGTCCGACACACGGCGCGCCCTGCCAAGCGGTGCCGACGCGCGTGCCCAGGCATGCCCGGCCCTGATGACCAGACCGCATCGCGGCTGCCCGCCGCCCCGAGCGGCGGCCCCACGCCCTCCCAAGCCGGCCATCGACGGCAAGACCGGCAACCGCCTGCCCACGCCGGCCACCGCACCGCAAAATTGATGAACGCCTCTATCCACAACGTGACCCTGCCATGATAGGGTCCCCACTCGCCCCACATGGCGTCCGGAAACGGCAGGATATGACTTTGAAGACCGGTATCCGCGCGCTTTTCCTAATTCTCGCAACGCTCGCCGTGCTCGGCGGCTGCAACCGTCGGCAACCCATCTACAGGGTAACCGATCAGCCCATCCCGGCGGCATCGCGCGACCTGCCCGCCGCGGCGCTCCAGCGGACGATCATGGAGGCGGCGATCGACCGCGGCTGGTCCGCGGAGTGGAAGGCGCCCGGTGAGATTTTGGCGACGAAGGCGTGGAAGGACCACGAGGCGGTCGTCGAAATCCGCTATTCGCATGAAAGTTACACCATCGATCATGTGTCCACGACCAACCTGCTGGAGCATGGTGAAACCGTTCATCACGCTTACAACAAGTTGGTGCGCGCGTTGGAAGACGAGATCGAACGGCGCCTGCGCCAAGCCAAACACTGAGTCCGGCCCGCACCATGACTGAAACCCTGCGTGTCGCCATCCGCGGCTGGTGTGCCTGGGCACCGGACCGCAGCACCCGGGCCGCGTGGCGGGACTGGGCGGGCGCGCCCGCCATGCCCGACGATGCCCCGCCGCCGGCGCTTCCCATGATGCTGCGCCGTCGCACCTCGCCCATCGGGCAGAAGCTGATCGCCGCCGCGCTGGCCTGCGGCGACGCGGCGCACACGGCGCGTTACGTCCTCGCGTCCGGTCATGGGGAGTTGGCGCGGACCGTCGGCATCATCGATTCGCTGCGGCAGGGCGAGTTGCCGTCGCCGGCCGAGTTCAGCCTGTCCGTGCATCACGGTCTGGCCGGGTTGCTGTCCATCCACACCGGCAATCGCCGCGGCCACACGGCGCTGGCCGCCGGTCCCGACAGCTTCGGCTTCGGACTCCTGGAGGCCGCCGCCAGCGTGGTCGAAACTCCGTCCGAGCCGGTGCTGTTGCTCTACGCCGACGCGCCGATGCCTGACGAGTACGCGCCGTTCCACACCGCAGCCGACGAAGCCCTGCCGCTGGCGGTTGCCCTGGCGCTCGGCCCCGCGGATGGAGAGGGCGAAGGGCTTGCACTGCGGTGCGCGCCAGCGACCGGCGAGCCGCCTGCGGAGTCCACGGCCCTGGATTTCCTGCGCTTCCTTCTGTCGGGAGCGCCCCAGGCGGCCTCGCACGGGGCGCGGATCGACTGGGTATGGCGCCGTGCTGACTAGGTTTCTGGACCGTCTGTGGCGGCGCGCGGCCACCGGCTTCGCCTTCGCCTTCCTGTTCGGCGGCGGCGCGATCCTGGCGCCCACCGTTTTTCCGCTGGTGGCGTTGACCAGCCCGGCGGGCGCGGTGCGGCGCCAGCGTTGCCAACACCTTGTCCATCTCATTTTCCGCTTCTACATCCGGATGCTGCGCGTGCTGCGCGTCATCGACCTGAAGGTCGAGGGCGCCGAACGCCTGCGCGACGGGCGTGGCAAGCTGGTGGTGGCGAACCACCCCTCGCTGCTCGACGTGGTGCTTCTGATGGCGCTGATGCCGCGCGCCCAGTGCATCGTGAAGAAGGAGTTGTGGGAGAGCCGCTGGCTGGGCGGCATGGTGCGCGGCGCCGGCTACATCCGCAACGACCTCGACCCGGAGGCGCTGCTCGACGCCTGCCGCGCCGCGTTGGAGGCTGGGGACGGGCTCATCATCTTCCCCGAAGGCACGCGCACCGTCCCCGGCGAGCCGGTCCGCTTCCGTCGCGGCTTCGCCAATTTGGCGACCCTGCTGGAAGCCGAGGTGCAACCGGTCACGATAACCTGCGATCCGCCCACGCTCATTAAGGGCGAAAAATGGTGGATGATCCCGCCGCGCCGCCCGATTTTTCGCGTCATGGTAGGGGATCGTCTGGACGTTACGGGGTTGCTCGGCTATCAGTACCGCTCGCTGGCGGCCAGAAAGCTGGTGCGCAGCCTGGAAGATTATTTTGCGGAACGGTTGGCCGATGGAAAAGCTTGAACGTGAGTTGAAGACCTTGATTGTTGACGCGCTCAAGCTGGAAGACATTGCCCCAGAAGAGATTGACAGCGAGGAACCGCTCTTCAACGACGGGCTGGGCCTCGATTCCATCGACGCATTGGAATTGGGCGTCGCGCTGCGCAAGGCTTACGGCATCAAGATCGAATCCGTGACCGACGACGTGAAGCAGCACTTCGCCAACGTGCGCTCCCTTGCCCGCTTCATTCAATCCCAGCGTGCGGAGTAAGGGCCATGCTGACGCCGGATGAAATTTACGCGCGCCTCCAAAGCTATCTCGAAGACATGTTCGAAGTGCCGCCCGAGAAGATTTCCCGCGAGGCGCGGCTGTTCGAGGATCTCGACCTCGACAGCATCGACGCGGTCGATCTCGTGGTGAAGCTGCAGGAACTGACCGGCCGCAAGTTCAAGCCCGAGGAGTTCAAGAGCGTCCGCACGGTCGGCGATGTTCTCGACCGCGTGCATGCCCTCCTCCAGGAATAGGCTGCCCCCGTTCGGCGTCGCGGCTCTGGTCGTTGCCGGGGCTCTCTATCCCGTGCTGGTCTACGGCGGGCGGGCTTTGGTCCCGCCGCTGGCCTTCGTGGCCGTGGCCCTGGCGCTGATCGGCGCGCGCTTCGCCATCTGCTCCTCGCCTGCGGCGCGGGTCTGGCGCCTGCCGCTGGCGGCGGCGGCGGTCCTGGTCGGCGTGCTCGCCGCGCTCGATGGCGCGCTGGCGGCCAAGGCCTATCCGGTCGCGCTCAGCCTCGGCACCGCGGCGGTCTTCGGCGCCTCGCTGCTGCGCCCGCCAAGCCTCGTCGAGCGGTTCGCCCGTCTTCAGGAGCCCGACCTGCCGCCGGCGGGTCAGGCCTACTGCCGCACCGTCACCGTGGTGTGGACCGTCTGGCTGGTGGCGAACGCCGCCGTCGCCGGAGCGCTGGCCCTGTGGGGGAGCGACGAGGCGTGGGCGCTGTGGACCGGGCTCATCGCCTACATCGTCATGGGCCTGTTGTTCGGCGGCGAAGTCCTGATCCGCCGCTCCATGCGCCGGAGGCACGCCGGAGCATGACCGCCATTCCGCTCTCCCGTCTGCTCGCCGTGGGGCGGCCGGACGACGCGCCGGTTGCCGACGACGTCACCTTCGCCCGCTTCCGCGCCGACGTGGCCGGCAACGCGGCACGGCTGAAGGGGTGCCGGCGCGGGCTTCTGGTCGCGCCGGACGGTTATTGGGGCGCGGTGGGGTTGTTGGCGCTGCTGCACGCCGGGGCCGAGGTGACGATACCGCCCAACGCCCAGCCGGGAACGCTGGCCGCCCTGACCGCGGATGGGGCCGTGCCGGTCGGCGGCGATCTCGGCGGTAACCTGGGGCCGGGTGGCGAGGGGATGGCGTTGGCCCCGCTCGACCCCGGGACGCCGTTGACCTTCTTCACCTCCGGCTCGACCGGCGAGCCGAAGCGAGTGGTTCGCACCCTCGGCATGCTGGAGGCCGACGCGCTGGCGACCGAGTCCGTGCTCGGACGGCTCGCCGGGCCAAGCGCTCGCGTGCACGCCACGGTCCCCCACCAGCACGTCTACGGTCTGAACTTCCGCCTGCTGTGGCCGCTGGTCACCGGCCGCCCTTTCGCCAGCGCCATGCACGAGCTGTGGGAGACGGCTCTGGCCGCGCTCGACGCGGGGTCCGTGCTGGTCACCAGCCCGGCGCACCTGACCCGGCTGGCGGGCATCGCGCCGCTGCCGCCGTCGCGGCGTCCGGCGCTGGTGCTGTCGGCCGGAGCCCCGCTCCCGGAACCGGCGGCGCGCGAGGCGGCGGCGATCTTCGGCACGCCGGTCACCGAGATCTTCGGCAGCACCGAAACCGGAGCCATCGCCCACCGCCGCCGCGAAGCCGGTGATCCATCCTGGCGCCCGCTGCCCGGCGTCGTCGCCGGACGCACCCCGGACGGTCGCCTGCGGGTCGGCGCGACGCATGTCGAGGGGGGGGAGCATGTCGGCTCCGACCTCGTGGAAATGACCGAGGACGGCGGATTCCGTGTTCTTGGGCGCGCCGACCGGATCGCGAAGGTGGAGGGCAAGCGCGTCAGCCTGCCCGAGGTGGAGGCGCAGCTGCGCCGGTCCCCCCTGGTGGCCGACGCCGCCGCTCTGATGCTGGAGCAGCTCTGCGCCGTCGTGGTGCCGAGCGCCGAGGGCGCGGCGCGCCTGGCGGACCTCGGCGCCTTCCGCTTCGGCCGCCTGCTGCGGCGGGAATTGTCCGCCGTTCAGGAGCCCGCCGGCCTGCCGCGCCGCTGGCGTTTCGTGAGCCGTTTGCCGGATGGCGCGCTGGGCAAGCGTCGGCATGCCGACATCGCCGCCCTGTTCGAGGAGAGCGCCCTGCCTGAGATCGCCCTATCTGAGATCGCCACACATCGGCCGACCGCCCCCGACGTCCGCGCCGTCCGGCCGCTTGCCGACGGGGTCGAACTGGACCTCTTCATTCCCGGCGACCTTGCGCAGCTCGATGGTCATTTCCCCGGCATGCCGATCGTGCCGGGCGTGGCGCAGATCGATTGGGCGGTGACGTTCGCCAACACGCATCTCGGGCTCGGAATCGAGGTGGCGCAGTCGCTCCAGGTGAAGTTTCGGCGCGTCACCGTCCCGGACACGATGGTGACGCTGGCGTTGCGCCACGCCCCGGCACGGCGCCGCCTGACCTTCGAATACCGCTGCGGGGACGAGACGCTGTCCTCCGGCTCCATCGGCGTGGAGGGGATCGCCCCATGATTTCGGCAGAGGTCAGCACCCGCGCGCAGTTCTACGACCTGGACCCCATGCAGGTGGTCTGGCACGGCAACTACGCCCGGTATCTGGAACAGGCGCGCTGCGCGCTGCTCGACCGCATCGGCTACAACTATCCGGAGATGGCGTCGTCGGGATACGTGTTCCCCATCGTCGACCTCCATGTGAAGTACGTGCGGCCGATCCGCTTCGGCCAATCGATCCGGATCACGGCCACGCTGGTCGAGTACGAGAACCGCATCCGCATCGACTACCGCATCCACGACGAGCCGAGCGGCGACTTGCTGACCAAGGCGCGCACCGTGCAACTCGCGGTGAAGGAGGACGGGGCGGAGCTGTGCTTCGAATGCCCCGCGGTGTTCACGGACAAGGTGAGGGCTCTGCTGTGATGCGCGTCGTCGTTTTTCTCCTGACGCTTCTGGCCGCCTTCCCGGCCCTTGTTGCCGAGACGCGGGCCGCCGAGACGTTGAGCGAGGGGCAGGTGCTGCGCGGCGCCTTCGTGCAGGAGCGTTTCCTCAAGGGCTTCCAGGCACCGCTGAAGAGCGAGGGCCGCTTCGCCCTGGCGCCCGGCCGCGGGCTGATCTGGCGCACCGAAACCCCCTTCGCCGTCACCACCGTCATGAGCCCCGCCGGTCTCGTGCAGGAGGTGAAGGGCAACGAGACCATGCGCCTGCCCGCCGCGCGCCTGCCCTTCATGTCGAAGCTCTACACCATGCTGGGCGGCGCGCTGACCGGAGACTGGAAGGCGCTGGAGGACATGTTCGCGGTGGAGCGTGGAGGTGGCGCCGACGCCTGGACCCTCCACCTGACGCCGCGCCGGGCCGACGACCCGACCATGCCGATCCGCGCCATCGACGTGCGCGGCGGGCGGTTCGTGGACGAGGTGGACATCGTCAAGCCCGACGGCGACCGCGACCGCCTGACCTTCCGCGACCAAGTCCTGAAGGCGGAGCCGCCCACAGCGGACGAGGCGGCGCTGCTGGCTTCGGCGGCGCGCCCGTGAGACGTCTGGGGGCGCTGCTCTGGCTCGCGCTCGTCCTGCTGGCCAGCGGCTATCTCGCGCTGCGCCTTCACGACGGGCTGGGCTTCCGCACCGATCTGCTGGCCCTGCTGCCGCGCGAGGAGCAGGACCCCGTCCTGCAGCGCGCCAACGACGCGGTGACCAAGGCGCTGGGTCGCCGGGTGCTGGCGCTGGTCGGGCACGCCGACCGCGAGACCGCCCGCAAGGCGGCGACGACGCTTGGCGACGCCCTTCTGGCCACGGGGCAGGTGGAACGGATCGGCGAGGGCATCGACGTCGACCGGCTGAAGCGGCTGGGGGCTCTCTACTTCCCCCATCGCCAAAGCCTGCTCAGCGATGGCGACCGGGCGCTCCTGACGGCCGGCAAGGGGGAGGAGGTCGCCACCCGCGCGCTGTCCCAAGCGTTCGGCTTCGCCGGGCTCGTGGACGCCGGACTGCTGCGCACCGACCCGTTCCTTCTGCTGCCCTCCTTCCTCACCAACCTGCCTTTCCCGCTGTCGCGCCTCACCCCCGACGAGGGCATGCTCAGCGTTACCGAGGACGGCACGACCTGGGTGCTGGTCAGCGCCGTGCTCGCCGGCGAACCGTTCGAGCTGGATTTGCAGGACCGGCTGGTCGGCGCCTTCGACGACGCCGTTCGGGACATGCCGGGCGTCGCGGTGAAGCGGCTGGGCGCCGTGTTCTTCGCGCACGCCGGCTCCAGGACCGCGATCACCGAGGCGTCCACGCTCGGCACGCTGTCGCTGGTCGGCACCATGCTGCTGGTGGGGCTGGCGTTCCGCCGGCCGGGGCCGCTGCTGCACAATCTGCTGGCCCTGGGCGTCGGGATGACGGTCGGGCTGAGCGGCAGCCTGCTGCTGTTCGGCGAGCTGCATGTGGCGGCGCTGCTGTTCGGGTCCAGCCTGATCGGGGTGGCCGTGGACTACAGTCTGCATTACAGCGCCAGCCTGTTCGACCCCTTGTCGGGAAGTCCGAGCGACCGGCTGCGCCATGTGCTGCCAGGCATCGCGCTGGGGCTGGTCACCACGTTGATCGGCTACGCGGCGCTGATGCTGGCGCCCTTTCCGGGGCTCCGGCAGATCGCCGCCTTCTCGATCATCGGGCTGGTGGGCGCCTTCCTGACGGTGGTGCTGTGGCTGCCGTCGCTCGACCGGGCGCGGCGGCTGACGCACGGCGCCTTGATGCTGCGCGCCGCGGCGGGCCTGTGGAGCTTCTGGGAGGCGCGGCGCTGGCGTGGCGTGCGCCTCGTTCTTGTGCTGGGCTGCGTGCTGGCCGGAGCGGTCGGGCTGGCGCGGCTGTCGGCGGACGACGACGTCCGGCGGTTGCAGGCGGTCTCGGCAGAGCTGAGGCACGAGCAGGACGAGATCCAACGGCTGATCGGCGCCACCACCGCCGCGCAGTTCCTGCTGGTGCAGGCCGCGGACGACGAGGCGGCGCTGCGGCGGCAGGAGGATCTCGCCGCCACGCTGGCCGGGTTGAAGGCGAAGGGAAGCATCGCCGGCTACCAGATGCCGGCCGCCTTCGTGCCGTCCGCCCGGACGCAGCGCGAAAACCGTGCGCTGGTCGCCACGGCGCTCGACGCTCCGCTGCTGGCGGCGCAGCGCGCCAGCCTCGGCCTGCCGCCGGCCGATCCGAATGATAAGGGGCCGAACAGCAAGGCACCGGAGGGGGTGCTGACTTTGGGAGATGCGCTGGCCTCGGACAGCGTGCCGTTCCTGCGCGAGCTCGTGCTCGGGCCGGGACTGCACGTGGTGGCCTTGCAGGGGCTGAGCGATCCGGACGCCGTGCGCGCCGCGGTGGCCGGCACGGCCGGCGTCCGGCTGGTGAATCCGACGGCGGACTTCTCGGCGTTGCTCGCCAAGTACCGGCACCGGGCGCTGCTGCTGACCGGGCTGGCGGGGTTGCTGATGCTGCCCGTGCTGATGTGGCGCTACGGCTGGCGAGGAGGGCTGTGGGCGCTGCTGCCACCCGCGGCGGCGCTCATCCTGGCGCCGGCGGCGGTCGGGCTGATGGGCCAGGACTTCACTTTCTTCCATGCCATGGCACTGGTGCTGATCCTGTCCATCGGCGTGGACTACGCCGTCTTCTGCGCGGAGAGCGGCGTGGAGCAGCAGCCGGTGACCATGCTGGCGGTGTGGCTGGCGACGCTGACGACCCTGCTGTCCTTCGGGCTTCTGGCCTTCAGCGCCGTTCCGGCGGTGCACAGCTTCGGCGTGACCATGCTGGTCGGAATCTCGATTGCCTTTCTTTTCGCACCGCTGGCCGCGCGCGGCACACGCCACAATGAAGCCACAAACAATGCGCGGCTACTCTGATTGGTGTATGCTTTACGTCAGATTCGCTTCTGGGAAATCGCCACACGTCATGACCATGCATAAGGGGTGGGTCGCGCTCCTGTTCCTGCTCGGAGCGTGCGCCTCCGTGCCCGGCGGCGGCCCGGCGAACCCAAGCACGCCGCTGCTTGCCCCCGGCGAGCCGCTGGCCCTGCCGCGCCCGTCCGATCTCGGGCAGAACGTCGAGGCGGCGCAGCTCATCACCGCCAGCCGCGACGGCCAGACCTTCGTCTTCGAGGGCCGGATCAGCGTCACGCCGGAGCGTTTCCTGCTGGTCGGGGTGGACAGCTTGGGCCGCCGCGCCATGACCGTCACCTGGAGCGATGCCGGGCTGGAGGTGGAGACGGCCCCCTGGCTGCCTCCGGCCCTGCGGCCGGGCAGCATGCTGGCCGACATCGTCGTGCTGTACTGGCCCGAAGCGATCGTGCGGCAAGCGCTTGCCCCCGCGGGCGGCACGCTGAGCGCCGATGCGCACCGGCGCAGTGTGCGCATCGGCGGCAAGGAGGTGCTGCACGCCGAACGCAGCTGGGCCGACGGCGCGCCGTGGACCGGCACGCTGCGCTACGCCAACCTCGCCTGGGGCTACGAGATCGAGGTGCAGTCCATGGCGGCATCCACGGCGGCGGCGCCATGAGCCGTCCGCTCGGACTTGCCGCCCTGGGCCTCACCACCCCCGTCGGAACCGGGGCGGGCGCGGTCGCCGACGCCTTGTTTGCCGGCACCCGCGACGGCCTGCGCCCGCACTCCGGCTTCGTCCCCGGCCGCGCCGTGCATGTGGGTTCGGTGGACGCGCTGCTGCCGCCGGTGCCGGCGGGGCTGGAGACCTACGACTGCCGCAACAACCGCCTGCTGCTGCTGGCCCTGGAGCAGATCCGCGACGCCGTCGAAACGGCGGCCGCGCGCCACGGCCGGCACCGGATCGCCGTGATCATCGGCACCAGCACCTCGGGCATGGCCGAGGCGGAGGCCGGCTTCGCGGCCATGCGCCGCGACGGCGCGTGGACGGGTCCGTTCCATTACGACCAGCTCGCCACCGGCGGGCCAGCGGAATTTGCGGCGCGCGCGCTCGACCTGCCGGGGCCGGCCTACACGGTGGCGACGGCCTGCTCCTCCAGCGGCAAGGTGTTCGCATCCGCCCGGCGGCTGATCCGCGCCGGGCTGTGCGACGCCGCTGTCGTCGGTGGGTCCGACACGCTGTGCGGCACCACGCTCGGCGGCTTCAGCGCATTGGAGGCGGTGTCGGCGGGCCTCTGCAATCCCTTCAGCGCCAATCGCGACGGCATCAACATCGGCGAGGCGGCGGCGGTCTTCCTGCTGACCGCGGAGGACGCCCCGGTGCGGCTGCTGGGCGTGGGCGAAAGCTCCGACGCACACCATGTCAGCGCCCCCGACCCGGAGGGCCATGGCGCCCTCGCCGCCATGCGGGCGGCGCTGGACGACGCCGGGCTGACGCCGTCGGACATCGCCTACGTCAACCTGCACGGCACCGCGACGGCGCTGAACGATTCCATGGAGGGCAAGGCGGTGCACGCGCTGTTCGGCGACGCGACCCCGTGCAGTTCCACCAAGGCGATGACCGGCCACACGCTGGGCGCCGCCGGGGCCTGCGAGGCGGCGTTCCTCTGGCTGGCGCTGAATCCGGCCCACAACCCGGACGGCCGGCTGCCCCCACACCTGTGGGACGGTGCGCCCGACCCGGAGATCCCGCCGCTGAACCTGATCGGCCCCGGCGCCACCTTCTCCGGCGGGCTTCCCGCCGGGCCGGCGGCGATGCTCAGCAACTCCTTCGCGTTCGGCGGCAGCAACGTGGCCCTGGTGCTGGGCCGGGGGGAATGGCGATGAGCGCGTGTCCGTGGCCCATCGAGGATCTGCTGCCGCACGCGCGGCCGATGATCCTGCTGGACGAGGCGGTCGGACGGGTGGACGGCCGCTTCGTGTCGGCGCTGACCGTGCGGGAAGGGGCGCCCTTCGTGGTGACGGGGCGGGGCGCCCCGGCCCATGTTGCCGTGGAGTGGATGGCGCAGACCTGCGGCGCTCAGGTCGGGGCCGAGGCCAGGGAGGCCGGCGGCGACGTCCGTCTCGGGCTGCTGCTGGGCACGCGCGACTTCCGCGCCTCCGTTCCCTGGTTCGCCATCGGCGAGCGGCTGGAGGTGTCGGTGGCGCCGGTCTTCCGGGATGAGAACATCGGGTCTTTCGATTGTGTGGTGACGCGCGCGGGCACCGGGGAGGAGCTGGCGAAGGCGCAGCTCACCGTCTACCAGCCCGAGGACACGGTCGCGCTGCTCGCCAGTCAAGGGGTACAGGTCAAACCATGAAGAAGACGATCCTGGTCACCGGCGCCAGCAAGGGCATCGGCCGCGCGGTCGCGGAACGGCTGGCCGCCGATGGCTTCGCGGTGGTGGTGCATTACGGCCGCGACGCGGCCGGCGGCGAGGCGACGCTGGCCGACGTCCGCAAGGCCGGCGGCGAGGGCCGGCTGCTCGCTTTCGACATCGCCGACCGCGCCGCCACCCGCGCCGCGCTGGAGGCCGACATGGAGGCGCACGGCCCTTACTGGGGCGCCGTCCTGAACGCCGGCATCGCCCGCGACGCCGCCTTCCCGGCCATGGCGGACGACGATTGGGATTCAGTCCTCAACACCAACCTCGACGGCTTCTACAACGTGCTGAAGCCGCTGGTGATGCCGATGGTTTCGGCCCGCAGGGGCGGACGGATCGTGACGCTGTCGTCGGTGTCGGGGCTGATCGGCAACCGCGGGCAGGTCAACTACAGCGCCGCCAAGGCCGGCATCATCGGCGCCACCAAGGCGCTGGCGATCGAACTGGCCAAGCGGAACATCACGGTGAATTGCGTGGCCCCCGGCATCATCGAGACGCAGATGACCGACGGGCTGCCCATGGAGGAAGCCTTGAAGCTGGTCCCCATGCGGCGGGCCGGTCAGCCGGAGGAGGTGGCGTCGGTGGTGTCCTTCCTGTGCTCCGACGGGGCGGCGTATGTGACGCGGCAGGTGATCGCGGTGAACGGGGGTATGGTGTGATGCGCAGGGTTGTCGTCACGGGCATGGGCGGGGTGAGCGCGCTGGGCGAGGACTGGCCGACCATCCGCGCCCGCATGGCGAAGGGCGAGACCGCCGTCCGCACCATGGCGGAGTGGGACCGTTTCCACGGGATCAACACGCGCCTCGCCGCCCCGGTGACCGGCTTCTCAGTGGACGACCGCTACCCGCGCAAGAAGACGCGGACCATGGGGCCGGTTTCCCGGATGGCGGTCTACGCCACCGAGAAGGCGCTGAACGACGCGGCCCTGCTGAACGACCCGTTCGTCCGCGGCGGGCGCGTGGGCATCGCCTACGGATCGTCGTTCGGCAGCCCCGCCCCGGTGATCGCCTTCGCCGAGCTGATGACCCAGGGCGCGTCGAAGACGCTCAACGCCACCAGCTACATCCAGATGATGAGCCACACGGCGGCAGTGAACATCGGGCTGTACTACGGCGTGACCGGCCGCATCATCCCGACCAGCAGCGCCTGCACCTCCGGCAGCCAAGCCATCGGCTACGCCTACGAGGCGATCAAGTGGGGCAAGGCCGACGCCATGATCGCCGGCGGCGCCGAGGAGCTGGACGTGACCGAATCGGCGGTGTTCGACACGCTGTTCGCCACCTCCACCCGCAACGACCGCCCGCACACCAGCCCCCGCCCTTACGACCGCGACCGCGACGGGCTGGTGATCGGCGAAGGCGCCACCACCCTGGTCCTGGAGGAACGCGAGCGCGCCCTTGCCCGCGGCGCCAACATCCACGCGGAGATCGTCGGCTTCGCCTGCAACTCCGACGGCAACCACGTCACCCAGCCGCAGGCCGGGACCATGGAGATCGCCCTGCGCCTAGCCCTGGAGGACGCCGGGGTGTCGGCGGACGCCATCGGATTCGTCAACGGCCACGGCACGGCCACCGAATGGGGCGACATCGCCGAGACCGCCGCGACCCACGCCGTCTTCGGCCCGCGCGCGCCCATCCATTCCCTGAAAAGCTATTTCGGCCATTCATTGGGCGCCTGCGGCGCCCTGGAGGCGTGGCTGAGCATCGAAATGATGCGCGAGGGCTGGTTCGCCCCCACCGCCAACCTGGACAATGTGGACGAACGCTGCGCCGAGCTGGACTACATCATGGGCGAGGGCCGGCGGATCGACACCGAATTCCTGATGTCCAACAACTTCGCCTTCGGCGGCATCAACACGTCGCTGGTGTTCCGGCGCGGGTAGGCGGGCAAGCCTACTCCGCCGCCTCGGCCTCCGCCGGGATCCCCGTCGCCAAGTTCGCCGCGCTCACGCCGGAGATCACCACCGCCTCGACGCCGGGACCGCTTTGGCAGCCGGCGCCGACCAGCATGAGCCCCGGCAGCGGCGTCTTGTTCGGCGGGCACCATTGACCGCGGGCGGCGCCGTAGATGGCGCCATTGTCGGCGAGCGCGTAGCGGGTGAAGGTCGTCGGGCTGGCCGTCTGGCGGTAGAGGATGCGCTCCCGCAGCCCGGGAAGCACGCTCTCCGCCGCGGTGACCAGACGGTCGGCGAAGGCTTCCTTGCGCTGGCGGTTGGCGGCCTTTCCGGCGGCGAACCATTCGGCGGCCTCTGGTTCGGGCCGCAGGCAGAGCATGGTGACGGCGGCGTGGCCCTCGGGGGCCAGGGATGGATCGACCGCGCTCGGGTTGCCGATGCCGAAATGCAGGCCGTCCGCCCCGACGAACACGCGGGCCGGCAGGTCCGGAACGCCCTCCACGGCGAGGCTGACCAGCACCGCTGTGGGGCCGCGCTTCAGACCCTTCACCCGCTGGGCGTAGCGCCTGGGCAGCAGCGCCGGGTCCACCAGCCGCGTCAACGTGCCGACCACGTCGGAGTTGGCCAGCACCAGCGGCGCCCGGTGCACCGTTCCGTCGCCGGTGGCGATGCCGACGGCCCGGCCGTCCTCGATCAGGATGCGTTCGGCGCGGGTGCGCAGATGGACAGCGCCGCCCCGCTCCCGCACCACCGCGCACAGCAGCTCCGCCAGCCGCTGAGAGCCGCCGGCCGGGTACCAGCCGCCTTCCAGATAGTAGCCGAACAGCGGGGCCATCTCACGCACGGGCAGCAGCTCGGGGCGGTCGGTGACGTACTCGCTGATGGTGGTCAGCAGGTCCTTCAGCCTTGGGTCGCGCAGATGGGCGTCCAGCATCTCGGCGTAGGGACGGTGCATCCAACGCCACGCATCGGGCCGGCGGGCGGTCCAGGACCGCATCTCCTCCAGCGTGGCGGGCGGCATCGGCACGCCGCCGGTCTCGTCCACATCGGCGTAGAGATCGGCGTAGACGCGCCCCATCTCCGCGAAGAAGGCGGCAATCCCCGGAGCCTCTTGCGGGAACAGCGCCTGGAGGCGCGTCACCAGATCCGCCGGCTGGTCCGGCACATCCAGGCACAGTCCGTCCTGCACATAGCGGTGGCGGACCCGGCGCCAATCCATGCGCTGCGCCACACCCAGGCCGTCCAGCAGCCGCCGCAGCGGGCCGCGCGGGCCCAGCCCGCTGAAATCCTGCACCCCGGCGTCGAAGACGTAGCGCCCCACCGAACCGTCCCGGCCGCGGACCTTGCGCAGCCAGGACGAGCAGTAGCCTCCCGGCCGGTCGTGCGCTTCCACCACCAGCACCTTCAGTCCGCGCGCCGCCAGGGTCGCCGCCGCGGACAACCCGCCGATCCCGGCGCCGACCACCACCGCATGATGCTCATGGTCCCCGGCCGGCCAACCGCCGAACGTCGGCATCGGCCACGCCGAGGACTGAACGGACGAGGGACGATGCGTCATGGACGGAAAGCCGGCCGGTGCAGGACGAGGGGCGCACGCTCTATACGCGTCGTCCCACGCGATGCGATCCCAGGCTGTATCATTGCGTGGAGAGGCCTCACCGCGGTCCGGCCTTCGGGTCGGCCCAGAAGTCGAAGAAGTTGTACCATTGCAGTGGGTCGCGCAAGCAATGGTGTTCCAGCCGCTGCGCGTAGCGTGCGGCGAGCGCGGCCAGCGCGTCGTCCTTCCCGCGCCGCGGCAATTCGATGCGCTCGGCAAAGGGCTCGAAGGTGACGCGGTGGCCCTGTCCCTCGCGCAGGCAGAACAGGAGGTAGACCGGGCAGCCCATCAACGCCGCCAGCACGTAGGGTCCCTGCGAGAAGGCGGCGTCCCGGCCGAGGAACGGAACCCGGCTGACCCGGCCGTTGAACTCCACCGGCGTGCGGTCCCCGGCGATGGCGATCCACTCGCCGCGCTCCACCCTCTCCTTGAGATCGATGGCGGTCTGCGGGCCGATGTCGGTGACCTGTATGGTGTGGTCCGCGGCGTCGGGACGGACGGAGCGGATCAACCTGTTGTAGCGAACGGCGTGCCGCGTGTGCAGCAGCACGTTGACGTCCTTCTCGAACCGGGTCCCCAGGCGGGCCCGCGACAACTCCGCGTTGCCCAGGTGCGAAACGATCAGCAGCGCCCCCCGCCCCTCCGCGGCGAGACGGCTCAGCGCCTCCGCCCCGTCAACGGCGATGGGGCCGGTGCGCTCCGGGGCGGCCCAGGCGATGAAGGTGTCGAGCGCCTTGACGGCGAAGCTCATGTGATGACGCAGCCCGTCCCTCCAGGAAGGGGCGGGAAGGCTTTTCGCCGCGTTGGCCTGCGCCAGGAAATCCAGCGAATGCCGCCGCCCCGCTGCGTTGGTCGCATAGAAGTAGCTGACCACCGGCCACAGGAGCGCGATGCAGCCCGGCCGGCCGAGCAGCCGGTAGACCAGCGTCACCAGCCTCATGCCCCACCAGGCGCCCCGCTCCCCCACGGTCGACCAGTGCGCGTCGGCTCCTCTTCCTGGCGGGCGGTTGCGCAGCACCGAGGGCAGGCGCCGCAGCATGGTCAGCACGAGGCGCGTGTGCATGCGCGTCAGCAGCACATTGTCCCGCAGGAGATTGAAGTTGGAGGTGTTTCCCTCGGGATAGACGACCCGCACGGGGATGTGGATCAGCGGAACGCCGCGCCAGAACAGGCGGACGACGATCTCCGGGTCGAAGTCCATGCGGGTGCCGATCCGCTCGCTGTCCAGCACCGCCATGGTGGGGGCCAGCGGGTAGACGCGGAAGCCGCACATGCTGTCCTTCACCCGCAGCGACAGCGTCTCCACCCAAATCCACACATGGGTGGCCCAGCGCGCGATCAGCCGCGAGCGGGGGACGGAGTGGTCATAGACCGGCCGGCCGCTGACCAGCGCGTCGGGATGCGCCGCCGCGGTGGACAGGAGGTCGGCAACGGCCGCAAGATCATGCTGCCCGTCGGCGTCCACCTGCACCGCGTGGGTGAAACCGCGCTCGTGAGCGTGCCGAAGTCCGGCCATGACGGCGCCGCCCTTGCCCCGGTTCACCTCCAGCCGCAGGACCTCGACCCCGTCCGCAGGGGCGTGCAGCGCCGCGATGGCGGTGCGGGCCGGCTCGCCGCTGCCGTCATCGATCAGGATGACCTCCAGCCCATGCCCCCGCAGCGCCGCGACGATTCCGCCGAGCGCCGTATGGTGGTTGTGGCTGGGGATGATGGCGCAGGTCCGGATGCTCATGCCGTCTCCATGAGGCTTGCCGGTCAGAGAAGCGACCTCCTACCCCTGTTGCGGGAGCAAGGTCAAGCGACCGAACTCAGCGGCGAGTGGCGATCTGGTCCAGCCTGGCCGCAATGTCGCGTTCGAGATTGCCGACCCAGCGGTTGTAAGCCCGCTCCACCCCGTCGTTGCTGCGCTCCATGTTCTTGGCGCTGACGTACTGGATGCGGTAGCTCCGGTTCGAGAACAGCACATCGGCCTCGGCCACCCACGGCCACTTGGTGTAGGTGGCGCGGACCTGCCCATCCGCAATGTGCTGGAAACGCCAACCGCGCCTGGCACCGGCCTCGACGATGGCGAGTTCGATGGCGTTCAACGGCAGCGCCTGCGCCCCAGGGGGCACAGCGTGTTCCTGGGTTGTCGTGATCGGCCGTGTCTGGCAGGCGGCCAGAAAGAGAATGGCGGCAGCCGCCAGGATGTTGCGCACAAGCCGGTCCTTTTTCGATGTCACGCGAGGACGGCATACTTCCCATTTCAATGGTTGCAGTCAATGGCCTGACTTCCATTTTCAGTTCCCCTTTTCCGCACCCATGGGTATGCTCGCCTCGGTGGTTTTTCTGTTCATGGATGCGCATGAGGAGACCGCCTCGCGAACCGAAGGGGAAATTGGAATGCGAAAGGTTGCGCTGTGTGCGCTAATGGCGGCAAGTTTGCTGGGCGCATGCTCGACGCATCAGGTCCCGATGACCTACGACCCCGCCGCCGTGCAAAGACCACCATTGGCGAAGCCGAACGTCGAAGTGCTCGCCGTCACCGATGCGCGCAAGTACACCGGCAAGCATCTGGGCGCGATCCGCGGCGGCTATGGCAACGCCTTGAAGACCATCGAAGCGTCAGGCCCGGTCAAGGACGTGGTGCACAAGGCTTTTGAGGATGCTCTCAACGCGCGCGGCCTTCTCGCCTCGACCGATGGCGGCGGCTACGGCCTGGACATTACGGTTGAGAAGCTCGATTGTAGTCAGCTTATCCGCAAGGAGGCGCATGCGCGGTTCCGTGTAACGGTGTTGGAGAAGGGCACGGGCCAACCGGTCTACAGCAAAGTCGTGGAAGACAACCGTGAGGGTGCGGGAAACCCGTTCATAACTGGTGTCTTCGGTTCGGTTGAGGAACTGAGCAAACTGGCCAACGACAGCATGCAGGCGGCCATTGACCAAGCCATCGACAACCCCGCCTTCCTCACCGTTGTCAGAGCACGCTGAATGATTTTGGAATATGGCCGCCATTATGAATGGCGTGGCCTCAGGCAGCTGACTGTTCTTCAACAACACAGGCTTTCATCTTTATAAAAGACGGCCCCCTGGAATCGTTTGGTTCCGGGGGATGATCTGGTCTGGGACGCGCATCCACCAAGATTTTTTGTTGCACGCAGTGATTTGAGAGAGTGGGTTTGTCGAAAAACGGGCCAAAGAAATACAGGCGTATGTTTATTTCGGCCGAAGGCGTCCATGTTGGAGGTGCGAGACTGGGAAAACGACGACAACCAACTCCACAACTTCATCGCCAGCCGCAATTGGGGCAGCGCCGCTCTGGAGACGGTTCTGGCCGCCCGGACTAGGTCTTCGCTTTATGCGTCAACGTCCAAGGGGGCCGCTGTTGGATGGTTCAATTCAGAGACCGACTGTCCGCGACTTTCGCTCCCTATCGACCGCTGCAATGGCAATGGATTGCTCTGCAACGGTCGGTATGGGGATGGGGGACCGTTCTTTGGCGAGGCCTATGGTGCAGGCGGTGAGGTGGTGCGCGCGGGGCGACCCTCGATGGGGTAGGCAGGGTCGTTGTAGCCTGGAGACGATGGATGTCCAGTCGTCACCAGCCGGTCGATCAACGCCTCGTCCTCTGCGGTGAAGGCGTAATCCAGCGCCCCGAGGTAGGCGCGCCATTGCTCTTCCGTGCGCGGCCCGGCGATCGGAGCGGTCACGAAGCGATTGTTGAGCACCCAGGCGACGGCGAATTGCCCCGGCGTGATCCCGCGCGATTCGGCATGGCTCTTGATCTCCTGGGCGATCTCCAGGCTTTCCGGGCGCCATTCCGTGTTCATCATCCGCCGGTCCTTGCGGCCGGCGCGGGTGTCCGCGGACGGTTCATCACCTGGGAGATATTTGCCGGTGAGCACACCGCGGGCGAGCGGGCTGTAAGGGACGACGCCCAAGCCGTAGTGGCCGCAGGCGGGCAGGATCTCGACCTCGGGCATGCGGTTGAGGGCGTTGTAGTAGGGCTGGCAGGCCACCGGCCGGTCAATGCCCAGGCGGTCGCACAGGCGGCAGATCTCGGCGATGCGCCAGGACCGGAAGTTCGACACGCCGAACGCGCGGATCTTGCCGCTGCGGATCAGGTCGCCCAGCGCAGCGACCGTCTCCTCCAGCGGCGTGTCGGGGTCCTCGCGGTGCAGGTAGTAAAGGTCAATCCAATCCGTGCCCAGGCGCCGAAGGCTCGCGTCGCACGCCACGTTCAGCCGGCGCCGCGAGAGGCCGCGCTGGTTCGGGCCGGGTCCCGTGGGGTTGCCGAGCTTGGTCGCCACCACCCAGCGCTCGCGGTCGCTCCGCACGGCGCGGCCGACGATTTCCTCCGACCGGCCTTCGTTGTAGACGTCGGCGGTGTCGATGAAGTTGATGCCGGCCTCCGCGGCATGGGCGATGATGCGCACCGCCGTCGGCTCGTCGGTGGGACCGCCGAACATCATGGCGCCAAGGCACAGCGGCGACACCTTCACGCCACTGCGGCCGAGCTTGCGGTAGTTCATCCTTGCCACCTTCCCGTTGTGCTGTGTTGGCCGGCTCAGCCTGTCGTCCCGGCTGCGGGTGATGCAAGTTGCCATGGACATGGCGTGCCGAGACGATGACGGAGTCCGATTCCCGCATTTGGTGAGACGATCGTTCCGCGCAAACCACACGCCATTGAGATGTTTCCGGAAAACCCGGTGCGATCCCGCATCAGCCTCCCAAAAGATTGGTGCGGACCTGCAGCAGATGCTCCTGTAGGGCGGCACGGGCCTGATCCCCGTCACGGTCCTTGAGCGCGCCGACGATGCGCCGGTGCTGGTCCTCATAGACGGCGCGCCGCGCCGGCGTGAGGCTGCGCACCTTGAGCCGCGCCCATTCCGGCTGGTTCCGGATGGCGTTGATCGCGTCGTAAACGTCGGACAGCAAGCCGTTCTTGGCCGCTCCGATGATCGCCACGTGCAGCATGCCGTCCCAGTGCTCGAACTCCGGAATGTCCTGGGCGCGCTCGGCATGGGCCAGGCATTCCTCCATCCGGTGGAGATCCGCCGCGGTGGCCCGCCCAGCGGCCAGTTCAGCCGCCTGCGGCTCGACCATCAGGCGCAGTTCCATGACTTCCGCCGGGCTGGCGCCGATGATGCGGCTGGTCAGGCTTTGGTTTTCGGCCATGCTCTTCACCGTCGCCTCCGACGTGACGAACGAGCCGCGACCCACATGGCGGACGATCTTACCTTGCTCCTCAAGCACGCGAAGGCTCTTGCGCAGCGTGTTGCGGGAAACGTTGAAGCGCTTCTCCAACTCACGCTCGGTCGGCAGCTTGGTGCCCGGACCCCAGGTTCCGTCAGCGATGCCTTGTTCGATCAACGCAACAACCGCGCTCGCTCCGGAAGCAGCCCGATCCCTGAGATTCAGCGCGTCCATACTCGTTCCACCGGCATTTTTGCTCCATTCTTCATCCAATATGGCGCGTCCATTGCCACCGTGCAATCTCAATTTTAGGGTTGTCGGCGCACGGGTTCTGGCAACCGGCTTAGAAAAAATGGGCCAGACGCATTTTCTTCTTGACCAATTATGAGCCGTGATCGTCATATTGGATCACTGATGGCGCTGACGGCGCCGCATTGGACCCGATAATGGCTCATAATTGGATCAGCGGAGGCAGCGCATGAAATTCGTCACCTTCCAACATGATGGACGCCGCAAGGTCGGGGTGATCGATCCGGACACGCAGCGGGTTTGGCCGATCGAATCCGTTCTTGGCGGGCCGGTCCGTGACATGCTCGATCTCATCCGCCGTCACGACGCGGCCAAGGGCGAAATGACGCTCGGCTCTGTGGGGATTCCGCTGGCCGATGTCCGTGTCGACGCGCCGATCCCGCGCCCTGACCGCAACATTTTCTGCGTCGGCAAGAACTACCACGACCACGCCCACGAGTTTACCCGCAGCGGTTTCGACGCCGGGTCGAAGGTGGCGGCCGACGCAATCCCGGAAGCGCCGATCTTCTTCACGAAGCCGCCCGAGACGGTGATCGCCAATGGTGATCCAATCCGTTATCCGCACGGGGTCAGCGACAGCCTCGACTATGAGGCCGAACTGGGCGTGGTCATCGGCAAGGGCGGCCGCGGGATCACCAAGGCCGACGCCTACGACCATGTCTTCGGCTACGTCATCATCAACGACATGACGGCGCGTGACTGGCAGTCGCGTCATAAGCAGTGGTTCCTGGGCAAGAGCTTCGACACCTTCTGCCCGATGGGTCCCTGGCTGGCGACGGCCGACGAGGTCGACGCGGCCAACCTGGGGCTGCGCTGCTGGGTGAACGACGAACTGCGCCAGAACGCCAACACGCGCGATCTGATCTTCGACATTCCGACCATGATCGAGACCCTGTCGGCCGGAATCACGCTCTACCCCGGCGACATCATCGCCACCGGCACGCCGGCCGGGGTCGGCATCGGCTTCAACCCGCCGAAGTTCCTGAAGCCAGGCGACCGTGTGACGGTCGAGATCGACGGGCTCGGCCGGCTCAGCAACCTGCTCGACTGAGCACGGGCGGCCATTCTGCAACGGCAACAAGGGAAACACCTTATGGCACAGCATCTGGCTGTCGAGGTTCACGGCGCGGGTGACCCCGTGATCCTGGTTCATGGCCTGGGCGGCACCTCCAACGTGTTCACCCCGCAGGTCGGCGCGTTGTCGCGGTTCTTCCAATGCGTGCGCTTCGACCTTCCCGGTTCCGGGCGAAGCGCCATCACCGGCGACGTGTCGATTTCCGGCTTCGTCGATGCGGTCGTGGCGGTCCTCGACAGCCGCGGCATCGAACGCGCCCATGTGGTCGGCCATTCGCTCGGCACCGTCGTGTGCCAGCATCTCGCCGTCCGTCAGCCGGAGCGGGTGCGCAGCCTGTCGTTGATCGGGCCGCTTCACGCGCCGCCCGAGGCCGCCCGTCCGGCTCTGCGCGACCGTGCCGCCAAGGCGCGCGCCGAAGGCATGGTGGGCATCGCCGATGCGGTCGTTCAGGGCGGCACCTCGGCCGACACCAAGGCCCACCGGCCGGAAGTGGCGGCGTTCGTGCGCGAGATCCTGATGCGCCAGGACCCGGAAGGCTATGCCCGCACCTGCGAGGCCTTGGCCGCCGCCGAGCCCGCCGACGTGGCGCGGATCGCCTGCCCGACGCTGCTCATCACGGGCGACGAGGACGGCACGGCGCCACCCCCGGCCGTGCGGGCCCTGGCGTCGAAGATCCCGGGATCGAACCTGCGCATTCTCGATCGCTGTGGCCATTGGACGACGTTCGAGCGTCCGGCGGCGGTCAACGAAGCGCTGGTCAACTTCCTGTTCTCCGTCACCTGAGCAGCTTGCGGTAAAGCGCACCGCCGTGACGCGTGCCCATCACGGAAACGGCGGTGTCGTTCGGATGGCGGAGCCACGGTCCCGGCAAAGCCCATCCAAAGCACGAACGAGACAATAAGCCGGCAAACCGGCATTCCCGATCGACCGGAGGAAACGATGCAAACGACTCTCTTTACCGACGTGCGCGTCCTCGACAGCACCGGCGAGCAGCCTTTCGCCGGCGAAGTGCTGGTCCAAGGCAACCGCATCGCCGAGATTTCCAGGCAGGAAGGGACGATCTCCCGCGACGCCCACCGCCATGTGAGCGGTGGCGGCGCCACGCTGATGCCGGGCCTCATCGACTCGCACCTGCACCTGTCGTGGAACAACCAGCCCACGCTCGCGGCCATTCAGCAGATGCCGCCGGAAGAGCATGTCCTCTTCGCCGCCGACATGGCCAAGCTGGTGCTGGATGCGGGATTCACGGCCGGCTTCGGCGCCGCCGCCGCCAAGCCGCGCCTGGACGTGGTGATCCGCAACGCGATCAACGCGGGCCAGATCCCCGGGCCGCGGTACCGCGCGGCGGGCCAGGAGATTGCCACGCCCGGCGGGCTTGGCGACACCTCGCCGCCGCACATCGAGCATGAGGGCCTGAATTTCGGCATGATCGTCTCCGGGCCGGAGGAGGTCCGCCGCGCCGTCCGCAAGTTCATCAAATACGGCGTCGACAACATCAAGCTGAACCTGTCGGGTGAGGAGATCACCGGGGTTGGGGCCGAGGTGACCCCGATGGCGCGCGAAGAGATCGCCGTGGCGGTGAGCGAAGCCAAGATGCATGGGAAGACCCTGTGCGCGCACGCCCGCTCCTCCAAATCGGTCAAGCTGTGCGTCGAATTCGGCATCGAAGGCATCTTTCACGCCTCCTACGCGGACGAGGAAGCCCTCGACATGCTGGAAGCGGTGAAGGACCGGCACTTCGTGGCGCCCGGTCTGGCGTGGCTGCTCACCACGGCCCGGGAAGCGGGCGCGTATGGCATCGCCCCCGGGTCGCCGCTGTCGCAGCAGTACGAACGCGAGCTGGAAATCGCGGTCGACAGCATGAGGAAGATGCACAAGCGCGGCATCCGTGTGCTTCCCGGCGGCGACTACGGGTTCGCGTGGCAGCCGCACGGCACGAACGCCCGTGACCTTGAGATCTTCGTGAATCTGCTCGGCTTCACGCCGATGGAGGCGCTGGTCTCCGCGACCCGGTCCGCCGGCCAGATCATGGGTATGGGCGACGAGCTGGGCATGATCCGGGAGGGCTGTCTGGCCGACCTGCTGCTGGTCGACGGCGATCCTCTCGCGGATGTCGCCATCCTGCAGGACCGGAAGCGCCTCCTCGCGATCATGAAGGACGGCGTCTTCCACAAGGCGCCGGAAGCCCTCGCCCCACGCGAGCGCGTCTGAAACCAAACCCGATCCGGCCGTTCCCAGCGCATCGCTCCCGGCGGAGGCTTCGCCTTTTTTCCAGGAGCATGGACGCTCGCAACGGCCGGGTCGCCGCACAGGCCAAGGAAAGGAGGGGGACGCGCGATGGACGATCTCGGCTGGCGCAGCGTGCTGTTTGTTCCGGCATCGCGGCCCGACCGCTTCGACAAGGCGCTCGCCGCCGGCGCCGATGCCGTCTGCGTGGATCTGGAGGACGCCGTGGCGCCGGCTCACAAGCAGGATGCCCGTGCCGCGGCCATGCGCTTCCTGGCGGGTGGCGGCAACGGTGGCAGTGGCGGTCCCGACCGCGTGATACGCATCAACACGCCGCGCAGCGTGGCGGGGATGCGCGATGCGCTCGCCCTCATCGACGCACGCCCGACGGGGGGCACCGTGGTCATCCCCAAGATCGACTCGCCGGAGGAGGTCTGCTGGGTCGATCAGTTGCTGACCGAAGCGGGACTCGATCTTCGCTTGGTGGCTCAGATCGAGACGTTGCGTGGGGTCGATCAGGCCGCCGCCATCACGGCCGCGTCCCGACGGGTGAGCGCCGTCATGTTCGGAGGCTTGGATCTGGCGGCTGAACTCGGCGTCCCGGCGTCCTGGGATGGGCTTCTGCACGGTCGATCGCGGGTCGTTCATGCCGCCGCGCGGGCCGGCATTCCGGCCATCGACATGCCATTCGTCGAGGTCCGCGACGCCGACGGGTGCCGCGCCGAGGCGCTACGCGCCTTGTCTCTGGGCTTCACGGCGAAGATGGCCATCCATCCGGGCCAAGTTCCGACCATCAACGAAGCCTACACACCGACACCGGACGAGGTCGCCGACGCCGAGCGGATCGTCGCGGCCTGGAAGGACGCTCCGGACGGCGTCATTCAGCTCGACGGGAAAATGGTCGAGCGCCCGATTGTGCTCGCCATGCGACGCACGCTGGCCCGCGCGCGGGCTCCCGAACGCGCATCCACACCGACGCGGCATGGCGATGTCGCCTGACGGCCTTGCGGCTGGCGTGGGCCGGCCGGCGAGGGCGGACTTTGAAATCAGAAAGAGGGGGGAAGAGGCAATGCGCAGATCCGCATCATTCCGGACGAGGCTGGCGCTGGGAGCCATCGTGGCGGTGACCGCCAGCGCCGTTCTGGCCTGCCCATCCATGGCGGCGGACGTCCGGACGGGTGCCGGCCCGTCGGGGGGCGACAAGCGTCCCAACATCCTGCTGATCCTTGCCGACGATCTGGGCTATTCGGACATCGGTGCGTTCGGCGGCGAGATCCAGACGCCCAATCTCGACGCCCTGGCGCGCTCCGGTCTCCAACTGACCAACTTCCATGTGTCACCGGCCTGCTCGCCGACGCGGGCCATGCTGATGGCCGGCACCGACAATCATGTGGCCGGGCTGGGGACGATGGCGGAACTGCCGACGCCCGAGCAGAAAGGAAAGGCCGGCTACGAGGGCACCCTCGGCACCAACGTCGTGCCGTTCCCGGAACTGCTGCGCGACGCGGGCTACCACACCTACATGGCCGGGAAGTGGCACCTGGGCATGACGGAAGAGCTCAGCCCTCCGGCGCGCGGCTTCGATCGGTCCTACGCCATGCTCCAGGGCGGGGCGGGTTTCTTCGACCAGACCGGCAACGCGCCGCCGCCCGACGGCAAGGGCACGACCAAGGCGCGCTACCGCGAGAACGGCAAGCCGGTCGAGCTGCCGAAGATCGACTACACCACGAATTTCTACACGGACAAGGTCATCGAATACATCGGCAGCAACAAGGCCGATGGGAAGCCCTTCTTTGCCTATGCGGCCTACACGGCGCCGCACTTTCCCCTGCAGGCGCCCGACCACCTCATCGAGAAGTACAAGGACACCTACAAGGCGGGATACGAGGTCATCCGGAACGAGCGCTTCAAGCGCATGCAGGCTGCGGGGCTGATCCCGGCCACCATGACGCCGTCCGAGCCGCCCGCGCTCTGGCCGAAATGGGAGCAGCTTTCCCAGCAGCAGAAGGATGTCGAAGCGCGCCGTATGGCGGTTTACGCGGCCATGGTCGATGCCCTGGACCAGAACGTCGGCAGGCTGGTGTCCTACCTGAAGGAGATCGGCGAGTTCGACAACACCATCATCGTCTTCCTGTCCGACAATGGCGCCGAGGGGAACGACATTCTGGACCTTGTCCCCGCCGCGTGGGTCGAGAAAACCTTCGACAACAGCCTGGACAACATAGGGCGTCCGGGCTCCTACGTCGGCTATGGGCCGGGCTGGGGCCATGTGAGCGCCGCCCCCTTCCGCCTGTTCAAGGCGTTCCCGACCGAGGGCGGCGTCCGTTCACCGACCATCATTTCGTACCCCAAGCTGGCGCATCGCGGAAAGATCGACGACCAGATCGCCTCGGTGATGGATCTGGCGCCGACCTTTCTTGAGGCCGCCGGGGTCAAGCACCCTGGAAACAGCCACAAGGGGCGCGCCGTTCATCCCATGCAGGGAACCTCTCTCTGGTCCTATCTGAACGGCCGATCCGATCGCGCCCACCCGAAGGATCATGTGTTTGGGATGGAGTTGTTCGGACGGGCCTCCATCAGGAAGGGCGACTGGAAGCTGGTTTGGGTAAACCAGCCCTGGGGAACCGGCGGGTGGGAGCTCTTCAATCTTGCCGATGATCCCGGCGAGACCCGCAACCTCGTCGATGCCCGACCGGAAAAGGCCAAGGAGATGATGACCTCCTGGGATGAGTACCGGGAGAAGAACGGTGTGATCTTCGATGAGAAGATCGCCGGCCAGCTTCAGTACAGCAATGGCACGCGCTACTACCAGGAGCTTGAATGGTAAGCGATGCGACGCCGGCGGCCGGTCATGGAACGGCCGCCGGCCATGACCGGGATGCGGCCGATCGCAAGGAAAGACAGACATGGCCAACAAAAGCGCAGTCTTCATCACGGCACTTATGACGGCCGGGATTGGTGCTGCCGCGGGACTGGCGATGTTCGCCTGGCCTGCTCCGGCCCCAGCCATGCCGAACGTCGCGCAGGACACGCTGTGCGACGGTTCCGCCGCGACCCCCGGCACGAAGGAGGCGCCTCCCGGCATGGTGTGGATTCCGGGGGGCGATACCCGGATTGGTTCCGACCAGCATTACCGCGAGGAAGGACCGGTGACGCGGGTGAGCGTCGATGGCTTCTGGATGGACCGGACCGAAGTCACGAACGCCCAGTTCCGCCGGTTTGTCGAAGCGACGGGGTATGTCACCGAGGCGGAACGCGTCGTGGACGGAACCGGCGCCGGTGCGCGGCAGCCGTCCGGCTCCGTGGTCTTCGTCGATCCGACCTCCCCGGCCGGGAGGAGCGACACGTGGTGGCGACTGGTTCCCGAAGCGAACTGGCGCCATCCGGAGGGCCCTGGCAGCGACATTGGGGGCCGCGAGAACCATCCCGTGGTGCATGTCACGTACAACGATGCCATCGCATATGCGCGGTGGCTTGGTCGGGAACTCCCCACCGAGGCGCAGTGGGAACACGCGGCCCGGGGCGGGCTGGATGGGGCGCCATACGCCTGGGGCGGCGAGTTCACGCCCCAGGGCGTGGCGATGGCCAACACGTGGCAGGGGTTTTTCCCGATCCAGAACACGCGGGGCGACGGCTATCTGGCGACCGCCCCCGTGGGCTGCTTCACGGCGAACGGTTACGGGCTGCGGGACATGATCGGCAATGTCTGGGAATGGACGTCGGATTGGTATCAGCCGCGGCATGACGGTCTGGGCGGTGTCAACCCGACCGGTCCCCGGCAAGAGGACAGTTACGATCCCCGACAGCCAGGGGTCCCCAGCCGGGTGATCAAAGGAGGCTCCTTCCTCTGCGCGCAGAACTTCTGCCAGCGGTACCGGCCGGCGTCACGCCATGCGCAGGAGGTCGGCCTCGGAGCGAGCCATCTGGGGTTCCGGACGGTGCTGGCTGTCCGATAGCGGCGGTCCATGGAGAAAACCGCGCTGAATTCTCAGGGAAGCCCTTCGTGGACACCAACAACGTGGTGAAGCCGCCGCTGCCGTTTGGTGGGGCTTGGCCATGAAGGCGAAATGATCACGGAGTTTGACAGGACGGCCGCCCTGCCGAAACGAAGCCCGGCCGCCTGTTCCGGCCGGGCTTTTTCCTGCTGTCAGTTGGTCTTGTAGGCGAGCTTGCGGTCGGCCGGCGGGGGCAGGAACTGGCGGGTGAAGATCTGCTCCGGCTTGGGCGTGGCGGTCAGCTGATAACCTTCGACCATGATGCCGATCGAGCGCGCGAGGCGGGCGTCGTCCACATCGCCAAGGCCGAGCCTGTCGACTTCGGGCGAAAGGATGAGCTGCTCGTAGGAGAACTTCATGCGGGCGCGTTCAAGCTCTTCCTTGGCCAGATTGTCGTAGGCGAGGACCGCCTTCACCCCGGCCTCGGCATCCAGGCCGATCTCGACGGCCGCCTTGTTCACCGCGCGGACGAGGCCGGCGACGGCGTCCGGATTCTCCTTGATCAGCTTCTGCGAGACCATCATGCCGTTGGAATAGAGGTCGAGGCCGAACTCGCCGAACAGCAGCCAATTATAGTCCTTGGCGGGGTCCTGGCGGTTGTTGATCAGGTTGAACCAGCTGGTGATGTTGAAGACCAGGGCGCCGTCGATATCACCCTTGATCAGCATCGGCTCCTGCAGGTTCGGCCCCATGTTCTCGATGGCGACCTTGCTCATGTCGACTTTGTTGAGCGTGCCGAGCACGGTGACAAGGCGGGTGGTCGGGGTGCCCTGGGCGCCGCCCAGCTTCTTGCCGACGAGATCGGCGGGCTTGGTGATGTTGGTCGTCTTCTTCGAGACGATGGCGAAGGGAGGCTTGTTCCAGAGCTGATAGACCATGATCGGCACCTCGCCGGGGCGGGTCGCTGCGTTCTGGATGATCGCGTTGACGTCGCCGAAGCCGGCGTCATAGGCGCCCGACATGATGCGGGTCACGGTGGCCGCCGACCCTTCGCCCTGGTCGATGGTGACATTCAGCCCTTCGGCCTTGAAGTAGCCCTTCTGCTGCGCCAGCAGGAAGGGAGCGTCGGAGCCCTGGGTCTTCCAGCCGAGCGTGAACTTGATGTTGGTTTCGGCCAACGCCGGCCCGCTCAGGCCCGGCCCACTCAGGCAAAGACCGAGCGCGAGCGTCGAGAGAAGCTTTTTCAACATGGTAGGCTCCGTTTCGGGATGAAGGTTCAGGCGGAAGCAAAGCCCTGGCGACGGGTGGCCCAGCCGGTGACGCGCGCCTCGACCAGCGAGAAGGCGACGTAGAGCAGGATGCCGAGGGCGGCGAGCAGGAAGAGGCCGGCGAAGACCAGCGGCACGTCGAAGTTCGAGGAGGCCGTCATCATCACGTTGCCGATGCCCTTGTTGGAGGCGACGGTTTCGGACAGCACGCTGCCGACGAAGGCGAAGGTGACGGCGATCTTCAGCGAGGCGAAGAAGAAGGGCATGGTGCGGGGCAGCCCGACGTTCCAAAGGATGTCGAGCTTGCTGGCGCCGAGCGACTTCAGGACGTCCTCCAGCTCCGGCTCGGTGGTGGCGAGGCCGGTCGCGATGTTGACGACGATCGGGAAGAAGCACATCGCGAGCGCGGTGAGGATGGCCGGCGTGGCACCCGATCCGAACCACAGCACGAAGATCGGCACCACCGCGACCTTGGGAATCGAGGAGAAGCCGATCAGCAGGGGATAGACCGTGTCGTAGGCGGTGCGGGAAACGCCGATGGCCGCGCCGATGACCACCCCGACGGTGACGCCCAGGACGAAGCCGATCATCGTGGTCCAGAGGGTTTGCAGCACATGGGGCCACAGGATGCCGAGGCGATCGACCAGCGTCGCGAAGACCTGGGTCGGGCGGGGGAGGACCAGATCGGAGACCTGAAGGGCGAGACAGAGGAATTCCCAAGCCGCGAAGAAGCCGAGGATGAGGATGGCGGCCCACAGGCGGCGGCGCAGTTCGTAGCTCATGGCTCAGGCTCCGCGGATGGCGGTGTCGGTGCGCGCGTCGATGATGAGGTCGCGCAGGCGCTGATTGAGGGCGACGAAATCGGCGTCGAAGGTCATCTGGATCGTGCGCGGGCGGGGAAAGTCGACGGCGCTGTCGTTGATGATGCGGCCGGGGCGGGCGCTCATCACGCAGACGCGCGAGGCGAGGAATCCCGCCTCCTTCAGGTCGTGGGTGATGAGCAGGACGGTCGGTTTGCGCTTCAGCCACAGGGATTGCATCGTCCCCCACAGCTCCTCGCGGGTGAACTGGTCGAGCGCGCCGAACGGCTCGTCGAGCAGCAGCAGGCTCGGCTCATGGATGAGGGCGCGGCAGAGGTTCGCGCGCTGCAGCATCCCGCCCGACAGCTGCCAGGGATAATGGCCGGCGAATTTATCGAGCCCGACATCGGCCAGCAGGGCATGCACCCGGTCACGATACTCCGTCTTGCGCTTGGCGCGGTAGTCGGAGCGGAAGGGCCGCACGATCTTCAACGGCAGCATGACGTTCCGCTCGATGGTGAGCCAGGGCAGCATGGTCGGATTCTGGAAGGCCATGCCGATGCGCAGGGCCTTGGCCGCCACCTCGCGCCCGCCGACGAGAACGGCCCCCCGGGTCGGCTGCAGCAAGCCCGCCGTCAGCCGCAGGATCGTCGACTTCCCGCAGCCCGACGGGCCGACCAGAGCGACGAATTCGCCATCGGCAATCCGAAGATTCGTTTCCTGCAGGGCTGCGACCGCCTTGCCCGGCGTGCCGAACGAGACGGCGGCCTGGGACAGCTCGACGGCGATGGAAGAGCGGCCATGCTGGATGGCTTGGGATGGGAACATGCGGCGCACCTCGTGACGGACTGATGAACTGTATGCAACAGGTGCGCCAACGTCCGGAGCGGGCCGCGCTTCATGCCAAGAGCGACGGGCTTTTGGCCGCAGAAGTGTGTACAATCACTGTATGCGCTTGATTTGTGCAGGCGGGCGAGGCTGTTGCATTCAAATGCGGCATTGGGCGACGTTGAATTCGCGCCTGACCTCCCTTATGCAGAGCGGGGCAGGAGTGAGCGGTGATGGCCGAGGAAAAGCGTTCGAGGAAAACCGGGGGCGACCGTGTCGCGGTGATCTGCACGGCCTTGCGGCGCGCGATCATCGAACGGGCGCTCTCACCGGGGGACCGGCTGCCGGAGGATTCGCTGGGCGAACGCTTCGGCGTCAGCCGGACCATCGCCCGCAGTGCGCTCGGGCAGTTGGCGGCGGAAGGCCTTGTCGATCTGCGCCGGAACCGCATCGCCGTGGTCGCCGTGCCGTCCTTCGAGGATGCACGGGACATCTTCGACATCCGGGTCGATCTTGAGCGTCAGGTCGTCCGGCATCTGGCCGGCAAACTGACCGAGGCCCAGGTGAAGCAGTTGAAGGCCATCGTCGAGGCCGAGCATCAGGCCCGGCATGGCGCCGAAGGGATTTCCATCCGCCTGGCGACGGAATTCCATGTCCGGCTGGCGGAAATGACCGGCAAGCCCGTTCTGATCCGCTATGTGACCGAGATCTGCTACCGCGCGGGATTGTCGCTGGCCGTCTTCAGCCGTCCCCACTCGTCCGAATGCGCGGTGAATGAGCATCTGGAACTGATCGAGGCGATCCGGACCGGCCCCGCCGACAAGGCCTGCGCCCTCATGGACGAGCATCTGGAGGCCGTGGCGTCCCGCGCGCTTCTGCAAAACTCAGGCACCAGGAGCCGGGACCTCATGGATATCCTGGCGCCCTACACCGAATAAGGGCGCCAGGCATTCAGGTCAGCGGGCCAGGTCAGCGCGCGCAGGAGGGGTCGAGAATCCACTCGGCGCTGTCGTTCCAGACATCGGTTTCGACGATCAGCCCGTCCCGCACCACGAAGCGGTCGACATAGCGGTTGTTGTCGAAAGGCGTGCCGTCCGGCCAGGCGCCATACAGGTAGCCAAGGCTGTAGACGATGGTTTCCGTCTCGCCCGGCACCACGTCATAGCGTTCGATCCGCTTCTTCACCCACTTGTAGCGGGCGGCGTTGAAGCCGGTCGGCCCGCTCGGCGTGTCGAACACGCGATGCCCGGTGAAGCGGCAGATGAAACCCGGGGCCACATGTTTCGCCGCGCGCACGGGATCGGGAGCCATGGAGGCATCCAGATAATCCTTCACGGCCTGCAGATCGCGTTCGGTCATCTCACTCATTGGGAACTCCGCAAGTGTGGTTGGGCTGGCATTAAAAGTGCATACTGTTTGTGCATGCAAATGTCACGCCGGATCCGAGATGACGCAGAACCACATTTTCGACCTTCTCTTGCGCAACGCCCGCCTGAGGGGAGGGCATGCCCCGCAGGACATCGCGGTCCGGGGGGGACGGATCGTCGCCATCGGCCCTGCCTTGGCCGGTGCCGCCGTCGTTGAGGCCGTCGTCGAGGAGGATGCCGGCGGGCGCCTCGTCCTGCCGGGGCTGGTCGATACGCACATCCATCTCGACAAGTCCTGCCTGCTCTGCCGGTGCCGCGACGCTGGCGGCGGACTCAAGGGGGCGATCGCCGCGGTGTCCGGCCTGAAAAAGGAGTTCACGGTCGAGGATGTCTATGAGCGCGCTGCCCGCACCCTGGAGCGTGCGATCACGCAGGGCACCATGCACATGCGGACGCATGTGGAACTCGACCCGCTGGTCGGCCTGCGCAGCTTCGAGGCCATGAAGCGGCTCAAGCGGGACTATGCCTTCGCCATCGATCTGTCGATCTGCGTCTTCCCGCAGGAGGGGATGACCCACGACCCGGCGGTCGAGCGGCTGCTGACCCAGGCCCTTGCGGAGGGGGCCGATCTCCTGGGCGGCTGTCCTTACACCGATGCCGATCCTTCCCTGCAGATGGAACGGATCTTCGCCTTGGCGGTGGCGCACGACGTCGATCTCGATTTCCATCTGGATTTCGATCTCGATCCCAGCTGGTCCCATCTCGAGGAGATCTGCCGGCGTACGGTGGCGGCGGGCTGGCGGGGGCGGGTCGCCGTCGGCCATGCCACCAAGCTCGCAGCCATCGATGATGCCGCGCTGGGGCGGATGATCGCGCTCCTGGCCGATGCCGGCGTGGGGGTGACGGCCTTGCCCGCGACGGATCTCTATCTCAACGGGCGGGATGCCAACCACCGGGCTCCGCGCGGGGTGGCGCCGGTTCATAAGCTGGCGGAAGGCGGCGTTGCCGTCTCGGTTGCGACCAACAATGTCCTGAATCCCTTCACGCCCTTTGGCGACGGCTCGCTGATCCGGATGGGCAATCTTTATGCGAACCTCATGCATCTGGGGCCTGAAAGCTTCGGCGACTGCCTCGATATGATCTCCAACGGGGCCGCCCGACTGATGCGGGTCGCGGACTATGGCATCGCGGTCGGCGGATGGGCGGACATGATCGTGCTCGACGCCGATGACGAGGCCGACGCCTTCGGGGGAATAGCTGCGCCCCTCATGGGGTTCAAACGCGGCCGGAAGAGTTTTGTTCGACCGGCCGCAACGTTGGTGAGGTGACGGGCACTCCGGCTATCAGCCGTTGGGAATGCGCGTGTGCCGAGTTTCGTTGCGTGGGTAGAAACCTCGGTGATGGCGCGGGCATCACTTCGGTCAAGACTGGATCGGCCGGCAGGATTGTGGCCGCCTTGATGGTGGTGCCGAAGCGGGCCGTCCCCGGGTCAATTCGTGTGTGGTTCAGGGGCAGTCTGTCTGTGGTCCGACAGGTCATGTCAGGCCACAGACAGACTGACCTGTGAAACAGCGCGCGGCCGGGATCCTTCAGTTTCCATTGTCGTCAACGCGTTCCCGTGCCGATTCACAATTTGCAAACCTCGCCGTACAATGCCTTGGGTTCCTCGTCGGATAGCCAGGCCTCCGGTTTCGGCAGCCCATCCTCGGCAAAGGTCGTGTCGGCGGTGACCGGCGCACGGCGACGCTTGGCGCAGTCGACGATGTGCCGGCTCTTGATCGTTTCCGCGTTCGGCTCCACCAACAGAATGGACACCATCGCCAGATCGGGGTGATCGGGATGACGCATGGTTTCCCGCCCATCCAAGACCATCAGGCCACCGACGCGGGGCCGGACGAGCGTCCAGGGCTCCAGCACGCTGCTGTAGGGAACCGTCGCGACGACGCTCAACCCTTCAGGCAGGGACGAGGTGACGCGGTCGGCCCAACTGTGGCGAAGCCATGCGGTGGCGGCCACGATGCCGATGGCCGCCACAATCGGAATCACCGCCTTGGGCAGTCGGACGCGAAGCAGCCGCGACAGGATCAGCACCACGCCGCTCAGGGCGAAGGCCGCGCAGACGACGATGATGATTTCAAAAAGCATGAACCCACCTGAAACAATCAATGGTCTGTAAGGAAAACCAGCCGCTAGAAACGTCCCAGTTGATAGGTCGATGCTATCGCGGCCTGCATTGTCTTGACCACGAAGAAAGCACTTTTCAAATGGCCTTTTTCGAAACCTGACAACTCTACAGGAGAGAGGAAATTGTCCGTCGGCTTGCCCTCGCGAGCCATCCGCGCTTGATGACGCAGACGCGTGATGCCAATGAACTCCAACGCACCCATCAGGTCCACGGCGGTCTTCTGGTTGAGCGCCTGTGCCGCTGCCGCGGCCTGCAACCGGTCAGCGGTGTTGACGGCCGGGCTTCCGGCGGCCAGGGCGTAGAGCCGGGCGATGTCGACGATCGGTACCACGCCGTTGTGCTTCAGGTCGAGTGTCCGGTCGTGTTCGCCGCCATGGATCAGCACGAGGTTGCGGAAGAATCCGATGGGCGGGTGCCGCGAAACCGCGTTTCCCGCCATGTAAGTCTGGAATATCCGGTTGGACTTGGTCTTTTCCAGGACAAAATCATGCAGTTCGTTCAACAATCCCGGATCGCCGTGGACGTGCCGCAGATCAAAGAAGACGCAGGACAGCATCAGCGCTTTGGGCTCCGGCTCCTCGATCCAACGGCGGAAACAGCTCTTCCAGACAGACAGCGGTTTGCGCCACTGCAGGTTCATCGCCATCATCCCGCCCGGGCAGTAAACGTAGCCGCAGGCGTTCAACCCATGGCAGACGGCGTCGGCGAGCGCCTTGAAATAGGCGCCGTGTTCCTGCTCGTGGTAGCTGTCGTGCAGGAGCAGGCAATTGTCCTGGTCGGACAGCGCCGTCTGCTCCTGGCGGGCCTGCGACCCGGCGGCCAGCCAGGCATAGGGGACCGGGGGCGGGCCGAGGCTCTCCTCAGCAAGGCGGAGCAGGCGGACGGTGACGGCGTCGGTCAGCGCCGACACAATGTGCCCGATGCTGTGCGCCGTGGCGCCGGACTCGGTCAACTGATGGACCAACCCCGGCAAGCGCTGCATCGCCTCCTGCACCCGCTGGGGCGATTCGGCGTTGTGGACGTTCCGGGCCAGGAAGACGGGCGAAGCCGTGTGACTCTCGATCACCGACGTCGCGGTCAGACAGCCTGTCACGGCGCCATCCCGCATCACCGGCACATGGTGGATGTTGTGGCGCGACATCAGCATCAGCGCATCGAGCGCATAGTCCGTCACCGATATGCGCAGCGGATCGCGGGTCATCACCCGTTCCACCGTCGCGTCGATGGACAGCCCTTCGGCGACGACGCGGTTCCGAAGATCGCGGTCGGTGAGGATGCCCACCAGCGCCCCGCCGTCGGTGATCATCACACAGGACACCCGCTCGTTGCGCATGGTCAGCGCCGCATCACGGATCGGGGTGTCCGTCGGGACCGTCACCGGACCGCGGATCAGCAGATTCCCGACGCGCTTGTTGAGCAGATCGGACCCCCGCGTCTCCGCAACCACGTTCCCGGCGTCTTGAAAACGACCGCCCTCGAACGCGGCGAAGTGATAGGCGAAGGGAAGGTGGTTGCGGCGCAGCCGGACAAACATCTCCGACGGCATCAGCAGCAGCCGCGTGTCTTCGATGGTCTCGGTGCGGTTGACGGTGATGCCGCCCCGCAGGATCGCGCGCACGCCGAAGCATTCGCCCTCGCCCAGCCGGGCGAGCAAATCGCCGTCCGGGCTGCGGGTTTCCACGGCGCCGAAACAGACGATGTACAGAGTGTTCGCCGGCTCACCCGGCGTCATGACGACGGTGCCGCGCGGGATGTCGCGGACGGTCAGGTTGCCGCTGACCTCGGCCAGGGCGTCGGGCGGCAGCAGGTCGAACGGGTGGTGCCGCCCCAGGAAGTCGTGGAAGTCGGTCGGTTCGGCGTTCACGGCATGGCTCCGCAGCACTGGCGGGATAAAAAGGGGACAGCGGCCCCCGCGCGTGTCGCGGGGGCCGCTGTCCTCACTCGGTCATCCGATCCAGCCGCGTCAGTGGCTGTGAGCGCTTCCGGCGCCAGCCGGCAACCGGATGGTCTCGATCAACTCCTGCACATCGCGCGGCGGGGCCGCCGTCATCTTGCTGACGGCGAAGGCCACCAGGAAGTTCAGAAGCATGCCCACCGAGCCGATGCCCTCCGGGGAGATGCCGAGCATCCAGTTGGCCGGAACGTCGGCGGCGAGCGGCGCGATGAAGATGCCCTTGAAGTACAGGATGTAGCCCATCGTGAAGATGAGGCCGGTCAGCATGCCGGCGATCGCGCCCTCGCGGGTGATCGTCCGCGAGAAGATGCCCATCAGGATCGCCGGGAACAGCGACGCTGCGGCCAGTCCGAAGGCAAAGGCCACCACCTGCGCCACGAAGGCCGGTGGATTCCAGCCGAGGTAGCCGGCGATCAGGATGGCGACCGCCGCGGCCAATCGGCCCGCCGTCAGTTCCTGTTTCTCCGTGATGTTCGGGGTGAGCGCCCCCTTCATCAGGTCGTGCGAGATCGAGGAGGAGATGACGAGCAGCAGCCCTGCGGCTGTGGACAGCGCCGCGGCGATGCCGCCGGCGGCCACGAGCGCGATCACCCAGTTCGGCAGGTTGGCGATCTCCGGGTTGGCGAGCACCATGATGTCGTTGTTGACGGTCAGCTCGTTGCCCTTCCAGCCCCAGGCGGACGCCTTCTCGACGAACTGCGGATTCTTGTCGTTGTAGTACTGGATGCGGCCGTCGCCGTTCTTGTCCTGGAAGGCCAGCAGGCCGGTCTTCTCCCAGCGCTTGAACCACTCGGGGCGCTGCTCGTACTCGAGGTTCGCGGTGGCGACGCCGACGTCGCCGTTCTGGATCGTGGTGGTCAGGTTGTAGCGGGCCATGGCGCCGACCGCCGGGGCGACGGTGTAGAGCAGCGCGATGAAGACCAGAGCCCAGCCGGTCGACGAGCGGGCGTCGCGCACCTTCGGCACGGTGAAGAAACGCACGATCACGTGCGGCAGGCCGGCGGTGCCCGCCATCAGCACCAGCGTGATGCAGAAGATGTCGATGGTCGTCTTGTTGCCGTCGGTGTAGGCCGCGAAGCCCAGATCGGTCACCAGGGTGTTCAATCGGTCGAGCATGTAACCGCCCGAGGTCAGCTCCGAGCCCATCGCGACCTGCGGCACCGGGTTGCCGGTGAGGTTGAAGGCGATGAAGACCGCCGGCACCGTGTAGGCGGAGATCAGAACGACGTACTGGGCCACCTGGGTGTAGGTGATGCCCTTCATGCCGCCCAGCACCGCATAGACGAACACGATGCCCATGCCGACGATCAGGCCGGTCTCGACGCTCACTTCCATGAAGCGCGAGAACACGATGCCGACGCCGCGCATCTGGCCGGCGACGTAGGTGAAGGAGATGAAGATCAAGCAGACCACCGCCACCAGTCGGGCGGCCTTGGAATAGTACCGGTCGCCGATGAACTCGGGCACCGTGAACTTGCCGTACTTGCGCAGGTACGGAGCCAGCAGCATGGCGAGCAGCACGTAGCCGCCGGTCCAGCCCATCAGGTAGACCGAGCCGCCATAACCCAGGAAGGCGATCAGGCCGGCCATGGAGATGAAGGAGGCAGCGCTCATCCAGTCGGCGGCCGTGGCCATGCCGTTGACGACCGGATGCACGCCCTTGCCGGCCACATAGAAGTCGCCCGTGCTGCGCGCCGTGGTGTAGAGGGCGATCCCGAAGTACAGCGCAAAGCTGGCGCCGACGATGAGGTAGGTAAGCGTCTTAAGGTCCATTCCCATTGCCCCCTTCGCTCAGTCTTCGTGAACGCCGTGTTGACGGTCGATGACGTTCATTCGCATCGCATAGAAGAAAATCAGGACGACGAAGACATAGATCGAGCCCTGCTGCGCGAACCAGAAGCCAAGCTTGAAGCCGCCGAGATTGATGGCGTTCATTTGATCGACAAGGAGAATGCCGAATCCATAAGAAACAACGAACCAGATCACCAAGCAGAGCATGATGAGGCGCAGCGATGCCCGCCAATAGCTGTTGCGTTGTGTCGCCCGTGCTGAATCTGCACTATTCACTGTCATGAGTACGATCCCCCTAGATTTTGGTATTTTATGACGCATGGCCGTTCGCGAGGGGCTGGGAGCAGCTTTCCACAATGGGCACTCGCGTGACCTGCTTCCTTGTCGTCATATCGCCTTTTTGCGAGGCGGTCTAGAAAAACGTAAACAACGCCAAACAAATAAGCGATTTTTTTACGACTCACAAGAATTCTATCGCAGTCAATACATCTGTTATTGCGGCAACGAAAGTCACTGTCACATGTCTATCGGCATGCAGAGCGCCTCTCATGGACACCGTTATGCCTCTATGAAGATAGATAAATTGCTCTCAACAGCCTTCTCTTCCCAGTTTAACCTTAGAATACATGAGATAATATGCTGCATTAAGCTGCATACGATTCGCTACAGTGCGAAAATTTATTAACTAAAAAATTGCGTTGACTTACTGATTTACAATAAATACATTTGCCATTGTCGCGTGGCGCTGCCAGAATACCAATGGGAGCGACGTAAGGCTTCGAACGCGCTGGCCAGGATATTTCTCGCCTATAACGGAATTATACGTGAGAAATACTATAAGAAGGCTTGTTCTGTCGGATTATGCTTCCCGTTATTGCTGGCAGGCGCGATGTGGCATTTTTCTTTCTAGTGCGCCAGACTTGATCGGCACCTTGGCTTCGGCTGAGGTGCCGATTCTTCGTGTGACGATGTTGCGCTGTGCGCCGAATTTCGACGCAGCGGGGTTGATGGTTGGTGGCGGCCCGGAGACGCGACAGGGAAAGGCGCGGAATCGTCCGTCCAAGGGGCGCGCCTGTTGCGTCAGCCTCGTTGGGCCGAGCCTTCTGCTAGGCCGCAGAGACCGCGGTTACGCGGCGAAAGAGAGAAGTGTCGGAGGGCGCCAGCAGGGCGTTGCGTCCCCATGGGGATGGCCGCCGTGCTCGAAGAACAGCACGATGGAATCGGCGAAGATCGGGCGTGGCGATGCCACGAGAGGAGCGATCTCGTCGCCGATCTGTTCGGGATCCCCGTTGCTGGTTTCCAGAACGATGATGATGTTGTCCTGCAGGGTGTCGTCAACCCTGGCGGCCGCCGAATCCTCCGCATGCGCGGATGTGACATCGTACTGCACATTCATTGGGATGGGCAGCATCTCGGCATGTGCGCTCTGCGCCGGCATCAACAACGGCACCAACGACAGAAGCAGGGCTATCGCAATGGCCCTGGCTCCGATCAGCAGGTGAGTTGCCACACACATCATACAGTAATTTGTGCGTTGGTCCTGCAAACAAATCAAGTCCTATCTGCAAGCCAAACGGGTGCGCAGAGCGGGTTTGCGTCAGGTCTCGCGGCACAGCGTGCATGACGCCGCCCCGAACTGGAGGGTTTGATTACGCGACGGCGAGCATGTCGCGCAGGGCGGCGACCCTCCGGACATGGGGCGCCTGTCGCCGGGGGGCGGAACATGCCGGTTGCACCGGGGTGCCGGGCGCAGACAGTTGCGCACCTCGTCATGGGCCCGGCAGAAAAGATGGGCGCTGTCTGGGAGCTGGAATCCGCGCATTGGTCGGCACTGTCACACGAACTGAAGCAACGCGCAGATCGCCAGGAGTCGCCGACTGGTTCACGCCGCGGCTATGGCGGTGTGCCACTCGGCCATCGTCCGCGCCCGGAAGATGCGCAGGGTGCGACGGGAGATCAGATGATGCTGAAGATTTAAGGTGTTGTAGGTTGCGGAATGCATGAGGGCGAAGCGCTGGGCGGAGCCGGTGATGTGAAGCGCTGAACTTTCCTTTCGCGTCGACGGACCGGCTGGTGCGAAACCTCGGCCCGCGTGTTCTTGCGCCGGGCTTGCTCGTGGTGGGCTCTCAGGTTCAATTCCCGGAAAGCGGCCCCGTAGGAGCGCAGCCTGTCCGTGGTGACCTGGATAGGAGGAAAGCCATGCTTCTTGAGCAGCTTGCGCATCAGCTTGCAAGCCGCGGCTTTGTCCCTTCGGCGCTGGACGAGCGCCTCTAGCACCTCGCCCTCATCGTCGACGGCGCGCCACAAGTACATCGGCCGGCCGCCAATTTTCACGATCATTTCGTCCAGATGCCAGCGTGGGCTGGGCCTCGGCCGGAGGCGCCTCAGGTTGCTGGCGATGACCGGCCCGAACTTCAACACCCACCGACGCACCGTCTCGTAGGACACGTCGATGCCGCGTTCAGCCAAGCTCCTCGACATCCCGGTAGCTCAAGGTGAACCGCAGATACAGCCGGATCGCATGCTGGATGACGGCAGGCGGGAACTGGTGGCGGGCATACGAGAGCGGAGTCATCGGATCCGCGTAACCTCACCGTCCGGCCGCCGCCAGGCTTGGCGTGACAATGCTGTTCCGCGGCCATCCAATGAGTGCTGGCGCGATGCCGACGCGGGCCGGACCTATTGTGGTTTCAGGGTCAATTCGTGTGTGGTTCAGGGTCAGTCCATCTGTGGTCCGACAAGGTCACCGTCGCCCGAACAGCCGCTCGATGTCGGACAGTTTCAACTCCACGTAGGTGGGGCGGCCGTGATTGCATTGGCCGCTGTGGGGGGTGGCCTCCATCTGGCGCAGCAGGGCGTTCATCTCCTCGACGCTGAGGGATCGCCCGGCGCGGACCGAGCCATGGCAGGCCATGGTCCCGCACACGTCCTCCAGCCGCTCCTTCAAGGACAGCGCGTCGCCCAGTTCCGCCAGCTCCTCGGCGAGGTCGCGGACGAGGCTCTTCACGTCGCTCTGGCCCAGCAGGGCCGGGACCTCGCGCACCAGAACGCAGCCGGGGCCGAAGCCCTCCACCGCCAGACCCAGCTCCGCCAGCTCGGCGGCGCGGCCCAGCAGGCGGTTGGCCGACGGCTCGTCCAGTTCCACCAACTCCGGGATCAGCAGGGCCTGCCGCTTCACGCCGCCCTCCAGAAGCGCGGTCTTCATCCGCTCGTAGACCAGCCGCTCGTGGGCGGCGTGCTGGTCGACGATGACGATCCCCTCGGTGGTCTGGGCGACGATGTAGGTGTTGTGGACCTGGGCGCGGGCCGCCCCCAACGGGTGGCTATCCAGCGGCGGAGCGGCGGCGGCCTGCGCCGAGTAGTCCGGCGGGCGCGCGGCCGGCGCGGCCTGCCAGCCGGCGAGTCGGCCCTGCAGGGGGGGAAGCGACGCCTGATGGGGCGACTGGAAGGCGGTTGCCCGATCGGCCAGCCCGCGCGGCACGACGGAACCGTAGCTGCCACCCCAGGATTGCGCCGGCTGGTGCGCCGGGTTGCGGTAGGGCAGGGGGGAGGGCGGCAGGATGTTTCCGTCCGCGTCGACACCGCTCTCCGGGCGCAGCGCACCCAGCGTCGCCAGCCCCACGGTGGTCGAGGCGCGGTGCCCGGCTTCGGCCAGCGCGTGCTTCAGTGCGCCGACGATCAGCCCGCGCACCAAGCCCTGGTCGCGGAACCGCACCTCCGCCTTGGCGGGATGGACGTTCACGTCCACCTCCTGCGGGTCGAGGTCGAGGAACAGCGCCAGCATGGGATGGCGGTCGCGCGGCAGGAAATCGGCGTAGGCCGCCCGCACCGCGCCGACCATCAGCTTGTCCCGCACCGGGCGGCCGTTGACGAACAAATTCTGGTGGCGGGCCGTGGGGCGGTGCAGGGTGGGCAGGCCGATCCAGCCGGCGAGCGTCACCCCCTCGCGCGCCGCCTGCACCGGCACGGCGTTGTCCTGGAAGTCGCGTCCCATCAGGGCGCCCAGCCGGGTCAGCCGGGCGTCGAGCAGGTCGCCCTGCGCGGCCGACAGGCGCAGCGGGGAGCGGTTGTCGCCGTCCAGTGTGAAGGCCACGCCGGGGTGGGCCATGGCCAGCCGTTCGATGCTGTCGCCGATGTGGTCGAACTCGGTCCGCGCGGCCTTCAGGAACTTCAGGCGGGCGGGCACGGCGGCGAACAGGTCGCGCACCTCGACGCGGGTGCCCTGGGCGAGCGCGGCGGGCTGCGGCGCGCCCTTCAGCCCGGCGTCCACGGTCAGCGCCCAGGCGCTGTCGGCGCCGCGCGGGCGGCTCGTCAGGGTCAGGCGGCTGACCGCCCCGATGGAGGGCAGCGCCTCCCCGCGGAAACCCAGCGAGCGGATGTCCAGAAGGTCGTCGGACGGCAGCTTGGAGGTGGCATGGCGCTCCACGGCGAGCGCCAGTTCGTCCGGCCCCATGCCGCAGCCGTCGTCGGTGATGGTGATGAGCGATTTGCCGCCGTCGCGCACCACCACGTCGATGCGGGTGGCCCCGGCATCGATGGCGTTCTCCACCAGTTCCTTGACGGCGGCGGCGGGCCGCTCGATCACCTCGCCGGCGGCGATTCGGTTGACGAGCGTGTCGGGCAGCATACGGATCGGCATGCGCCAAATATAGTAGGCTCACGCCGGGAATGCCACCACGAGCGGGGCATGCGCGGCGAACGGATGCGGTGGGCCTCAAGTCCCGTCGAACAGCCCCTTCAGCCCTTTCAGCAGGTTGGTGGCCATGCCGGTGGCCACGTCGTCCATGCCGACTGAGCGGACGGAGGCGAGGACCCGGGCATTCGGTCCCCCGTCCCCGTCGGTCACCGCCCACAGGTTGGCGCCCTGGCCCGGCCGGGTGTCGGTGAGGCCTCCCAGAGTTCCTCCCTTGATGGCGCCGAGCAACGCGCCGCCGCGGCCGTTTCCGTCCGTCAGCGCGATCATGCGCAGTGGGTCGTCCGTCTTGGTGGACCGACCGGCGAGGCCGAGCCGGTCGAAGACGACCTGCAACTCCTTGCCGCTGTTGGGCATCCCGACGCCGATTACGCCGGTTTCGGCGTCGGCGTCCTCCGCGAACGGGTCCTTTGCCCCGGCGGCGCGCAGCGCGTCCGGCAACTCGGGTTTGCTGAGGCCGTTCTTCGCCGCCAACCTGTCCAGCAGGCCATGTGCAGCGCCACCCAGGAAGATGGGCTGGTCCTCGGGCAGGTTGAGGGTCTGGCGCAGCATGCCCATCGCCTCCCGCATGTAGTCGGCCTGCTTGAGGTCATAGTCGCGGCGGGCGAGCATGGTCTCCATGCGCGCCGCCACCGGGTCTTTCGCTGCTGCGGCGTCGGCCTTTGGGACAGTGAAGGAGATGGTCCCAGCCTCCATGGCCCGGACTGCGTCGGTGGACAGGCTGACCGTATCCACCGTGCCGTTGCGGCCGCTGTTGGGCGCGGTGGTGCCTAACGTGGCGGCAACGGGTGCCTTTGCCGGACCCGACTTGACGCCTGAGCCGAAAGCGGTGGGCGTGCCGCTGGTGACGTCGATGATGGACATGCGCGCTCCCCCCGCTTTTTCGATGGCGCGGCCTTCGGGATGCATCCCGAGGTGGTGATTGATAATGCCGAGCGCGGGGGCGGTTGTCCATGCGGCGGAACTGTCCGGCCGGATGACAGGCGTCCGGTTCGGTCCTTCTTTCCTCGGCAAGAACAGCCCAATTTCCCCGTCATCGCCATCGGCGTGCCTCGAACCGCCTTCTGTGCGAGGTCCTGGTGGCCACCGGTTCGACCGGCGTCGTCATCCCCGCCGCGCTGCTGATGGCTGACGGTGGCACGTGGAACGGGCTGGACGCGGGTGTGGCGCGCCGGTCACCTTAGCCATAAGCGGCGGCCGTCCTTGCTTGTGGACCGCCCCGCTTTTCCTCATCGGCATGGCATGGCATGGCATGGCATGGCATGGCGGGAAGGGCGGGGCGGTTCCAGTTCGGGGCGGTCACGCCGGACCGGTCTTGTCGGCGGGGTGGCCGTCCTCCTGCGTTTCCGGTTCGCCGGGGGTGGCGGGGCAGCTGGCGCGGGACGGGCCGGTGACAACGTCGAAATCGAAATCGGACATGATGGGACCTCCGGTGGTATGGGAGGCCGCCGTGACCGTCAGGGGGATTTTGCGTGCACCGCGTGCTGAAAACACAAAAGCCGCCTCGGGTCGGGCGGCTTTGGGTGCATCGTGGGTGTGCGATACCTATGCCGCCGGAATGTACCAGCGGTACCAAAATCGCCCCAGAAGGGCGGGAGAGGTGAGGCGCACGGGGTTCATGGCTGCACCCTACGCCGGATCGCCACGCCGCACAAGGGCTTCCTGCGGGAGGCGCCCCGTTGCGCCGGCTCAGCCGCCGTTCCGCCGCATGATCTCGGCCCTATCCGACGCCTGTTGCTGCACCATGTCCGCCACGTTGTCCTCGGCCATGCCGCGGGCGGCGTCCGTGAGGCTGGACAAGGAAACCCCGGCCTCCTTCAGCTTGTTGCTTGCCGCTTCCTCCTCACCGTTGCGGATGAAAAAAGGATCGCCCAACTTCATGTAATAGGGCGAAAAGAGCCGGGTCTGGCGCAAATGTGCGGTCGCCCGGCTGTTGCCATGGGGTTCCGCGCTGGGTTGATCGGTGCCCGCGCCGGGCTCCACTCCGGAAAGGGCGCGCAGGATCTCGCCGTAGTCGGCGGAGCCACCCTGGCCGTTCTTGTCCAATTCTCCCAGCCGCGCAACCAGTTCCTTGCGCCGGGCCAGCGTGTCGTCCGTCGCCTTCAGCATCTCATCCGCGGTGACGGTGGCGGCGCGGGCGAAGAGGCCGCGATTCTGGGATTCGAACATCCGGCCTCCGTTCATGAAGGCCGTGGACCGAGCCATTTTCAGGCTGCCCATCAGCACGTTGTTCACGTCGTCTCCGGTGACCTTGCCGCTGTCCACGAGGCCGCTGAGCAGGGTGCGCTCGTTCTGCTTCAGCTTGTTGAAAAGGTCCAGCGACGGCCCCTTCAGGCTCGCCGCCAGGGGGCTCAAGGACAGCGTGTCCTTTGTGCTCTCGGCGGTCGAGGTGGCTGCGCCGCCAATCTGATTGTTGTCGGCGGTGCGTGGCTGGGTGGTGCCTGTTGCGGAGGAGGCTGATGATGTCGAATATGCACCGGTTAAGGCCAATTGAACATTCATAGCTACGCCCTCCTGATTCCTTTCTCCTTCTATAGTCCATTCTTTCATTTGAAGCAATGGTCACGGCATAAAATTAAAATTAAGATTTTGATTACTTAGGTATCTAAGTAATATCATGGTATGATTTGAGTTCTTGCATATAAAATACATATTTTCTTTATACGGACTCGCGGTAATTGTTTTGTGTGCATTCATTGTGGGTGCACAAAATATAATGTGTGGAGGATGATTGTGGCTTACTATGGCTATGCCCTGACCAATGGAAATGATTTGGCGCCAAGCGGGTCTTGCCCAGGATCCATCACGAATCAATTCTCGATTTACGGCCTGGGCGGCAACGATACAATCGTCGGCGGCTACTAGGCTGATTATCTGGATGGCGGCGACGGCAACGATAGCCTGTTCGGACATGGCGGGTCCGATACGCTTCTGGGCAGTAACGGCGACGATACTCTGAACGGCGACACCGAGGCGGACCTGTTACACGGTGGCAGCGGGTATGACGTGATCTACGGAGGGACGACTTCGGCATCGGGAAACGATACGCTGATCGGGGGAGGCTCTTACTCGTGGGGCGAGCTTTACGGGGGTGCCGGTGACGGCACCTACTTCCACGATCCGTTGCCGGGCGGAAGTATCTACATCTTTGACACTGCCGACAGCAATCCCGGTTCAGCAGATAGGCTTGCCTTCCTCAATGCGACGTTGAGCGATCTTCAAGCGACCTGGGTCAACAACAACGACCTATGGGTTTACTTGAAATCGGATATCAATGATAACGGCCAAGTCGACAACGGCGTTTTGATCGAGAACTTCCGCACGAATTCCAACACTGTGGGAATTTTGACGATCGAGCAGCTTCAGGTTGGTGGTACGGTTTACAATTTCCCCGCGCTTCTGGGCGTTGTCTGATGATGCTGATCGCGCCATAGCGAATCAAGGAGAGGCGGGAAAGCGGCTGTCTGCCACTCTTCCGCCTCTCCTTCGTTCGCCGTAAAGGTCCGCTCAGCGGTGCTTGCGGTACCAGCCGATCAGCCCGTTGGTCGAACTGTCGTGCCCCAGCGCGGCGGTCGGCCCGTTCTGGAGTTCGGGCAGGATCTTCCCGGCCAGCTGCTTGCCCAACTCCACGCCCCATTGGTCGAAGCTGTTGATGGCCCACACGATGCCCTGGACGAACACCTTGTGCTCGTACAGCGCGATCAGGGCGCCCAGCGTGCGCGGGTCCAGCTTCTTGAACAGGATGCTGTTGGACGGCTTGTTGCCTTCGAACACGCGGTGGGGGACCAGCGGCTCGATGGCCTCGGCCGGCTTGCCGGACTTGGCCATCTCGGCGCGCACCTCGTCGGCGGTCTTGCCGCGCATCAGGGCCTCCGGCTGGGCGAAGAAGTTCGACAGCAGGATGCGGTGGTGGTCGCCGACAGGGTTGTGGGTCTCCGCCGGGGCCAGGAAGTCGGCGGGGACCAGCTCCGTCCCCTGGTGGATGAGCTGGTAGAAGGCGTGCTGGCCGTTGGTGCCCGGTTCGCCGAAGACCACAGGGCCGGTGGCGTAGTCCACCCGCGCGCCCTGCCGGTCCACCGTCTTGCCGTTGCTCTCCATGTCCAACTGCTGGAGATAGGCGGAGAAGCGGTGCATGTACTGGTCGTAGGGCAGCACGGCGTGGGACTTGGCGCCCCAGAAATTGACGTACCAGACGCCCAGCATCGCCATCAGCACCGGCATGTTGCGCTCCGGCGGCGCGGTGCGGAAATGCTCGTCCATGGCGTGGGCGCCGTCCAGCAACTCATAGAAGCGGTCCATGCCGATGCCGAGCGCGATGGACAGCCCGATCGCCGACCACAGGGAATAGCGCCCGCCGACCCAGTCCCAGAAGCCGAACATGTTGGCCGGGTCGATGCCGAACTTGCGCACCTCCGCCTCGTTGGTGGAGACGGCGACGAAATGCTTGGCGACATGGGCGGGGTCGCCGGCGCTCTCCAGGAACCAGCGCCGCGCGGTGTGGGCGTTGGCCAGCGTCTCCTGGGTGGTGAAGGTCTTGGACGCGATGACGAACAGGGTCGTCTCCGGGTCCAGCCATTCCAGCGTCTCGCTGATGTGGGTGCCGTCCACGTTGGAGACGAAATGCACACCGATCTGCGGGTGCAGGTAGGGGGTCAGCGCCTCCGTCACCATCACCGGGCCGAGGTCGGACCCGCCGATGCCGATGTTGACGATGTCGGTGATCGGGTGGCCGGTGTAGCCGGTCCAGGCGCCGTCGCGAACCTGCCGGACGAAGCGCTCCATGCGGTGCAGGACGGCGTTCACCTCCGGCATCACGTCCTGGCCGTCCACCATGACCGGACGGTTGGAGCGGTTGCGCAGCGCGGTGTGCAGGACGGCGCGGTCCTCGGTGATGTTGATCCGCTCCCCGGCGAACATGCGGTCACGCCAGCCCTCCACGTCCTGCTGGCGGGCGAGATCGAGCAGCAGGCTGCGCGTCTCCTCGGTGATGCGATTCTTCGAATAATCGAACAGCAGGCCGCAGGCTTCCAGGGAGAAGCGGTTGAAGCGGTCGGCGTCGGCGTCGAACAGGTCGCGCATGTGGAGGGTCGAAACGTCCTGGCGGTGACGGGCCAGGGCTTCCCAGGCGGGCGAACGGGTGAGCGCTGACATTGGGATTTTGCCTCCTTCTCGCGTGCGCGGAGCCTAGCACCGTTCGTTGCGCGCCGGGTACGCGCCAAAGCGGCGCATCCAACGTGCACAAAGGGCTAGGTGAAGCGGACTATGCGGGTCGGTGGATGAAACCGGCAACCGCTGCCCTGTGTTCTTTCGGGGACAGGAGGTGACCATGAGCGATCCGAACAAACCCGAGCGGAATCCGCCGGTTCCGGCGGCCCCGGTTCCAGAAGACGAGGAACGCCGTGAGGACGAGCGGCCCGATCAGGTGGGGATCATCCCCGGCAAAGTGCCGGGCCGCCCCATCGATCCCGGGGATCCGCGCTTTCCGGGGAGCCAGCCGGACTTGGCATGAGCGGCGTGGTCGCGGTGGGGGAAACCACCGCGACCACCCTCCCTTCAGTTTCTGCCGTCAGCTCCCCCCGTCGATTGTCCGCGTCGCGGTCACGCCTTCCGGACGGCCGACCAGCACGGTCAGCAGCCGGTTGGGGTCGAGCAGCCGCTTCGCCACGCGCTGCACGTCGGCCTGGGTGACGCCGTTGATGAAGGCGTCGCGGCGGTCGAGATAGTCGATGCCCAGCTCGTCGCGCTTGACCTGGAGCAGGATGCGCGCGATGGCCTGCGTGCTGCTGAGCTGCAGCGGGAAGCTGCCGGTGAGGTAGGTCTTGGCGTCGGCCAGCTCCTCCTCCGTCACGCCCTCGTCGGCCATGCGCTTCCATTCCTGGCGCATGATGTCCAGCGCCTGACCGGCCTTGGCGTTCACCGTGTTGCCGCCGGCCATCACCAGGGCGGAATGGTCCATCGGAATCAGGTAGCTGTAGACGCCGTAGCTGAGACCGCGCTTCTCCCGCACCTCCTCCATCAGGCGGGAGCCGAAGCCGCCGCCGCCCAGGACGTAGTTCATCACGGTCGCCGCGTACCAGTCGGGGTCGGCGCGCTTGAGCCCGGTCTGGCCCATCAGCATGACGGTCTGCGCGGTCGGACGGGTGGCGACCAGCGTCTCGCCCAGGCCCTTCGGCTCCACGTCGGGGATGGCGGCGTTCGCGGAGGTGGCGGGCAGGCCGCCGAACACGTGGTCAAGCGCGCGGCCCAGATCCTCCGGGCTGATGTCGCCCGCCGCCGCGACGACCAGCCGGTCGCGCCCGAAGCCGGTCTTCACGAAGCCGCGCAGATCGTCCGGGGTGATCGTCGGCAGCGACTCCAGCGTGCCGCGGATCTCGTCGCCATAGGGGTGGCCGGGATAGGCCGTGGAGTAGAACAGCCGCCGTCCGACGTAGTTGGGGTCGGCCTGATCGCGACGCAGGCTGGACAGCACGGCGGCGCGCATGCGCTCCACCGCCTCCGCGTCGAAGCGCGGCTCGGCCAGCGACAGGCGGGTCAGCTCGAACGCCTCGTCGCGGCGGTCGCTCAGCGTGCGCAGACTGCCGCCGAAGCCGTCGCGCCCGGCGTCGTAGCCCAGCGCAATGGCGTTGTCCTGAAGCCGTGCGGCGAAGGTCTGGCTGTCATAGGGGCCGGCGCCCTCGTCCAGCGTGCGTGCGGCGAGGTTGGCGAGGCCATCCTTGCCCTTGGGGTCGGACGCCCCGGCCCCTTCAAAGGCCCATTCCAGGGCGATGATGGGAACCTTGTGATCCTCGACCAGCCATGCCTCGATCCCGCCGGGGCTGACCACCCGCTTGATCTCGATGGCGGCTGCCGGAGTGGAGACGGCGAAGGCGAAAAGAAAAAGGCAGGCGCCGAAGACGCGCTTGGACATGAGGCGCTTGGATAGGACGATCATCTCAGCTTCCCTTGTCCTGGAGCGGCAGCAGAAGGCCGGTGACGTGGTTGGTCTGGCCCAGAACGGCGCGGGCGGCGGCGTTGACCTGATCGGCGGTCACCGCGTCGATGCGCACCGGCCAGTTCTCCACGTCGTCGATGCTCTGGCCGGTGGCGATGGCGGCGCCCAGCGTCTGGGCCGGGCCGGTCAGGCTGTCGCGGGCGTAGGCGGCCTCGGCCAGCATGCGCTTCTTGGCGGTGGCCACCTCCTCCTCCGTCACGCCCTTCTCGACGAGCGTCCGGATGTCGGCCTCCAGCGCCGCTTCCAGCTTCTCCATGGTCACGCCGGGGGCCGGCGAGGCGCCCGCCGCCAGCGAGGTCATGTCCCAGGACGACGGGCTGTAGCCCAGCCAGGCCGAGGTGGCGATGCGCTGCTCGACGACGAGGCTGCGGTAGAGGCGGGAGGTCGGGCCGCCGCTCATGATCTCCGAGAGCACCTGGAGCGGGTAGGCGTAACCCTCCTTGTCGGTGCGGTAGGAGGGGGCGAGCCAGTTGCGCCGGATCGAGGGCTGGCGCACCTCGTCGTCGCGCAGGATGACCCGGCGGGCGGCGCTGATCGGCGGCTCCTGCACGCGGACGCGCTCCGGCACCGGGCGGGCGGCGATGCTGCCGTAGTATTTCTCGGCGAGCGGCTTCAGCTCCTCGGCCGTCACGTCGCCGGACACCACCAGCACGGCGTTGTTGGGCGCGTACCAGCTCTTGTAGAAGGTCTCCGCCTCCTCCCGCGTCAGGGTGGCCATCTCCTGCGGCCAGCCGATGATCGGCGTGCCGTAGGGGTGGTGGACGTAGAGGGTGGCGTTGACCTGCTCGCCGATGCGGTCGGCGGGCTCGTTCTCGATGCGCTGGCGGCGCTCCTCGATGATGACGTCACGCTCCGGATAGACCACCTGATCGGTGAGGCGGAGGTTCGACATGCGGTCGGCCTCCATCTTCATCACCAGCTCCAGCCGGTCGCGCGCCACGTTCTGGAAATAGGCGGTGTAGTCCCAGGAGGTGAAGGCGTTGTCGCGCCCGCCGTTCTTGGCGACGATGCGGGAGAAGGCGCCGGGCGGAACCTCCTCCGTCCCCTTGAACATCAGATGTTCCAGGAAATGGGCGATGCCCGACACGCCGCGCGGCTCGTCCGCAGCACCCACCTTGTACCAGACCATGTGGGTGACCACCGGTACGCGCTGGTTGGTCACCAGCACGACCTGCATGCCGTTGGACAGGGTGAAGGTCTCCGGGAAGAAGACCCCCTTCTCGGCGGCGAAGGCAGGGGCGGCGGCGGGGATGGCGCCGGCCAGGGCGAGCGCCAGGACGCCCGCGGCGGCGAGCCGGCGCCAGGGCCGTTTCCAGGGTGGGGGAGCGGTGGGGCCGTTGGGGAGCATGGGCCTCTCGTTGGGAGCGAAGGGGACGGGAATGCAAAAGGGGGCGCCCCCGTCTGGGAACGCCCCCTAGATACTGGTGCGGCGAAGCGCCCGGAACAATGCCCCGAGTTGGGGCCCTGAACTCGGGCCTTGGAAGCGGCTTAGAACAGCCCTTCCAGCGGCGCCCGGCGCTTGCGTTCGATGGTCGGGACGGTGCCGTCGTTCAGCGCCTTGCCGGTGGCCTGGGCCTCACGCAGACGCTGGTTTTCCTTCTTCGGATCGACGATCTCGTAGGGCTGTTGCTGCGTCTGCCAGAACAGCAGGGAGTCGATCCAGCTCTTGTCGGCGACGACGAGTTGGGTCGTCTCCTGATCGACCTTGTTGCGGATGCCCTGCTCAATGCCGCTCTTGGCGCCGGCCTGGGCAATCAGCGCCGACTCGCCCGCCGTGTGTCCGGCGGCGGTGGCGGCCGTGGCGCGGGAGGAGCCGCCGAAGACCGAGGCGGCGGCCACCGCGGCCGACGTGGCGTCCTGCGGCCGCGCCGCGCCGGGGCGCGGCTCCGGCAGGCGGGCGAGGCTCGGCGGCATGGTCAGCGGCGCGCGGGACACGACCGTAAACTCGTCCGGGCTCGTGCGGTCGAGACCGATGGAGCGGCGGACGTCGGTGCATCCGGTGAGCGCCAGCGCGACGAGCGCCAAGCCCAGCAGCGGGCCCCGCCCCAGGGAACGGGTGGAGCGCCGTGCGATGGAGGAGGCGAAGGAAAGCATGGTCACGTTCGAGTCCCGTCGTCTAGTCGTCAGGCCGCTTGTCGTCGGGCCGCGTCCCTTATAGCGGCTCCGTCGCGTGAACTATTACGACTTTTCGCGGCCGGCGAACAGCCCATCCAGCACGAGAAGCGCCACGCCGACGCTGATTCCGCTGTCCGCCACGTTGAAGGCCCAGAAATGCCACCCCCCGATGTGGAAATCGAGGAAATCGGCGACGGCGCCGTAGAGGAAGCGGTCGATCACATTGCCGATGGCCCCGCCGATGACCATCCCCAGCGCCAGCGCGAGGTAGCGTCGGTCGGCCTGCCGCAGCCAGAGCAGCAGCGCCACCACGATGGCGAAGGCCACCGCGGCCAGGACGTAGGGCATCCAGGCGTGGGAACTGCCGAAGGTGCCGAAGCTGACTCCGGTGTTCCAGGCCAGTACGAGATTGAAGAAAGGCGTGACCTCGACAACCCGTGGGTAGGGCTGCATGACCACGTCGAGGATCCACCATTTGGTGAGCTGGTCGAGGACCACCACCAGCGCGGCGACGGACAGGCCGAAGACCGTGTAGCCGCGGCTGCCGGACGTGGAGAGGCTGCTCATGGAGTGCTCCTGCTCCCTCTCCCCTCTGGGGAGAGGGTCGGGGTGAGGGGGTTGCGCGTTTGCCGGACGCGTCGAGGAGGCGGAACCCCCTCACCCTAACCCTCTCCCCAGAGGGGAGAGGGGATAAGGCGCAGGCTCCGGCAACGCGTATTAGAACGCCGGTTCCGCGTCCACGGCTTCGGCGCAACGGAGGCACAGCGTCGGGTGTGCGGCGTTCGTGCCGACCTCCGGAAGGATCTTCCAGCAGCGCTCGCACTTGCCCCCTTCGGCGAGGCCGGGCACCACCGAGATGCCAGCCACGTCCGGAAGCACGAACGCCCCCTCGGGCGCCGTGCCCTCCGCCACGGTGATCTGCGAGGTGATGCAGATTTCGGCGAAGTCCACGCCGTCGAGCAGGGCCTTGGTCGCCGCGTCCACGAAGACGGTCGGGTTGGCCTGCAGGGACGAGCCGATCCTCTTGTTGGCCCGCTCCAGTTCCAGCGCGCCGGTGACGGTGCGGCGGACGGTGCGGATGGATTCCCACTTGGCGGCGAGCGCGTCGTCGCGCCACTCCGCCGGGATGGCCGGGAAGACGCGCAGATGGACGCTCTCCTCGTTCCAGCCCTCGGTGCCGGTCAGGCCCTCGGGCCGCGCCAGCCACGCCTCTTCCGCGGTGAAGCAGAGGATCGGGGCCAGCCACGCGGTCAGGGTGGAGAGCAGATGCTCCATCACCGTGCGCACCGAGCGGCGGCGGACCGAACCGGCCGCGTCGCAGTAGAGGCTGTCCTTGCGGACGTCGAAGTAGAAGGCCGACAGCTCCACGGCGCAGAAATTGTGGATCGCCACCGACAGGTCGTGGAAGTCGTAGGCCTCGATCTTGGCGCGGACCAGCGCGTCCAGCTCCGACAGGCGGTGCAGGACCCAGCGCTCCAACTCCGGCATCTCGGCGACGGCGATGCGCTCGGCCGGGGTGTAGTCGGCCAGCGCGCCGAGGATGTAGCGCAGCGTGTTGCGCAGGCGACGGTAATGGTCGGCCTGGTACTTGATGATCTCCGGCCCGATGCGCTGGTCCTCGGTGTAGTCGGTGCTGACCACCCAGAGGCGCAGGATGTCGGCGCCGTACTTGTCGCAGACCTCCTGCGGGGCGACCACGTTGCCCAGCGACTTGGACATCTTGCGGCCCTGCTCGTCGAGCGTGAAGCCGTGCGTCAGCACCGCGTCATAGGGCGCCCGGCCGCGCGTGCCGCAGCTTTCCAGCAGGGAGGAGTGGAACCAGCCGCGGTGCTGGTCGGAGCCTTCAAGGTACAGCGAGGCCGGCCACTTCAGCTCCGGCCGCTGCTCCAGGACGAAGGCGTGGGTCGAGCCGGACTCGAACCACACGTCGACGATGTCCCTGACCTGCTCGTAATCGTCGGCGCGGTAGGCGTTGCCGAGGAAGTCCTGCGCCGGGCGGGCGAACCACGCGTCGGAGCCTTCCTTCTCGAAGATGTCGGCGATGCGGTTGAACACCTCGGCGTCGCGCAGGATCGCGCCGTTGTCCTTGCGGACGAACAGGGCGATCGGCACGCCCCAGGCGCGCTGGCGGCTGATGCACCAGTCCGGGCGCTGCTCGATCATCGCGCGGATGCGGTTCTCGCCCTGGGCCGGGAACCACGTCGTGTCGGAGATCGCCTGCAGCGCCGTCTTGCGCAGGTCGTTCGTCTCCATGGAGATGAACCACTGCGGCGTGGTGCGGAAGATCAGCGGGGCCTTCGACCGCCAGCTGTGCGGGTAGCTGTGCTTGACGCGGCCCTTGGCGAGCAGCGCCCCGACCTCCTGGAAGGCCTTCAGCACGGCGCCGTTGGCCTCGCCCGGCTTGCCTTCGGCGGTGTAGACGCGCAGGCCGGCGAACAGCGGGACGTGGTCGTAGTATCGCCCGTCCTCGCCGACCGTCTGCGGCACCTCGATGCCGTTGGCCTGACCGAGGTGGAAGTCGTCCTCGCCGTGGCCCGGCGCGATGTGCACGAAGCCGGTGCCGGCGTCGGTGGTGACGAAGTCGCCGGCCAGCAGCGGCACCTTGAAGTCGTAACCGCTGCGGGTCAGCGGGTGGTGGCAGTAGCCGCCGGCCAGACGCGAGCCGGGGAAGCGGTGCAGCAGCCGCGCGTCGGCGATCTTGGTTTCCTTGAAGACGCTCTCGGCCAGCGCGGTGGCGACGACGAGCCGCTCACCGACCTCGGCGAGGCTGCCCTCCTCGACCGCCAGCACCTTGTAGGTCGCGTATTCGATCTCGTCGCCGAAGGCGATGGCGCGGTTGCCCGGCAGGGTCCAGGGGGTGGTCGTCCAGATGACGATGTTGGCGTCGTCCACCTCCGGCGCCGGCGAGCCCCAGATGGCGAAGCGCGCGAAGACGGTGGTCGAGGTGTGATCGTGGTATTCGATCTCCGCCTCGGCCAGCGCGGTCTTCTCGACCACCGACCACATGACCGGCTTGGCGCCCTTGTAGAGGCCGCCGTTCATGGCGAACTTGTGGATCTCGCGGACGATCTGCGCCTCGGCGGGCAGAGTCATGGTCAGGTACGGGTCGGCCCAGTTGCCCTCGACGCCCAGGCGGCGGAACTCGCCGGCCTGCACGTCCACCCACTTCTGGGCGAACTGGCGGCACTCGGCGCGGAACTGGTTGAGCGGAACCTCGTCCTTGTCCTTGCCCTCGGCGCGGTACTTCTCCTCGATCTTCCACTCGATGGGCAGGCCGTGGCAGTCCCAGCCGGGGACGTAGTTGGCGTCGAAGCCCTGCATCTGGCGCGAGCGGACGATGACGTCCTTCAGCACCTTGTTGACGGCGTGGCCGATGTGGATGTTGCCGTTGGCGTAGGGCGGGCCGTCGTGCAGGACGAACTTCTCACGGCCCTTGGCCGTTTCGCGCAGCCGCTGGAAGAGGCCCATGTCCTCCCAACGCTTCAGCAGCTCCGGCTCCTTGGTGGGCAGGCCGCCGCGCATGGGGAAGTCGGTGCGGGGTAGGAAGACGGTGGACTTGTAGTCGCGGGTCATGTCGGGGATATCCTGAACCTGAAGCAGAACCGTCGGGCGGCAGCGGTCAGGCCCCCGACGCACGCACAAACGAGGCGGTCCCGGCCCCCCTCAGGAGGCCGGGTTGGTAATTCGCGCCATACGCGCCATGACCCACGCCGGATGCAGCATCGCGCGGGATATTAGCGGTGTGGACGGTGCGGTCAAGGCGCGGCGCCTCCGGGCGGCGTCAGTCGAAGCTGGCCTTGCCGCCATGGGCGGCGGACCAGCCGACCGGGTCGTTCAGGAACTTCTCGACCTCCGACAGGGTGTTCTCGTCGAAGTACTGGTTCTCGCGGGCGACCTTCAGCACGTCCCACCAGGTGCACAGCTCGTGCAGGCGGACGCCGATGCGGTCCATGTTGGTCTTCGACTGCGGGAAGATGCCGTAATGGAAGATCACGAAGCTGTCGGTCACCGTGGCGCCGCCGTTGCGCAGCGCCGTGACGAAATTCTCCTTGCTCTTGCCGTCGGTGGCGAGGTCCTCGACCAGGATGACCCGCTGCCCCTCGGTCAGCACGCCCTCGATCTGGGCGTTGCGCCCGAAGCCCTTCGGCTTCTTGCGGACATACTGCATGGGCAGCTCCAGCCGCTCGGCGATCCAGGCGGCGAAGGGGATGCCCGCCGTCTCGCCGCCGGCCACCGCGTCGATGCTCTCGTAGCCGATCTCGCGCTCGATGGTCTGGACGGCGAAGTCCATCAGAGCCTTGCGGGCGCGCGGGAAGGAAACGATGCGCCGGCAGTCGGTGTAGACCGGGCTCGCCCAGCCGGAGGTGAAGATGAAGGGCGTCTCGGCGTTGAAATGCAGCGCCTTGATTTCCAGCAGGATCTTCGCGGCGGTGGCGGCAATCGTCGCCCGGTCGGGCAGGGCAGCGGCGGTGGTCATGGCCTAACGGCTCCCAGGGAGGCTCAAACTGCCCCGTGTGTAGCCCCCCGGCGTGCGAATCGCAATGGGGCGGGCTTGCCCTTTGCCGTCACTTCCCCGGCAGTGCCAGCGCGATGCAGCGGGTCAGCACCGGGTTGCCGGTCATCTCGCGGTAGGCTTGGACGATGGCGGGCTCGGCGGCCTTGCACTGCTCCATCGTCTGGAACTCGATGGTGGTCGGGCCGCCCTGGTTCAGGATGAACAGCAACAGGATGACGCGGTCCATCGCTCAACCCTCCGTCCGCGGTTCCTTGGCCAGAACGGCGCGGGCCGCCGCGGCGTCCTGGACGATCTGGTCCTTCAGCTCGGTGAAGCTGCCGAACTTGCGCTCCGGCCGCAGGAACTCGATGAGCTGGACGCGCAGATGCTGGCCGTAGAGGTCGCCGTCGAAGTCGAGGATGTGGGTCTCCAGCCGCTCCACCGTTCCGCCCACGGTCGGGCGGCGGCCCAGGTTGGCGACGCCGTTGCGCCAGACCGTGCCCGCCCCCTGGTCGACGCCGGTGCGCACCGCGTAGACGCCGAAGGCGGGGCGCAGATAGTCGGCCAGTTCGACGTTGGCGGTGGGGAAGCCGATGGTGCGGCCCTTGTGGTCGCCATGCTCCACGCGCCCCTCGATCTCCCAGGGGGAGCCGAGCAGCCGGGCGGCCTCGCGCGGGTTGCCGGCGACCAGCGCGTCGCGCACGCGGGTGGAGGAATAGACGCCGTCCGCGTCGTCGGACACCGGCCCGACCTCGGTCACGCCGAAGCCGTGGGCCGCGCCGGCCTGGCGCAGCAGGGCGGGGTCGCCGCCGCGGCCATGGCCGAACAGGAAGTCGTAGCCGCAGACGACGTGCCGCACGCCAAGCCCAGCCACCAGATCCTCCTGGATGAAGGCGTCGGCGGTCTTGTGCAGGAAGCTCTCGTCGAAATGGCAGACGAACAGCAGGTCCACCCCCAGCGCCTCGATGTGGCGGGCCTTGACGCGGAAGGGCGACAGGCGGAAGGGGGCGTCGTCGGGGCGGAAGACCGAGCGGGGGTGCGGCTCGAAGGTCATCACCGCCGAGGGCGCGCCGAGATCGCGGGCGATCCGCTGGGCGGTGGCGATCACCGCCTGATGGCCGCGGTGCACCCCGTCGAAGTTGCCAAGGGCGACGACGGCCCCGCGGGCGTCCTCCGGCAGGTCGGCGGTGTGTCGGAACAATCGCATGCGTCACGCCCTGATGGTCTGCGGGCCGCGCACGGCCCCCGGAAACGATGGCGGCCCGCCGGGGCGGGCCATGCCATGGGCGTCTTATATAGACCGGCGCCGGCGCGTGGTCTACGCACCGGCGACCGGCAAGTCATTTCACCTGTTAAAGGCTTGCCCGCCTCAAGGGCTTGGGCGGGATCAGCCGCGCGACGGGACCATCAGCAGGGCCTCACCCTCGATCACCACCGTCTCGCCGACGGTGCAGACCGTGCGGACAACGGCGCGGCGCTTTTCCGGGATGATCTCGGTGACGGTGGCGCGGGCGGTCACCGTGTCGCCGGCGCGCACCGGCGCCTTGAAGCGCACGGTCTGGCTCATGTAGATGGCGCCCGGGCCCGGCAGCTTGGTGCCGAGAACGGCCGAGATGAAACTGACGCTCAGCATGCCGTGGGCGATGCGCCCCTGGAACATGGTGCCGCTGGCGTATTCCTGGTTCAGGTGGACCGGGTTGGTGTCGCCGGAGATGCCGGCGAACAGCACAATGTCCGCCTCGGTAACCGTCTTCGCGAAGGACGCCGTCATGCCGACGGTCAAATCCTCGATGCAGTGGCCCTCGTTGTCCTTCAGGACTTGGCGAACATCATCCATACCGCGGTTCCTTTTCATCAAGCACCGGCCAGAAGCACCGGCCGTGCGGTGCGACAACACGTATGGTGCAATGCGATATATGCACTGCAACCACGTGATGGCAACACGACTCGCCTGAAAAAGTGAAAAAACCGCTAACCTCTTTCGAAAGAGGAGGCAGTCGAGGCGTCCTGCCTATTTCCTCCGGTCCGGCGATTTCAGTTCCGTGACAGTAAAACTCCGAAGCGGCTCCAGTTGATATGTACACTGACAATTCGCCCTGCTGCACCGCGGAATGCGTGCCGACTCGGGGGCGGACGGCTTGACTTCCCGCCGCCGCGGCCAACCGTCACCTCTCATCCCCCGAACCGCGATGGAATCCGAGCCATGACCCACCGCTTCGCGCTGGTCACCGGCGGCACCTCCGGCATCGGCGCCGGCTTCGCCCGTGCCCTGTCCGCCGACACCGGCCTGCTGCTGGCCGCCCGCAACGCCGAGGCCCTCAACACCGCCAAGACGGAGCTGGAGGCCGCCGGGCGTCGGGTGGAAGTGCTGGCCACCGACCTGACCACCGACGCGGGGCGGGACGCCCTGATCCAGAAGGCGGAGACGCTGGAGATCGACCTGCTCATCAACAACGCCGGGTCCGGCGCCTTCGGGCCGGTGCTCGACAACAGCCCGGAGGCGGAGCGGACGACGGTGGAGCTGAACGTGGTGGCGACCACGGTGCTGACCCGCGCGCTGCTGCCCGGCATGATCGAACGCGCGGCCCGCGACGGGCGGCGGGCCGGGCTGATCCTGCTGTCGAGCACGGCGGCTTTCCAGCCGATCCCGTTCCTCGGCACCTACTGCGCCAGCAAGAGCTTCGTCCTGGCCTATGGCGAGGCGCTGGCGACGGAGCTGAAGCGCAAGCCGGTGGATGTGCTGGTGCTGTGCCCCGGCGCCACCCGCACCGCCTTCGGCAAACGGGCGGGCTTCGCCCTGAACGCGCTGCCGGGGGCCGCCGATCCGCTGGACGTGGCGCGGGAGGGGTTGCAGGCGCTGGGACGTCGCACGGTGCATGTGCACGGCTTCGGCACCCGCAACATGCTGCGCCCCTTCCTGTGGTCGCGCCACGCGGCGTCGGACGGGTTGGGCGCGCTGCTGGCCGCCTTCGACCGGGGGCAGCGCGCCGGCAGGTCCGCCCGTCCGCCGCGGGTCTGAGCTTAGCGGTCGGACCCCGACCCGCTTTGCTGATCGGCGCGCGACGAACCGGACCGGGCTGCGCCGTTCCCCTTCTTCTCGGAGGCGGGCTGCTCAGCCACCTGGGTCTTGTCGGCCTTCTCGGCCTTGGCCTCGACCTTCTCCTTCACGGCTTCGGTCGGCTGTTCGGACGGCTTGGCCTCGACGCGCACGGGGGCCACGCCGTCCTCGATCATGTCGAGCTGCTTGGCGGCCTTCTTCGACAGGTCGATGACCCGCCCGTCCACATAGGGGCCGCGGTCGTTGACGATGACGTCGACGCTCTTGCCGTTGTCCTGGTTGGTCACGGTGACCTTGCTGCCCAGCGGCAGTTCGCGCGAGGCGGCGGTCGGTTTGTTCTGGTCGAAGCGCTCGCCGCTGGCCGTCTTCTTGCCGTGGAACGAGCCGCCATAGAAGGACGCCTCACCCTCATGGACGATCACCGGCTCGCCCTCGTCCGTGCGCTCCACGGCGATCGGCGGCACCGACGCGTCCTTTGAGCTTTGCGATTTGGATGAGGGCTGGGCCTGGGCGGCCATGGGGGACAAGGTCAGGGACAGGGCGCAGAGCGCCATGGACAGTGTACGCGCCATGTGCATTCGAATGTACCTCCCATTGGACCTCGACAACACCCGTGGGAGGGCGGGGGTTCCGCCAAATGGCCGCCGGACGCTGGACCCGCCCGGTGCGTTGATGCTTCAATCGTCCCGTCAGCGAGGGAGCGCGCAGGAATGGCCGTGAGCGTGGCGGATCTGGGTGTGGAGCCACGGCTCGGCTGGGTGACGATGGCGGACGGGACCCGGCTGCGCACCGCCCATTGGACGGCCGCCGCCGCCACCCCGCGCGGCACCGCGCTGCTGCTGACCGGCCGGGCGGAGTTCATCGAGAAATACGCCGAGACGGCGGGGGAGATGCTCGCCCGCGGCTTCGAGGTCTTTGCCTTCGACTGGCGCAACCAGGGCCTGTCCGACCGTCCCCTGCCCAATCCCCAGATCCATCACCTGGACAGCTTCGATACGCTGGCCGGCGACCTGCAGGAGGTGGTGGAGCGGCTGGTGAGGCCGCGGCAGCGCGGGCCGCTGCTGCTGGTCGCCCACAGCATGGGCGGGCTGGTCGCCCTGATGGCCCTGCTGCGCAACCCGGCCCTGTGCGATGCGGCGGTGCTGACGGCGCCGATGTTCGACATCTTCACCGGCCCGGTGCCGCGCCGCATGGCGGTCTGGCTGGCCGAACGCCTGTGCGCCCGCGGGCGGGCCGCCGAATACGCCTTCGGCCAGCACGACTACGACCCGGTGGAGGGGCTGTTCACCCCGGTGAACCCGATCACCTCCGATCCCCGCCGCTACGCCACTTACCATGACGCCTTCCGCGACCGGCCCGAGCTGCGGGTGGGCGGGGTCAGCTTCGGCTGGGTGCGGGCGGCCCTGCGCGCCGCCGACCACATCCGTTTCACCGCCCCGCTGGAGCGGGTGACGACCCCCATCCTGCTGCTGAGCGCCCCCGCCGACGCCGTCGTCCGCTCGGAGTCGCACCGGCTGGCCGCCGCCCGGCTGGGCAACGCCGTGCTGAGGGAGCATCCCGACGCCAAGCACGAGCTGCTGATGGAGCGCGACGACATCCGCGACCGGGTGTGGGCGGATATCGACGCTTTCTTAGCCACCGTGCATCTGTAGGCCGGGCCGTGCTAGGTCCTTGGCGCGGGCGCCCGCGCGCCCACATCAGGGGCGTTTCCCGCCTGTCTTTACGCACGCTTCGACATTCAAGGGTCTGCCTTCCATGTCCGATTTCTGGAAAGAGTCCGGTTTCCATCTGCTGACGCGCGACGCCGACGGCTGGCTGGCGGTCACGCCGGACTTCCTGCGCGCCTATCTGATGCGGCCGGAGATGCGCCCGCCCGAGGACGCCTGCGAGACCGAGCATACGCTGTTTGCCGGCCTGCTGGAGGATCCCGCCCGCCCCGTCCCGCCGGGTATGGTGGAGGCGCTGGCCGACGCGGACGCGCGAGAGAACTGGGCGGTCTGGCTGGGCTTCCGCGACCGGCTGCTCGCCGCCGGTACGGTGGAGGCCTGCTACCTCCGCCTGTTCCGCGCGGGCGCGCGGGGCGTGCCGGGGCTGTTCATCGACCAGATGGCCCATGTGATCCTGCGCAACCTGCTGGACGGCACGCCGTCGGGCCTGCGCGCGCGGGCGGGCGAGCTGTTCTTCCGGCCCCAGACCGTGTCGCTGGACGACGGGCGCGTCCGGCTGGCCGACAGCGAGACCGTGGAGATGCTGGCCGCGACCGGCGGCTTCGGCAGCCTGGGCCGGCTGGTGGTGGAGGCGGGGACCGCCCCGCGCTCCGTCGATCTCGACATCCTCGACGAGACCAACCACCCCCGCTATTGGGAGCGCGACTCGCGGCACGACACCGTGCTCGACGTGACCTTCGCCGCGGCCGGGCTGGACGCGCTGTGCCGCGTCCTGGAAGGCTGGGTGACGCATTTCCTGGGGGTGGCGGTGTCGATCCATCCCGTGCAGCGGATCAGCGACGAGCGCTGGGTCTGGCATGTCGGGCTGGACGGCGAGGCCACGGCGATCCTCAACGACCTCTACAACGGCGCCGAGGTGGGGGAGGAGCGGCTGGCCCGCATCCTGTCGCTGTTCCGGCTGGAGTTCGCCGACCCCACGGCCATGCGCGCCGACATCGCCGGGCGGCCCGTCTATCTGGCCCTGGCGATGACCGCCGACCGCAAGCTGCGCCTGAAGCCGCAGAACCTGTTGGTCAATCTGCCTCTGGCGCAGATGAACTGACCGGCAATCCTATAACCGTATTATATATGTGACTATCTGCCGCCCCGGCAACGGGCGGGCGGCGGCTTATAAGGATGTTTCCTGAAGGGGGAAACGTCATGCAATTAAACACCACGCAGCCGAAGACGATGAAGCCGAACCTTGCCGACCCACGCTGGGAAACGATGGCGTGGCAGGACGGCTTCGGCGTCGGGAACGCCGTGATTGACGCCGACCACAAGCGCCTGTTCGAGCTGTTCAACGAGTTCGTCACCGCGGTGAACGAGTTCCGCGCCGACAGCGAGATCCAGGATGTGCTGAGGGAACTGCTCGACTACACCGACACGCATTTCGACCGGGAAGAGACGCTGATGCGCGAGCACGGCTATCCCGATTACACCGCCCACAAGGCGCTGCACGACAGCTTCGTCCGCCAGCTTCACGACGTGAACAGCGCGCTGGACGCGGGTGGGGAAAAAGGCGCCTTCGTGCTGGGCTTTCTCGCCAAATGGCTGTCGGGCCACATCCTGGGCGTGGACACCAAGCTGGGCGCCTATCTGCGCGAGCGCGGGGTGGAGGCGTAGAGCCTAATAGCCCTCTCCCCTCTGGGGAGAGGGTGGCCCGGAGGGCCGGTGAGGGGGACATGCATTTGCCGGACGTACCGCCACGCGCAACCCCCTCACCCTGACCCTCTCCCCAGAGGGGAGAGGGGAAATATTGATGTTCAGCGCGTCACTGCTTGTTCGACTCGCCGCTGTGCTTGGGGCCGCGGTTCAGCGAGGTCATGCTGTCGCTGTACTGGAACTCCGGCATGTCGCGCACGCTCGCCTGGGTGACGTCGCGCAGCGTGATCGGGCCGTTGCCCGGCAGCACGTCGGCCAGCGCGATGTCCGCGGCGATCTCCTTGCCGCCGATGCCGAGGAAGCCGCCGCTCTGGATCACCAGGAGCTGCGCGTTGCCGTCCGGGCCGAGGATCACGTCGGACACCTTGCCGACCTTCTCACCGTCGGCGCCGATCACCGTGCGGCTCATCAGATGCTCGACGCTGGCGCCACCCGTGGCGTTGCTTGCGGCGCCGCTAGCGGGGCCGGCCGGGCGGGCGCCCTGGCCTTGGTCCATGATGACCGAATTCGGGGCCTGGGAACTCGGGGCCTGGGTGGAGCCGCCGGTGCCGGTCTGGGCCGCCGCGGCGCCGGTCATCAGCGCCAGGGCGGACAGGGTCGCGATCACCGTCTTGTGCATGGAAGCTCTCCTCGTTGCACGAAACCGACCCTTCCAACCGGGGAGGGCGGGAAAGGTCACGCGGGGGCTCTTGTGACATCGCGGGGGCGACTCGGGACGCCGTCTGGGCTCCCCATCGCGGGGCCGGTCCAGTGGGCAAAGGTGGGGCCGCGGAGCGGGGGATCGGGAGAAGGGTGTACCGCCGATTCGCCCCCCGTAATTCCTCGGGTCGGAGAGGTCTGCAACCCCGTGAAAGTGACGGATTCCTTACGGAAACCGGGTGCCGGAGGCTCTCTGGCGGGGACTAGATATGGGGGTGGGCGGATTTTTTCCGGGAACCCCCAGCGGCTTGGCCCGTTGACCTGACGCGCCATATCTAGGAGGTAAGCCCGCGTCAAGCACACAATATCTTGGGCCGGGTCTTGCTTGGCCCAAAGCTTGAGGCTAGGATGCGCACCAACATACAGGGTGTTGCGTTCGTCAGCCAGCGCGAGCTGCGCCGCACGGAGCGCGACACCTTTGTTCGCCAGCCAGAGGGAGCACGAGTCACATGCGGGTCCAGCGTCGTTTCACGAAAGAGGGTCAGGATGCTTACGCCGCTCTCGGCTTCCGCCGCACGACGAGCGAGATCCGCAACCCTGACGGCTCTGTGGTCTTCCAGCAGACGGACATCGAGGTTCCCGAGAATTACAGCCAGGTCGCCAGCGACATCCTGGCCCAGAAGTATTTCCGCAAGGCCGGCGTTCCGGTCGCGCTGAAGGCGGTCGAGGAGAACACCGTCCCGTCCTGGCTGTGGCGCAAGACGGCCGACGAGGCGGCGCTGGCGGCCCTGCCGAAGGAGAAGCGCTATTCCGGCGAGAAGTCGGCCAAGCAGGTCTTCGACCGTCTGGCCGGCACCTGGACCTACTGGGGCTGGAAGGGCGGCTATTTCGACACCGAGGCCGACGCCCGCGCCTTCTTCGACGAGATGCGCTTCATGCTGGCCGCCCAGATGGCGGCCCCGAACAGCCCGCAGTGGTTCAACACCGGCCTGCACTGGGCCTACGGCATCGACGGCCCGAGCCAGGGCCACTTCTACGTCGATTTCAAGACCGGCCTGCTGACCTCGTCCGCCTCGGCCTACGAGCACCCGCAGCCGCACGCCTGCTTCATCCAGTCCGTCGCCGACGATCTGGTGAACGAGGGCGGCATCATGGACCTGTGGGTCCGCGAGGCGCGCCTGTTCAAGTACGGCTCGGGCACCGGCTCCAACTTCTCCCGCCTGCGCGGCGAGGGTGAGAAGCTGGCCGGCGGCGGCAAGTCGTCGGGCCTGATGAGCTTCCTGAAGATCGGCGACCGCGCGGCGGGCGCCATCAAGTCGGGCGGCACCACCCGCCGTGCGGCCAAGATGGTCACGGTGGACATGGACCACCCGGACATCGAGGCCTACATCGACTGGAAGGTGACCGAGGAGCAGAAGGTTGCCGCCCTGGTCACCGGCTCCAAGATCTGCCAGCAGCACCTGACCGCCATCATGGCCGCCGCCCAGGACGGCCAGGACCCGAAGGTCAACAAGGAGCTGAAGAAGGCCGTCGTCGCCGCCCGCAAGGCGCAGGTGCCGGAGAACTACGTCCAGCGCGTGATCCAGTTCGCCGCCCAGGGCTTCACCAGCATCGAGTTCAAGACCTACAACACCGATTGGGACTCGGACGCCTACCTGACGGTGGCCGGCCAGAACTCCAACAACTCGGTGCGCATCTCCGACGACTTCATCCAGGCCGTCCTGAACGACGACGAGTGGAAGCTGATCCGCCGCACCGACGGCACGGTCCATCGCACGCTCCGCGCCCGCGACCTGTGGGACAAGGTCGGCTACGCCGCCTGGGCCTGCGCCGATCCGGGCGTGCAGTTCGACACCACGATCAACGACTGGCACACCTGCCCGGCCTCGGGGCGCATCAACGCCTCGAACCCATGCTCGGAGTACATGTTCCTCGACGACACGGCCTGCAACCTCGCCTCGCTGAACCTGATGTCGTTCCGTTTGAAGGACGGGTCCTTCGACGTCGAGGCGTTCGAGCACGCCTGCCGCCTGTGGACCATGGTGCTGGAAATCTCCGTGCTGATGGCGCAGTTCCCGTCCAAGGAGATCGCCCAGCTGTCCTACGAGTTCCGCACGCTGGGCCTGGGCTTCGCCAACCTCGGCGGCCTGCTGATGTCCTCCGGCCTGCCCTACGACTCGGCGGAAGGCCGCGCCTACTGCGCCGCCATTTCGGCGGTGATGACCGGTGTCGCCTACGCCACCTCCGCCGAAATGGCGCAGGAGCTGGGCGCCTTCCCGGCCTATGAGCAGAACCGCGACCACATGCTGCGGGTCATCCGCAACCACCGCCGCGCCGCCTGCGGCGAGATGGAGGGTTACGAGGGCCTGTCGGTCAAGCCGGTGCCCTTCGTCGCCGATGAGTGCCCGGAGCAGGAACTGGCGATGGCCGCCGTCCGCGCCTGGGACATGGCGCTGGAGCTGGGCGAGCAGCACGGCTTCCGCAACGCCCAGGCCACGGTGGTCGCCCCGACCGGCACCATCGGCCTGGTCATGGATTGCGACACTACGGGCATCGAGCCGGACTTCGCGCTGGTGAAGTTCAAGAAGCTGGCCGGCGGCGGCTACTTCAAGATCGTCAACCGTCTGGTGCCGGAGGCCCTGCGCACGCTGGGCTACACCGCCGACGAGATCGCCGCGATCGAGCGCTACGCGGTCGGCCACGGCACGCTGAAGGGCGCGCCGGGCGTCAACCACGAGACCCTGACCGCTAAGGGCTTCCCGGCCGAGGTGCTGGAGAAGCTGGAGGGCAACCTCGCCACCGCCTTCGACATCAAGTTCGCCTTCAACCGCTGGACGGTCGGCGCCGACGTCATCGTCGACACGCTGGGCATCCCCGCCGAGCAGATGGACGCGCCGGGCTTCGACCTGCTGACCGCTCTCGGCTTCACCAAGGCCGAGCTTGAGGCGGCGAACACCTTCTGCTGCGGCGCCATGACGCTGGAAGGCGCGCCGTTCCTGAAGGACGAGCATCTGCCGGTGTTCGACTGCGCCAACCCCTGCGGCCGCATCGGCAAGCGCTTCCTGTCCTGGGAATCGCACATCACCATGATGGCCGCCGCGCAGCCCTTCATCTCCGGCGCGATCTCCAAGACCATCAACATGCCGAACACGGCGACGGTCGAGGAGTGCAAGGACGCCTACCTGCTGTCCTGGCGCCTGGGCATCAAGGCCAACGCGCTGTACCGCGACGGCTCGAAGCTGAGCCAGCCGCTCTCCGCCGCCCTGCTGGACGACGAGGAGGACGCGGTCGAGGAGATCGTCGAGGCGGCGAACGCCACCCGCACCCAGATGGTGTCCGAGCGCATCGTCGAGAAGGTCGTGGAGCGCATCATCGAGCGCAAGCGCACCGAGCGCGAGCGCCTGCCGCACCGCCGCAAGGGCTACACCCAGAAGGCGACCGTCGGCGGCCACAAGATCTACCTGCGCACCGGCGAGTATGAGGACGGCCGCATCGGCGAGATCTTCATCGACATGCATAAGGAGGGCGCCGCCTTCCGCTCGCTGATGAACAACTTCGCCATCGCGGTGTCGATCGGCCTGCAGTACGGCGTGCCGCTGGAAGAGTTCGTGGAGGCCTTCACCTTCACCCGCTTCGAGCCGTCGGGCATGGTGACCGGCAACGACACCATCAAGATGGCGACCTCGGTCATCGACTACATCTTCCGCGAGATCGCCATCTCCTACCTGGGCCGCACCGATCTGGCGCACGCCACGCCGGAGGATCTGGTGCCCTTCACGGTGGGCAGCGGCGACAAGCAGGGCGACCTGCCGGAGACCGGCGCGGTCCAGCCGTCGGACATCGTCCGCAAGGTCGCGTCCACCGGCTACGTCCGCAACAATCTGCGCGTCCTGAACGGCGGGCAGACCCAGCGGGTCTCGGCTGCGGCGGCCCTGGCCGCCACCGGCACCGCGGCCCAGGCCACGGCGTCCGCCGCCCACGCGGCGGTGGCGTCCAGCCCGGCGGTCGGCGCGGCGGTTGTCCATGCCGGCGGCACGGCCCCGGTCGGCGGCACCACCGGCACCGCCTACGGCGGCAGCAACAGCGACCAGCGCTACGACCGCATCCGCGAGGCCCGCGCCCGCGGCTATGAGGGGGATCAGTGCGGGGAGTGCGGCAACATGACGCTTGTCCGCAACGGCACCTGCCTGAAGTGCGACACCTGCGGCTCCACCACGGGCTGCAGCTGAGGCCAGCCGGCTCCATCCCCGGCATGGCGTGGAAAAGGGGAGGTCCTCGGACCTCCCCTTTTTTCATGCGGCCTTTTATGCGGGCTCCGGTGAGCGTGCGCTCCCGCGGGGTCAGACCGGGATGTTGGGGAAGACGCGGCCGGACAGCTGGGCGTCGGCCAGCTCCGCCGGGACGGCGTCGCGCTCCTTCAGCCAGCGGGCGAACTGGCGGTCGGCGGAGTTGATGTGCAGCATCAGCCATTGCGGCAGGAAGGTCGCCAGATACTCGGCGATGTTCTCCTCCGGCACGTTGCCGGTGGTGAAGGCGTGCAACTGCTCCCACGCCAGGGAATGCTGGACCAGATGGTCGGCCAGGAAAGGATAGCCGGCCTCCTCCATGACCTTCTGCTCGCTCGCGAAGTGAATCTCCGTATAGACCACCGCGTCGGCCAATGTCCGATAGACCTCCTCGCGGGACCGGCCTTCGGCGACGGCGACATGGAACGCCTGAACCAGTTCGATCCAATGCTTGTGCTGCTCGTCGATGTCGTCGACGCCCAACGCAAGATCGTCGCTCCAGACGAGATCCTGGAAATTCTCGGCGGGCATGTCCATGATCGCGATAACTCGGCTTAAAGTGGTGGCAGTTTGGGCATCATAAACACGGTCGTATGTGCATCAATGGTTTGAATTGAGATAAATTGTCGCGGTTTTGGCGTGTGGGCTGTGGTGCACGCCGTAGGCGTGTGTCCTTGCCTGACGCCGGTCGCGGGTCAATATGCGGGCCTGTGACGACACAGCCGACGGGATGCGCCATGCGACGTGCCATGAACCGCCGCCTCCGCCTTTTGCCGCTGCTCGCCCTGCTGGTGCTGCCGCCGCTCCAGGTCCCGACCGCCCAAGACGCGGCCGCCCAAGGCGCGAATGCCCAAGACGCGAATGCCCAAGACGCGAATGCCCAAGACGCGAATGCCCAGGACGCGGCGCCTCAAAATGCACCGGCCCAGAACGAGCCGAATCAGAACGCAGCAAAGCCGGGAGATCGGACCGGCGGCGGCTTTGACGCCCAGCGCAGCGAGACCAAGCACCAGTTGCCGTTGCCCTCCGGGCCGCTCGCCTATACGGCGGTGGCGGAGTTCCTGCCCCTGCGCGACGGTCCGCGCGAGGAGGTGGCGGCCCGTGTCTTCACCGTCACCTACACGTTGGATGGCGCGCCGCGCGGCCAACGGCCGGTCGCCTTCGTGTTCAACGGCGGGCCGGGGGCGTCCTCGGCCTATCTGCATCTGGGGGCCTTGGGACCGAAGGTGGTCGGCTTCAACGACGACGGCTCGCTGGTGCGTCCGCCGGCCCCGCTGTTGGACAACCCGGACAGCTGGCTGGCCTTCGCCGATCTGGTCTTCATCGATCCGGTCGGCACCGGCTACAGCCGCGGCGTGCGGCGTGACGGCGGAAAGGAGGAGGGCGCGCGGCGGGACGAGGACCCCGGCAAGCGTTTCTGGTCGGTCGATGCCGACAGCCGGGCCATGGCCGAGATCGTCCGGCTCTGGCTGACCCGCAACGGGCGCTGGGAGTCGCCGAAATTCCTGGTGGGGGAAAGCTATGGTGGCTTTCGCATCGCCAAGATGGCCAACCGGCTGATCGACGACACCGGCATCGCCGTCAACGGGCTGATCATGGTGTCGCCGGTGGTCGATTTCGCCACCATCCGCGGCGGCGGCGGGCTTCTGGTGCCGGCGCTGCGGCTGCCCTCCTACGCCGCCTCCGCCGCCGCCAACGGTCTGGCGTCCGGCACCCCGGAGCAGGCGGCCGCGGCGGCGGAGCGCTACGCCTTCACCGGCTACCTCACCGGGCTGGCCGGGCTGGACTATCGTCGGCCCGGCGCGGCGCGGGACTTTTTCGCCGAGGTGGCGCGGACCACCGGCCTGCCCGAGGAGCTGGTGACCCGCTTCCGCGGCGAGATCCCCACCGACGTCTTCGCCCGCGAACTGCTGCGCGGGCGCGGGCGGGTTGCCAGCGTCTATGACGGAACCTTCACCGCCGCGGACCCCGACCCGTCGGCGGCGCGCCTTCCCTTCGATCCCTTCCTGAAGGGCACGGTGCCGACCTACACCACCGCCTTCGCCGCCTACGCCCGCGAATGGCTGGGCGTGCGGACGGAGGTGCCGTTCGACCTGCTCAGCGACCGGGTGAACCGGGGTTGGGAATGGCCGCGTTCCGGCCAGCCCAGCGCGGTGGACGATCTCCAGGCCGCCCTGACCCTGCAGCCGGCGCTGCGGGTGCTGATCGCCCATGGGCGCACCGACCTCATCACCCCCTACATGGCGTCGCGCTGGGTGGCGTCGCGCCTGGAACTGCCGGACGGGCAGGCCGACCGGGTGGCCGTGACGGTCCATGAGGGCGGTCACATGATGTACACCCGCGCGCCGGAGCGGGCGAAGCTGGCCGCCGACGCGCGGGCCCTGATCGAGGCTGCCCTGCGGTAGGGCGGCCAAAAGAAAACAGGCGCCCCGGTTGGGGGCGCCTGCTGCGCAATGCCTTGCCTCGGCCTGTGGTCGCCGGCTGGACCTTGCCGGTTAGAACAGACGCAGGATCGACTGCTGCGACTGGTTGGCCAGCGAGAGGGCGATGGTGCCGAGCTGCTGACGGGTCTGCAGCATCAGCAGGCTGGCGCCTTCCTCGTTCTGGTCGGCCAGCGTCAGCTTGTTGGCGCCTTCGACCAGCACGTCGCTGAACTCCTTCGTGAAGGTTTCGCGGGTCGTGATGATGTTCAGGTTGGTCGACAGCGTCTGCGAGGCCGAACGCAGGTTCTGCTTCGCATAGTCGATGCTGGCAACCGCCCTGTCGATATCGGCGCGGTCGGTCCAGTCGTTCTGCGCATAGTCCAGACGCAGGCCCTGGCCGCTGGTGGTCAGGTTCTGCGACTTCACCGTGATCGAGTTGGTGTTGCGCTCGTTGAGCTGCACCGTCAGATCGTTGGAGGTGTTGGCGTCGGTCACCTGCACCGAGACCAGGTTGGCCGCCGAGTTGGCCGCCGCCGCCTGCTTGATGGTCTTCTGATCGACGTTGAAGCGCACCGTGCCGGTGTCGAACGCGTAGGCGTTCTCGCCGTCCGACAGCTTGCCCTCGCCGCGCTTGGACATGCCGTCGCGGGTCACCGTGGCGCCGCTCAGGTTGCTGACCTGGATCTGGATGTCGACCTTCTTCTCGATGGTCGAGATGCCGTTGCCGGCGTTGGCGGCCTGCTCCAGCAGCTTGCGGTCCACCACGAAGGACACCACCGTGCCCGACGCGAAGCTCTCGGAGATGCGCTTGGTCAGGGCGTTCTCGGCCGTGGCCTTGACGGTCATCTCGCGGGCGGCGTTGGTCGTCGTCGCACCGGACAGCGTGATCGTTCCGGTCGTGCTGACCGTGACGGTCTGGACGTCCTTGCCGCTGAGGCGGCCGTTGGCGCCCAGCGCGCTGTTGATCGACGCCTTGAGCTGGTTGGCGATGTTGTTGCGGGCGGTCTGGCCCGTCGCCACGTCGCCGGCGGTCGCGGTGTAGGTGAAGGTCTGGTCTTCGACGGTGATGGTGAAGCTGTCGCCGGCTTCGATCGTGCCGCCCAGCGTCACCTGGGTGATCTGCGCGGTGCCCGTCTTGGCCGCCGTCGTCGTGTTGGCGGCCATGGTCTGGCTGTTGTCGAAGTAGGTGATCGTGCGCGACTCGTTGCCGTCCGTGATGATGAAGGACCGCTCGCGGCCCGACGCGCCGCGGACCTCGATCTGCACGTCGGAGAAGCTGCCGAGCGTGGTCGCCATGGTGCCGGACAGCTTCAGGCCGACCAGGCCGTGGGCCATTTCGGCGCTGTTGATCTCGCCGGCGGCGCCTTCGATGGAGCCGTCGCCCTTGATGCGCACCGTGTAGGTGTCGGCCGACACCACGTTGGTGACGCGGGCGTTCTCGATGCCCTGGATCGTGTTGACGGCGCGGCGCGATTCGCTGGTGGAGTCCATGCGCAGGCCGTTGCCGGCCAGCAGGTTCTTGCCGGCATAGCCGCTGTCGCCGGCCAGCTTGTCGATCTGCTCCTTCAGCGCGTTGAACTGCGAGGCCAGCGTCTTGCGGGTGGCGACGGAGCCGGCGTCGGTGCCCAGAGCGGAATAGGCGGCGGTGGTCAGGCCGCGCGCCTGCTCGATCATGCTTTCGATCGCGGTCACGCCCTTGTCGGCGGCCTTGATGGTGCTGATCGACTGACCCATGGCGTCCTTCAACGACGACAGGTCACCGGCGCGCTGGTTCAGGCTCTTCGCTGCGAAGAACGAAGTCGGGCCGTCGAGCGCCGAATTGATCTTGTTGCCGGTCGAGAGGATGTTCTGCTTGACACCGATCTTGTCGTTCACGCTCTGCAGTTGCAGCAGATTCGTGCGCATTGATGCGGTGAGAGTGACGTCGTTGATGGCCATGGTTCCAAGTCTCCTTCTGAGGCTCGCCCCGCGGCTGGTGCTTGAAACCGAAGCGAGGCAACGTGCATTTGCGCGATCCTCCCCTATCAAGACCCGTGCCAATTTGCGGATAGGGTGCTAAATCAATGATTTTAAAAGGTATTTTCAAAATCTGAACGGTAAGCCAGCTTTGGCCGGCGGGATGGTCCTTCCCAGGACGGTGGAAAGTTTTGCCGGGCAGAAAGGGTGTTGCGCCCCAGACTCCGGGACAAAACTTCCCAGTAGGGTCTCCGATTGGACCATGAGCGCGTGGTGCCGGTATGCCCTTGGTGCCGGCCGAGGAGGGAGGTATCGTCGGCGTGTCGCACCCATTGGGGCGCCACCCATCGCGGCGTTTTCGGCGCCCGCAACGAAGACGGAGGGATGAAGCATGGCCGGACGCATCGAGGCGCGGCTGAAGGAGTTGGGGATCGAGCTGCCGCAGGCGGCGGCCCCGGTGGCGGCCTATGTGCCCTACACCCGGTCTGGCAATACGCTCTACGTGTCGGGGCAGGTCACCGTGTGGAACGGCGAGCGCCGCTTCATCGGCAAGCTGGGCCAGGACTTCACGGTGGAGCAGGGCCAGCAGGCGGCGCGGCTGTGCGCTCTGAACATCATCGCCCAGGCGAAGGCAGCCTGCGGCGGCGATCTCGACCGGGTGGTGCGCGTGCTGCGTCTGGGCGGCTTCGTCAACGGCACCCCGGACTTCCACGACCAGCCGCTGGTCATCAACGGCGCGTCGGAGCTGATGATGCAGGTGTTCGGCGACGCCGGAAAGCACGCCCGCGCCGCGGTCGGCGCCCCGTCGCTGCCCGGCAACGTGGCTGTCGAGGTGGACGCCATCCTCGAACTGGCCTGATCCGGGGCTCCGGCCGGGGGAGACGGCGGGCCTCTTGCCGCGGCGCGGCAAAGCGCCCACCTCCCTCGGCGTACCCGTGAAGGAGAGAGCATGCCCGACGGCAAGGACACCGGCCCCGGCGCCGGGGAGGCCATCACCGTCAAGGTCCTGACCGGCATCGGCATGGCCGACCCCAAGGACTGGGACGCCTGCGCCGGGCCGGACAACCCGTTTCTCAGCCACGCCTTCCTGCTGGCGCTGGAGGAATCGGGGTCGGCCATCGGCCGCACCGGCTGGCAGCCCAGCCACCTTGCCGCTCTCGACGGGGCGGGGCGGATCATGGGGGCGGTGCCGCTCTATCTGAAGAACCATTCCTACGGCGAGTATGTCTTCGATCACGCCTGGGCGCACGCCTACGAACGGGCGGGCGGGCAATATTACCCGAAGCTGCAATGCGCGGTGCCCTTCACCCCGGTGCCGGGGCCGCGCCTTCTCGTCCGGCCCGGCGCCTCGGCCCTGGGGATGGAGGCGGTCGCCGGCGCCCTGATCCAGGGGATGGAGGAGGTGGCGCGGCGCTACGGCGTCTCCTCGGTCCATGTCACCTTCCCGGAGGAGGGCGATTGGCGCCGCCTTGGCGAGGCCGGCTGGCTGCTCCGCGAAGGCGTGCAATATCATTGGGAGAACCGTGGCTACGCCAGCTTCGACGATTTCCTGGGCACCTTGAACAGCCGCAAGCGCAAGACCATCCGCAAGGAGCGGCGCGAGGTGACGGAGAGCAGCGTCCGGCTGCACAGCCTGACCGGCGCCGACCTGAAGCCGGAGCATTGGGACGCCTTCCACCGCTTCTATCTGGAGACCGCGGACCGGAAGTGGGGCGGCGGCTATCTGAACCGCGCCTTCTTCCGCCTTCTTGGCGAGACCATGGCCGACCGGGTCATGCTGGTGATGTGCGAGGACAACGGGGAGTGGGTGGCCGGAGCCCTGAACCTGATCGGGGCCGACGCGCTCTATGGCCGCAACTGGGGCTCCGACGGCCGCTACCGCTTTCTGCATTTCGAGGCGTGCTATTACCGCGCCCTGGACTTCGCCATCGAGCGCGGCCTCGGCCGGGTCGAGGCTGGCGCCCAGGGGGAGCACAAGATCCAGCGCGGCTATCTGCCGGTGCCGACATACAGCGCCCACTGGGTGGCCGACCCCGGCTTCCACCGCGCCATCGCCGATTACCTGCGCCGCGAGCGGCCCGGCGTGGCGGCGGAGCGCGAGGCGCTGATGGAGCTGTCACCCTACCGTCGGGACGATCAGTAGACCGGCTCAGTAGGGAACACGGTCGGGGCGGGCGGCCCATTCGTCGAAGACGGCGTGCGCCTCGTCGGCCAGCAGGCGCTGCATGGGGATCGCCCGCTGCTCCAGCGGCAGGGCGATTTCCGTGTAGAGGAAAGCGTCGTCGAAACCGATGGACGCCGCGTCGTCGCGTGCGTTGGCGTAGACGATGCGTTCGATCCGCGCCCAGTAGATCGCCGACAGACACATCGGGCAGGGCTCGCAACTCGTGTAGACGGTCGCTCCGGCGAGGCTGAAGCTGCCGAGGTCGCGGCAGGCGTTGCGGATGGCGACGACCTCGGCGTGCGCCGTCGGGTCGTTGCTGGAGGTCACGCAGTTCCATCCCTCGCCGATGATCCGGCCATCCCGCGCGATGACCGCGCCGAAGGGGCCGCCGGCGTTGCCCTGCATGTGTGTGCGGCTGAGCGCGATGGCGCGGCGCAGGCACTCCGTGTCGAAACTCGTCATGCTTTCCCTCTCCCAAACCCTAACCGCGTTGATGTTCAATCATTTAGTGACCGTTTCACAGCCTTGGTCCGGCATGCGCCCGCGGCATTGCAGGGGTGGCGGACGATTTGGGATTTCTCCTTTACTGCCCCTGCGCAAAGCGTAGTGTGGGCGGGACCAGCCGACCGACGGACCCGCCCGATGACCGATCGCACCATGGAATTCCTGAAGCAGGTGCGGGATCATCTATTCTATCTCAAACTGAGGCCGGGCGGTGTGCGCCTTCAGGCGAAGGCCGTCGATCTGTCGAGGCTGCGGCTGAAGGGCTTCAACCTGCAGACGGCCATCCTCACCCAGGGCAACTTCTCCGATGCCCAGCTTGAGGAGGTTAGCTTCGCCATGTCCGACCTGTTCGGGGCGAATTTCAGCCGGGCGAAGCTGGTGGGCTCCTCCTTCGCGCGGGCGGACCTGCGCGGGGCGAATTTCCTGAAGGCCGACCTGACCCGCACCGACTTCGAAGGGGCCGATCTGCGCCCCGGCCAGATCATGGTCCACCGCGCCGGGCGCGAGGACGAGGAGGAGCGGCGGCCTGCCAACCTGACGGACGCGCGGATGGACGGCGTCAACTTCAAGGGCGCCGACCTCAGCCACGCCGAGCTGGCCAACGCCTCGACGGCCGGCGGCGACTTCAGCAACGCCAATCTGTTTGCCGCCAATCTGGCCGGGGCCGACCTGACCGAGGCGAATTTCAGCGGGGCCAAGATGAAGCGCGCCGTGCTGAACGGCGCCAACCTGACCCGCGCCATCCTGCGCAACGCCGACCTGCGCGAGGCGACCCTGCGCAACGTCGACCTGACCGTGGCGGACACGCAAGGCGCCAACCTGAGCGGTGCCGTCTACATGAAGAACGCCGACGCCCTGCCGGCGCCGGTGCGCAGCGTGCTGGACGCCCACATCCTGTGGATCAACAGCGGCGGCGGGGCCGGGCTGCGGGCGGATTTCACGGGGATGGACCTGCGCGGGCTGGACCTTACGGCCTGCGACCTGTCGGGCGGGGTGTTCCGCAACGCCAACCTGGACGAGGCCCGGCTGTCCAACGCCTCGCTCTCGCTGGCCGATTTCGGCGGGGCCAGCCTGCGCCGGGCGCGGCTGGACCAGGCGGTGCTGACCGGGGCGAACCTGAGCGGGGCCGATCTGACCGGGGTGGATCTCCACGGCGCCGACCTCGGCATGGTGGATTTGCGCAACCCGGACGGCACCCTGACCGGGCGGAGTTGGCCGGCCAACCTGACCGGCGCCACCCTGACCGCCGCCGACCTGCGCGGCGCCCGGCTGACCGGGGCGAGGCTGGCCGGTGCCAGTTTCGAAATGGCCAACCTCGCCTCGGCCGACCTGCGCGGCTGTGACGACGCGGCGGCGAACCTGTCGAAGGCCAGTCTGATGGGCGCCCGCCGTGGCCCGCTGGATGCACGGCCGCCGCGCGACGGCGGTGGGCCCCTCATCGCCCTGTAGCCGCTATTTCCAGGCGGCAAGCACCGCAGCGGCGGTGGACTCGCGCAAGGGGGCGCGCTCGGGCGGAGTGCCGCCATCGACGCGCAGGCCCATCAGGGTCTCCACCAGCGGTTCCGGTCCCGGCGTGACGCGGATCTGGCCGCGGGCGGCGATGTGCGGATGCTCCGGCATCTCCGCCAGCGTCGGCAGCGCCTCGAAGCAGCAGTCCACGGGGTCGAGCAGCGCCTTCCAGTCGGCGAGGCTGCGGCTGGCGAACAGGGCGTCCACCTCCGCGATCAGGGCGGCTTGGGGCAGCGGGTCGGCTTGCCGGGCGATCCAATCGGGGCGCTCCACCGCCTCGCAGAAGCCTTGCCAGAACTTGGCCTCCAGCGCCGAGAGGGTGGCGAAACGGCCATCGGCGGTGCGGTAGATGCGGTAGCAAGCGGCTCCGCCGGACAGCAGCGCCTCGCCGCGGTCAGGAACCTCCCCGCGGGCGTCGGCGGTCAGGTTGAAGCCCTGCCAGCCCAGCACCGTCTCCATGATCGACAGGTCGAGGAAGCAGCCTTCGCCGCTGCGCTGGCGCCCGAACAGGGCGGCGACCACCGCCAGCGCCGCCTGTTGGGCCGACGCGAAGTCGGCGACCGGCGGATGGCTGATCGAGGGGCGGTCCGGCGTACCCGAAGAATCCAGGCCACCGCCGACCGCCATGTAGTTCAGGTCATGGCCCGCCCGCCGGGCGTAGGGGCCGCTGCTGCCCCAGCCCGACAGGCTGGCATGGACAAGCCGCGGGTTCAGCGCACGCAGCCGGGCGTGGCCAACCCCAAGCTTGTCCAGCACGCCGGGGCGATAGCTTTCCACCAGGGCATCGGCCCCGGCGATCAGCGTCTCGAAGGCGCGGCGGTCGCCGTCGTCCTTTAGGTTCAGGCGGATGACGGTCTTGCCGGCGTTCAGCAGCTTGTAGGCGGCGGTCGTGCCGTCGGCGTCCGTGGGGCCCATCTGGCGCAGCGGGTCGCCGCTTGGAGCCTCGACCTTCACCACTTCAGCGCCAAGGTCGGCCAGCATCTGGGCGGCGTAGGGACCCGGCAGATACTGGCCGAGGTCGATGACGCGCAGTCCGCTCAGAAAGGGCAGGGGCATGGTGCGTTTCCTCATTCTTCGTTTCGGCATGCTTCGTTTTGGGGCCGCCTGGAAGGAGTGTCCGTGATGCGGCATCGGGAATGCAACCGTTCACCCTTCACATTCGTGCCGCCTCCGCCGTCCGTATCAGACCAACGGCGAGGAGGAAAACATGTCCACCGGCAAGGCTCCCAAGTACAAGGTCTACAAGGATCACCGCAACGAATGGCGCTGGACCTTCCACGCCGCCAACGGCGAGACCATCGCCGTCAGCAGCGAGGGCTACACGGCCGAGCGCGACTGCCTGCACGGCATCGCCCTGATGAAGAGTTCCGACGACGCGGTCGTCCTGGTCGAGGAATGAGCCGGGCCGGGCGCGCCCCTTTGGCTCCGGACGAAAAGAAGGAGGGCGTTGCGCAGCCTGTGTGAAAACCCCGGCCCGCCTGGGCGGGGGATTCCTTGCTTACAGGAGTGGCTGCGGTCAGTTTGCCCCGGCGAGGCGGCTCGGGATCTCCGGGCGCTGCTTCGGGTGGGCTGCAAGCAGGGCTTTGGCAAAGCCGAGCGCCGCCAGATCCGGCGTGCCGACGACCGCGTCCACCACCCGGACCATCGCATCCGGTGCGTTCAACCCATCCAGTGTCTCGGGGAAAAGCGTCGCCTTATGGCGCGACGTACCGTCAATGTGGCCTGACATGACAATGCCCGCAGCTTGCGCTGCGGGCATTGTCGCTTAACCTTCAGGTGCCGGGAATCGTGTTTCCACACAGGCTGGCGAGGCCCCTCCGTTCGCCGCCTCTGTGTGCGGCGCTTAGAGCTTCGGTGGTTCGCCACCCTCCTGGCCGGGCTTGCTCATGTTCTGCAGCGAGAAGATGACCTGACCGAGAAGCTGCTCGATGCCGGGGGTGCTCTGCGTGTATTCGACGCGGCCGTCCGGCTTGAGCATGTCCTCCTCACCGCCCGGCTCCAGCGACAGGAACTTGCCACCCAGCAGGCTTTCCGAGGCGATGACCGCCGCGGTGTCCTTGGGCAGCTTGATATCGGGGTGGATCGACATGTGGACGACCGCCTGATAGCTCTTCGGGTCGAGCGTCAGTTCGGTGACCGAGCCCACCTTCACGCCGCTGATCCGCACGTCCGCCCCGCTCTGCAGGCCGGAAATGCTGGTGAAATTGGCGGTGAGGGCGTAGCCGTTCACCTTCCGCAAATCGGCACTGGTGTAGGCAAAAGCCAGAAAAAAGCCGGCCACGGCGAGAACAACCCCGCCGAGCACGGTTTCAATCACATTGCGGCGCATGAGGAATTCCTAAGGGACCGCGCGGGCGTCTCAGCCCGGAGTCCAGGGTTCGTAATCGCCGGTGGCGCGCACGCGCTGCCCGCCCGCATATTGGTGCCCGGGCGGCCGGTAGGCCTGGAGCGAGCCGGACAGGTTCGGAAGATGTTCCTTCTGCCACGGCTTGTGGAAGGCGCTGTTGCCTTCCGGCAGCGGCTCCTTGGTGGTGTGATGCAGCCAGGAATGCCATTCCGGCGGCACCTTGGAGGCATCCGGCTCGCCGGCATAGATCACCCAGCGGCGTTCCTTGACGCCGGCGATCGCGCTCGGGGCGCGGTAATAGGTGTTGCCGAAGCGGTCGGTGCCGACCTTGTTGCCCCGGCGCCAGGTGACAAACCGGATGTGGATGTTCGCCATCCAGGTGATCAGGGAGATCTTCTCGCTCATCGTCGCTCGCGGTCGGTAAGCCATTCGGCCGGACGGGCTGGCCGGTTAAACGCGGGCGGCACTATGACACCCCCGGCCACGCTCGTCCACTGACTCCGCAACGTCTTTTCCCGCCTGACGGATTTGCCGTCAGGCGATGCGCCGGTCGGTCAGCAGAAGGCGCAGCGCGAAACCCAGGAAGAGCACCCCCGCGACGCCGTCCAGAACCGCCCGCACCCGCGCGCTCGACAGGGCGCGCCGCGCGGCACCGGCGCTGAGCGCCGCGACCCCCAGCAGATAGAGGCCGCCGATGACGCCGAGGATCGCGCCAAGCAAGAAGATCTGCAGCGCGACGTGGCCGAGCGCCGGTGCGACGAATTGCGGCACGAAGGCGAGATAGAACAGGATGACCTTCGGATTCAGCAGGTTGGTCAGCAACGCCTGGAGGAAGACGCGGTGTGCCGGGGCCGACTCGGGCTTGGTGGTGACCGCCTCTTCGCCGCGGCGGCGGCCAAAGCCGCTCCGCAGGGCGCTCCACAGCGCCCGTCCGCCGATCCAGCCCAGATAGGCGCCGCCGACGTAGCGCAGCACGTCGAACAGGGCTGGCGAGGCGGCGACCAGCGCCGAGATGCCGGCGGCGGCGAGCAGCGCGTGGATCAGGTTGCCCAGCGTGATGCCGGCGGTGGCGACCACCCCGGCGTTGCGGCCGTCCATCACGCTGCGCGACAGGACGAGCAGCGAATCCGGTCCCGGCGCCAGCGTCAGCACCAGCGCCGCGACGAGGTAGAGCTGAAGCAGATGCGGGTCGAGCGGCAGGGGCATGGAAGTCTCCGTCAGTCGGGCCAGCGCCGGTGCAGCCAGAGCCATTCGGCGGGGCGCTCGCGAATCCATTGCTCCAACAGGGCGTTCAGGCGCTCCATCAAAATCCGCACATCAGCGTTGCGGTCGCCGCTGTTTGGTGGCTCCACCGGCGGCAGGACGGTGATGCGGAAGCGCGCGCCATCCAGACGCTCGGTGCGCGCCGGCACCAGCGGGATGCCCAGCCGCAGGGCGAGCTGCGCCGCCGCCGGGGCGGTCATGGCGTCGCGCCCGAAGAAGGGGACGGGCATGCCGTCGTTCATCTTCTGGTCGATCAGCATGCCGACATGCCCGCCCTTGGTCAGCACCCGGATCAGCGTGCGCGCGCCCTCAGGCCCTTTGGGAATGTGCGTGCCGCCGGCAGCCCCCCGCAGTTCGGTCAGCAGCCGGTCGACATAGGGGTTGTTGGGCGCGCGGTAGACCACCGCCAGTTCCAATCCCATCTTGCGGGAGCAGACGGGCTTCACTTCCCAATTGGCGAAATGGCCGGACACCAGGATGCCGGCCTTGCCGTCGTCGCGTAGTGCATCGATGTGCTCGCCGCCGACCACTTCGGTCCGGCCGCCGGGGCCGTACGCGCCGATGGCGTCCAGATGCGGGTACTCGGCGATGACGCGGCCCAGGTTGTCCCACATGCCGAGGATGATCGCGTCGATCTCCGCGGGGGCTTTCTCGGGGAAGGCGCGCTCCAGGTTGCGGCGGGCGGTGCGGGTGCTGCGAAGGCGCGGGCCGACCGTCCGTCCGATCCAGCCGCCGAGCGCCGAGGCGCGGTCGACCGGAAGGGCGCGGAACAGGCCGCAGAAGCCGTGGACGAGAACGGCCTCCAGCGGGTAACCGACCCGGCGGGTCAGCCAGGACACCAGGGGGCCGCGCGGCTTAGCCATTGGGAACTCCAGTCGGAAGCCCGGTCATAAGAGGGGCGAGCAGGCGGTCGAGGGCGGCGGGATCCCGCCAGACGGCGCGCACCGGCACCGCCCGGACCAGGGCGCGCAGAGGTTCCGGCAGGCGGACGGCGTCCTTCACGGTGGTGACCGGCACGGCGCCCAGCGCGGTGGCGCGGTCGACCAGCGCCATCACCTCTTCGGGGCGGTAGGGGTGATGGTCGGCGAAGGCGGCACGCTCCACCACGCGGGCGCCCAGCGCCTCCAGCGTCGCAAAGAACTTTTCGGGTCGACCGATGCCGGCGAAGGCGAGGACCGCCTGCCCGGCCAGCGCGCGGGCGCTCTCCGCCGGTTCCAGGCGGGCGTGCAGGACGGGCAGGGCGCCGGCCACGCGGCATTCCACCCCGGCGCGGTCCTCGCCCAGCACGACCACGGCGCCGGCGCGGGCCAGGCCGCGCGTCACCGGCTCGCGCAGGGGGCCGGCGGGGATGAGATGGCCATTGCCGAAGCCGACCGCCCCGTCCACCACGATCAGCGACAGGTCCTTGGCGAGGCCGGGATTCTGAAAGCCGTCGTCCATCACCAGGACAGCGGCGCCGGCGGCGACCGCCGCCCGCGCTCCGGCGGCGCGGTTGCGCGCCACCCAGCAGGGGCCGTGGGCGGCCAGCAGCAGCGCCTCGTCGCCCACCGCGGCGGAGTCGTGGCTGGCGAGATCGACGGCCAGCGGACCGCCCTCCCGCCCGCCATGACCACGGGTGAGGAAGGCGGGGGCGATGCCGCGGGCGCGCAGGGCCTCGGCGAGCGCGATGCAGACCGGCGTCTTGCCGGCCCCTCCCGCCACCAGATTGCCGACGCAGACCACCGGGGCGGCGGCGCGCTCCGGCTGTCCCGCCGCCATGCGCAGTCGTCCGGCCAGCCCGTAGAGCGCGCCCAGCGGGGCAAGCGCCCAGCCCAACGCCGCTCCGGCGGCTCCGCCGGACCCATACCAGAAGCCGGGCGTCCTCATGCCGCGGGCCGGACGCGTCCGGCGTCGAGGACGGGGGCGAGCGCCGCCAGAGCGCGGTCGACGGTCCGCCGGTTGCCCTCGGTCACCGTCGTCGCGCCGGCGACGACGCGGGCGCGGTCGGCCTCGTCGCTCAGCAGGCGACCGACCGCGTCGGGCAGCGCCTCCGCCCCCGGCACCGGCAGGGCGCCTCCGGCGGCTTCGAGCTGGCGGGTGATCTCCGCGAAGTTCCACATGTGCGGGCCGTAGAGGACGGCGCAGCCGAGCAGGGCCGGCTCCACCGGGTTCTGGCCGCCGTGCGGCACGAAGGAGCCGCCCATGCAGACCACCGGGGCCAGCCGGTAGAACAACCCCATCTCCCCCATCGTGTCGGCGATGTGGACGGCGTCCGCTGCGGCGGGCAGGGCGCCTTCGCCGCGGCGCGAGACGGTCAGGCCGCGCCCGCGCAGCAGCGCCGCGATGTCGGCGCCGCGGTGGGCGTGGCGTGGGATCAGCAGGGTCAACAGGCCGGGCAGGCGCTCGGCCAGCGCCTCATGCACCGTGGCGGCCAGCTCGTCCTCGCCAGGGTGGGTGCTGGCGAGCAGCCAGATGGGGCGCCCGGCGCAAGCCGTGCGCAAGGTTGCCAAGGCTGTCGGGTCGGCGGGCGGTGGCTCGGCGGAGAATTTCAGGTTGCCGACGCTGACGACCCCCGGCGCGCCCAGCCGGCGCAGCCTGTCGGCGTCCTCCTCCGACTGGGCCAGCGTGACCTGGAAGGTGGAAAGCAGCGGCGTGATCAGGCCCGACGCGCAGCGCCAGCGGTTGAAGGAGCGTTCCGACATGCGCGCGTTGACCAGCGCGGCCGGAATGCCGCGCACCCGCACCGCGGCCAGCAGATTGGGCCAGATCTCCGATTCCGTCCACAGCACCAGATCGGGGCGCCAATGGTCGAGGAAACGGTCCACCGCGGCGGGCAGATCCACCGGCACATACTGGTGAAAGGCGCGTTCCGGCAGGCGGCGGCCCATCAGCTCCGCCGAGGTGACCGTTCCCGTGGTCATCAGGATCGTCAGGTCCGGCGTCTCGTCGAGCAGGCGATCGATGAGGACGAGGACGGAGTTCGCCTCCCCCACGCTGGCCGCGTGAATCCAGGCCAGCCGACCCGGCGGGCGCGGGCGTGCGGCCGTGCCGAACCGTTCCCCCCGGCGCGCGGAGTCTTCCTTGCCGGCGGCCAGCCGCCGGTCGAGATACAGACGAACCGCCGGCCCGGCGAGGGTCGTCAAGCCGCGGTAGAGTGATTGAAGCATGCGGGTCGAAACGCCATCCGACAAAACCAACGCGGCCAAGTTTCCCGGCCGCGATCCCCACCACTTTAGCACGGGGGGCTGTGGCGGAGGTAAGGCTTTGCGCTAGCGCCCGCCGGAAGGCTGATGGCCGGATGGGGCCTGTTCGCATACCAGGGTATGACGATTTTGGGACCCATTATGATAATTTTGAAGCAATCCACCGCTATCCTCGTGGCGTAGAAACGTTGGCAGCTTCGAGGAAGGCGGGCAATGCGCCGGCCTTCAACATTTCAGGATGATAACGATCATGGCGGGCGTACAGGAACGTGACGGCCAGGAAAACCGGCTCCGGGCCTTCAGCATCACCGAAGCGGACATCGCGCGTCTGCGTGCCAACCGGGATTTCGCGCAACACCGCCTGCCTCAACTGCTGGAGCAATGGCACAGCGCCTTCGCGGCGTGGCCGGAAATCCGCGACGCCCTGACCGTGCCCGACGTCCACGCCGCGCGTGTCGCCCATTGGACCCGCGTGGTCTCGGGCGACCTCGGTGCGGGCTTCCTGGAGTCCGCCCACCGGCTGGCCAAGGCCTTCTACGACCATGGCGTGCCGGGCTATGCGGTGGCCATCTGCCATCACACGGTGTCCAGCGGCATCGTCCGCGAGTTGGGCCTCGACGCGGCGGCGGGGCAGCGGTCGCTGTTCGGAGCGAAGAAGGCGGCGGAGGCCGCAGCCCTGCGCGACACGCTGGGGCGCGTCGCCTGGCTCGACCTCGAGGTGCTGCTGGAGACCTACGCGGCGGCCGAGCAGGAGAGCAAGCGCGCCATTCTGAACCAGCTCGCCGACAGTCTGGAAAGCAGCGTCCGCGGCATCGCCGCCAACACGGTGGCCGCGTCGGACGAGATGAAGGGCAACGCCCAGCGGATGGCGCAAATCGCCGCCGCCACCAACCGCCAGTCGCTCGCCGTCGCCGCGGCCGCCGAGCAGGCGTCCGCCAACGTGCAGACGGTCGCCGCCGCGTCCGGACAGCTCACCAGTTCCATTGCCGAGATCAGCCGGCAGGTTGCCCAGTCGTCGCAGGTCGCCCGCGGCGCGGTGGCCGAGGCGGAGCGGACCAACGCCACGGTGAATGGGCTGGTCGACGCGGCGCAAAAGATTGGCGCGGTGCTCCAACTCATCAACAGCATCGCCGGGCAGACCAACCTGCTGGCCCTAAACGCGACGATCGAAGCGGCCCGCGCCGGCGAGGCCGGCAAGGGTTTTGCCGTGGTCGCGCAGGAGGTCAAGAACCTCGCCAACCAGACGGCCAAGGCGACCGAGGATATCTCCATCCAGATCGCCAGCATCCAGGAGGTCGCGCGCGGCTCCGCCGAGGCGCTGAGCGGCATCGGCGCCACCATCGGCAGCATCAACGACATCGTCATCACCGTCTCCGCCGCGGTGGAGCAGCAGACCGCCGCCACCCAGGAGATTGTCCGCAACGTTCAGGAGGCCGCCCGCGGAACCCGCAGCGTGACCGACACCATCGGGGCGGTGACCAGGGGGGCGTCGGAAACCGGGAGTCTCGCCGAGGAGGTGCTGGGGTCCGCCGGCAACCTGCACCGTGAGTCCGACCGCCTGCGCGAGAGCGTGGACCTGTTCATGCAGCGCATCCGTGCCGCGTGATCGGAATGGGCGGGGCCGGTCGTGCGCCGGCCCCGCTCCATGTCGTCCTCAGGTGAATGGGCGCAGGTTCGCCAGGAACTGCTCGGCGGAGCACCGCCAGGAGAAGTTCAAGGCATAGTCCCGGCACTGTTCCGGTGGGATGCTCAGGGCGCGCTCGATCGCCCCCTTGAGATCCTCGTCCAGGCAGCCGGCACCGGAGCCGTCGACCACGTCCAGCGGGCCGGGCACCGGATAGGCCGCCACCGGCACGCCCGAGGCCAGCGCCTCCAGCAGCACCAGACCGAAGGTGTCGGTGCGCGACGGGAAGACGAAGACGTCCGCCGCCGCGTAATGCTGGGCCAGCTCCTCGCCATGGCGGGCGCCGGCCCAATGGACGTCCGGGTATTTCTGCTGAAGCTCCGCGCGGGCCGGGCCGTCGCCGACCACCAGCTTGCTGCCCGGCAGGTCGAGCTTCAGGAACGCCTCCAGGTTCTTCTCCACCGCCACGCGCCCGACATAGAGGGCGATGGGGCGGGGCAGCGCCAGGAACTCCTTGGCGCGGGGGCGGAACAGCTCGGTGTCCACGCCGCGCGTCCAGCGCCGGATGTTGGTGAAGCCGCGGGCGGCGAGGTCGCTCTCGATGGAGGGCGTTGCCACCATCACCGCCGAGGACGGCCTGTGGAAGTGGCGCACCACCGCATAGCTGAGGGCCAGCGGCACCGGCGCCCGATCGCGCACATATTCGGGAAAGCGGGTGTGGTAGGCGGTGGTGAAGGGCTTGCCGCGGCCGAGGCAGTAGCGCCGGGCGGCGAAGCCCAGCGGCCCTTCCGTGGCGATGTGGATGCAGTCGGGGCACAGCGCGTCGATCATCGCGGCCAACCGCCGCCCCGCGCCCAGCGCGAACCGGATTTCCGGATAAGTGGGCATGGGCACGGTGCGGAAGCGGTCGGGGCCGATCACCTCGACCCTGTGGCCCATGGCCTCCAGCTCGGCGCGGACGGTGCCGATGGTGCGCACCACGCCGTTGACCTGGGGGAACCAGGCGTCGGAGACGATCAGGATGTTCACGCCGCAACCGACTCCTTGGCCGCCTTCTCCTTCTCCGTCTTCTCCTTGGCCGGGATGCGGGCGGGCAGCGTCGTTGCGGTGCGCCGGCGGATGTCCGCCGCCCAGTCGATGATCTCCAGCCGGCCGCAGGGATGCTCGACCAAGGCGGTGCAGGACTCGACCCAGTCGCCGTCGTTGCAATAGAGGATTCCTTCCATGTCGCGGATTTCCGCGGTGTGGATGTGACCGCAGACGACCCCGTCGACCTTGCGGCGTCGGGCCTCGTCGCCCAGCGCGGTCTCGTAGTTGCCGATGAACTCGACCGCCGTCTTCGTCTTGTGCTTCAGGAAGGCGGACAGCGACCAGTAAGGGAAGCCCAGCTTGCGGCGGACCCAGTTGAACAACGTGTTGGCCTGGAGCAGGACCACGTAGGCGTTGTCGCCGATGAAGGCCAGCCAGCGGGCGTACTTCACCACCACGTCGAAGCGGTCGCCATGGGTGACCAGGAGCCGCCTCCCGTCGGCGGTGACGTGGATCATCTCCTCGACCACCTGGACGCCGCCGAACTGCAGGCCGGCGTAGTCGCGGGCGGCCTCGTCGTGGTTGCCGGGGATGTAATAGACCTGCACGCCCTTGCGCGCCCGGCGCAGGATCTTCTGCACCACGTCATTGTGCGCTTGCGGCCAGTACCACGTCTTGCGCAGACGCCAGCCGTCCACGATGTCGCCGACGAGATAGAGGTGGTCGGACTCGTTGTGTTTCAGGAAATCGAGAAGATACTCCGCCTTGCATCCCCGCGTTCCCAGATGGACGTCGGAGATCCAGATGCTGCGGTACTGCTTGACGTCGCGTGATGCGCTCATACCCCGCTCCATCGCCGTTCCGGCAAGGTTTCGGTGAAACGCTTTCCCTATATCCGCAGGGCATTGTCTTGACAATGATTTCAAGTGCTCGCATCTATTTGGGAAGATGATTTCGGCAAGACTTCTTGTAGACGCAACAAAGGCGCAAAATGACTTTATCAAAACTGAAACAGGATGGTCATATTGGGGGGCAATGTGGCGGATGGAGGCGAGCCGGTGCCTGAGACGTCCGATCCGGCTGCAGCGCCCCGGCGGCGTCTTCTGGTCATCCACAATCCGGTGGCCGGCGCCCGGCGCGCGCGCCGTCTGGGCGCGGCGCTGGAACTGCTGGAGCAGCGCCACGGGGCGGCGGTGACGCTTTGGGCCACCGGCGGGCGTGGCGACGCGGAGGCGATGGCTCGCGCGGTGGCGCCCGGCGCCTTCGACGCGGTGGTCGCGGCGGGTGGCGACGGCACCATCAACGAGGTGGTCAACGGGCTGGGCGCGCGCGGGGGCGGGGAGACGACGATTCCCTTGGGCATCGTGCCGCTGGGCACCGCCAACGTGCTGGCGCATGAACTGGGCCTGCCCCTGGATGCGGCAGGCGTGGCGCGGGTGCTGGCGGAAGGGCGCGCGCTGCCCGTGCATCTGGGTGTGGCGAATGGCCGCGCCTTCGCCATGATGGCCGGCGCCGGACTGGACGCCCGCGTCGTGGAGGGGGTGGACACGCGGCTGAAGCGGCTGATCGGCAAGGGCGCCTACGCGGTGGAAACGCTGGCCCGGATCGCCGCTGGCGGTGGCGGCCCCTACCGCGTGGCGGTGGATGGCGCGGAGCCGGCGGAGGTCGCCTCCGTGATCGTCGCCAAGGGGCATTTCTACGGGGGGCGCTTTGTCTGCGCGCCCGAAGCCAGGCTGACCGACCCGCGGCTGCACGTTTGCCTGTTTCCGCGGGCAGGGCGGGGGAACGCCCTGCGCTATCTTTGGGGAGTCACCGCCGGTCGGCTGCCACATTTTCCCGATTACCGCATCCTGCCGGCCCGGCGTGTGGTCATCGATGGGCCGGCGGAGGAGCCCGTGCAGGGAGACGGCGACGTGATCGCCCGTCTACCGGTGGAGATCGCGCTGGCCCCCTGGGTCTTGCCGGTGCTGGCGCGCTAACACTGTTTTAAGAGTCCGTTAACAGGTCTCCTGGGAAAATTATTTGGGAACATTCAATAATTACTTCGGTCTCTAAGTATTAAGGCCCCGCGGCCCAGGCGGGACCGCAAGGGGGAAGCCATGTCCACGTCGATCAACGCCCTGTTTTCGGCCACCACGGCCAGCACCACCGCGACCGCCACCAAATGGAAGCCCACAGGGGGCGCCGCCGAGGCGGAGGGGACCTGGAAGGCGGCCTCCGACGCCGGGTCCTCCGCAGGCTCCGCGGCCCTGGCCGCCCTGAAGGGCGAGGACAGCGTGGAACTCAGCGGACTGGCGAAGTCGCTGACCGGCGTGGCGGGCAAGGTCTTCGCGTCCATCGGCTCCAAGGGCCGCGCGATGCTGGAAGACTTCGTCAAGTCCGGCAAGATGACCGAGAAGGACGTGGCGCTGGGGCTGCGCCAGATGGCGACCAACGCCGTGAAGGACCGCTTCATCAAGGAGCGGCCCGAGGACGAGGAGGACAAGGAATGGAAGGAGAAGCTCGGGGCGGCTGAAAAGGCCTTCAAGATCAAGACGGAGCGCATGGACAAGGCCATGTCGGCCCTGAACGAGGCGCGGACCGCCGCTTACGACGCCTTCGGAAAGGACGAGGACACCGAGGCGTTCCAAGCGGCGATGGCTCCGGCCAATGCCCTCTTCCGCGCGGAGTCGGCGGACATCGACCGCGAGATTATGGAGACCGTCGGTGGCGACCCGAACAAGATCAAGGGGAATGCCTTCAGGTATTTCGCGACGAAGGGAGAGGAGGCGTTCGAAAAATTGGATTTCGGCGCGGAAGCGGAAGGCGGCGAGGGTGGGCTGCTGTCGCCGGACAACGAAAAGGGAAAGGCCGCCGCCAAGCTGATGTATGACCTGGGCTTCGAGGGGAAGCTCTACGCGAATGGTCTCGCGCAGTACGCCGCGGACGTGAACATTCCCGGTATCGGGCGTGGTGAGGTCGACAAGAGCTTCCCAGGGGGCAAAGACTACGAGCCCTCCGCCAAGGAGGAGGCCGAGGCCGCCGGCCTGCCGCCGCCGCCCACCACGGTGCTGACCACCAGCCAGACTCCGGGTCTCCAGGGCTTTGCGAAGGTCATCCAGGACGCCCGTGACTCGCTGGACGCCACCTACACGGCCATGGCGAAGGAAGGCAAGGGGGTGAACTACTCCGACCCCAATGGGAAGGACGTGGAGCGGCTGTTCGGCGGCTTCGACCGGCGCAGCCTTCACGCCATCGCCAGCAACAAGGACGGGACCTTCTCCAAGAACGAGCAGGAGGCTGCGCAATCCATCATGGCCCGCCAGCAGAAGGAGGCGATGGCCGCCGCCGACCCTCTCGGCACCGACAAGGCCGCCGCCTACCGCGCCGGGGTGAAGTTCCTCGACGAGGCCAGCCAGGAGGAGAAGGAGTCGGTCAACTGGTCGGTCCAGCGGGCCGCGCTCCAGTACAGCTACGAGAAAACGATTCAGGAAACCGGCGGGAAGATGGAGCGGCTGGGCAACGGCAGCGCGCTGGCCTCGGTGCTGAAGGACGCGTTGGAGGCCCAGGGCGCTCAGACCGCCGATGTGATGAAAAGCATCGGTGGAAAGACGATGGGCGGCGAGGGCACGGGCTACGTGACCGACCTGAAGAGCCTGTCACTGTTCCGGGATTTCCTGCCCAACCTGTCGGTGCGCGGCGCCGGCGGCCCGATGAGCGTGACGGTCTGATATCCCGTCCCGGCTTGCAGGCCGGCGGGTTCGGGTGAGGAGCGAGGCGCCGCAAGACGCCTCGCCCGTTGCGGTCACTGGCCCGCGATGGTCAGCCCGTCGATGCGGATGGTCGGGGCGTCCATGCCGAAGCGCAGTTCCAGGTCGCTGGCCGGCTCCAGGTTCAGGAACATCTCCTTCAGGTTGCCGGCGATGGTCAGTTCGGTGACCGGATAGGCGATCTGGCCGTTCTCGATCCAATAGCCGGCCGCACCCCGGCTGTAGTCGCCGGTCACCCCGTTGACGCCCGTCCCCATCAGCTCCGTCACGTAGAAGCCGTTGGGGATCTCGGCCAGCAGCTCGTCGCGGCTCTTGGCGCCCGGGGCCATGTAGACGTTGGCCGGGGCCGGGCCCGGCGGGCCGGAGGTGCCGCGCGCCGCGTGACCGGTCGTCGACAGGCCGAGCTGGCGGGCCGAGCGCAGATCGAGCAGCCAGGTGGTCAGGTGCCCGTCCTCGATCAGGTTGCGGCGGGTGGTGGCGATGCCCTCCGCGTCGAAGGGGCGGGAACGCAGGCCGCGCTTCACATGCGGGTCGTCGACGATGGTGATGCCGGCGGCGAAGATCCGCTGCCCCATCTTGTCCTTGAGGAAACTGGTGCCGCGCGCGATGCTCGGCCCGCTGATCGAGCCGGTCAGATGGCCCAGCAGCCCGCGGGAGACGCGGGGGTCGAACACCACCGGCACCTTGCAGCTCTTGACCCGGCGCGGGTTCAGGCGGCGGATGGCCCGCTCGCCGGCCTCGCGCCCGATCGACGCCGGGTCGCGCAGATCGGAGCCGTAGACCTTGCTGTCGTAATCGTAGTCGCGCTCCATCCCCGTGCCCGTCCCGGCGAGCACCGAGGCGGAGAGCGACTGCCGCGACACCCCGTAACTGCCGGTGAAGCCGTTGGACGCGGCGATGGCGATGGTGGAGCGGCTCCACCCCGCGTCAGCGCCTTCGGAGTTGGTGACGCCCTCGATCGCCAGCGCGGCCTCCTCGGCGATGCGGGCGCGTTCGATCAACAGCTCGGCCGAGGGCTCCGACGGGTCGCACACGTCGAGGTCGGGCAGCGTGGTGTAGATCTGCTCCGGGTCGGCGAGGCCGCAGAAGGGGTCCTCCGGCACCACGCGGGCCATGGCGACGGCGCGCTCCACCAGTTCGTCCAGCGCCTTGGCGCTGCGGTCGGTGGAGGAGACGATGGCCTGCCGCTTGCCGATGAAGACGCGCAGCCCCAGATCGCCCGACTCGGACCGCTCCAGCTTCTCCGTCTTGCCGAAACGCTGGCTCAGCGACAGGGAGGCGCTGTCGAACAGCACGGCGTCGGCGGAGTCGGCCCCGGCGCCCTTCGCCTTGCGGATCAGATCGTCCAGCAGGGTCAGCACGTCAGGTTGCGAGGTGGTCGAAACGGGCATTACGGTCTCCGCTAGGTCTCCGGCTTGTCTAGCAAATGGGAGCCCGGAGAAGAAGAGGAAGGGGCATATCGCCTCAGGTCCGGTCCGCCTGCCACACAAAAGCGGCGGCGCGCTGGGGGCCGGTGCCCGCCCGCGCGCCGCTCGTCAGTATTTGTGCGTCAGTTCCTGTGTTGGAGTCAGGCCAGCCGGCTCTGAAGGGTGTCGCGGCCGGCGGTCGGCAGCTTCAGGGCGAAGGCGCCGTCGCCCAGCAAGGCCTGCACGCCGAGCAGCACCGTCCAGAACACCGGGAACTCCCAGCCGCCGCCCTGGGCCGAGAAGACCCAGCCGTTGCCGGTGTGCTGAAGCGTCGC